>JAAFIA010000044.1 GCA_013298545.1 Bacteroidota bacterium | reverse complement strand
CTGTTCCTAATTTTACGCCAGCCGATCAGAAATTTGAGATTGGCAAAGCCGTTCATCTATATGCAGGAACAGACGTAAGTATCTTTGCAACAGGCCATTTGGTTTGGAAAGCAGTTGAAGCGTGGAGCATTTTACAAGCCCAAGGCATTTCGGCAGAAATTATCAATATCCATACGATTAAACCTTTGGACGAAGCAGCCGTCTTAGCTTCGGTTAGGAAAACAAAATGCGTGGTTTCCGCCGAAGAACATCAGCGTCATGGAGGATTGGGCGACAGTATTGCGCAATTGCTTGCACGGGAAAATCCCGCTCCCATGGAACTGGTGGCAGTGAATGATTCGTTTGGAGAAAGTGGTACGCCGGAAGATCTGATGAAGAAATACGGCTTAGACACTCCTGATATTGTGAATGCGGCACTGCGTGTCATTGCCCGCAAAGCATAACCCAATCAATCACACTCAACCTTCAGCGGCTGCGTCGAATTTCTAACCGAAATACGTCGAAGCCCTTTTTTTTGAACCATGTCTGAAATCAGCGATAAAGAATTAATGGCCCGTTTTCGGGACGACCAAACGCGGCAAGATGCGTTTCGCCAGATTGTGGTGCGTTATCAAAAACGGCTCTACTGGCATATTCGCCGCATGCTAGTCGATCACGACGATACGGATGATGTGTTGCAGAATACATTCATCAAAGCTTGGAAAGGGCTTGACAATTTTAAGGAAGATGCACAGCTATACACTTGGCTGTATCGCATTGCTACAAATGAAACCTTGAGTTTTATTCGACAACGCAAGCAAGAATTGTTTGTTCGGTTTGGAGATGTGGAGTACTCAACCGCCAGTAAATTGAGCGACGATAATTTTTTCAATGGCGATGAGATTCAACGCAAATTGCAATTAGCGATTCAGACTTTGCCCGAAAAGCAGCGTTTGGTTTTTAACATGAAATACTTTGAAGACATGAAGTATGAAGACATGTCGGCAGTATTGGAAACCTCGGTGGGTGCGTTGAAAGCATCGTACCACCACGCCGTTAAAAAAATAGAAGTGTATATCCGAGCGCAGGATGATAATGCCATGCGCGGTTATTAAATAAAACGATGAACGAACAGAACGATACATTCCTTCCGGCCGATTTCGATGATTTATCGAAGTATGCGCCTGTGTTGCATGGCTTGCGTGGCCGTGCGGAGGGATTTGTTGTACCTGAATCGTATTTTGAGGAGTTGGCGGCGTTTCTTCCGGCACGGATTGCGGTGGAGCGCGGGCGGGGTGGCGAATGGGTTGTTCCCGAAAATTATTTTAGTACCGCCGAAGCATTGACTCTTTCGCTTGCAGCCATTACACCTGCTGAAAAAGAAGCCATCGCACTTGGCTTGCCCTCAGATTATTTTGACCATTTTCCAGATCAGTTGATGGCGCGCGTTGCGCTTGGTGAGACGCACGAAAATGCGGGATTTGTTGTACCTGAAAATTATTTTGAACATTTCGGCAGTCAACTCGAATCTGTTTTAGCGTTGGATGCGTTGAAACAAACACCTGATGCAGATGTTCCGGCAAATTATTTCGATCAATTGAGCCATGAATTGCCAACACAATTAGCGCTCGACAATTTGCGTCAAGACGAAGGGTTTGTTGTGCCAGCATCGTATTTCGATCAGTTCTCTGCGCGTTTGATGGGCCGCATTGGTCTTGACAATCTGGCAATGGGTGCTGATGCCGATGTTCCCGAAACCTATTTCGATCAGTTGGCCAATCGCATTGAAGCAAAAATTGCGGCTTTGGATGCGGAGCAAGCAAACGAAGTTGCAGTACCCGAATCTGGAAAAATTATTTCAATCGCCCCTACTCGTTCGCGCAAACTAGCGATGGCAGCGGCGGTGGCGGTTTTTGTTTGCCTCGGAGGATGGTTGATGTATCAACTATCGACATCCAAACAAAATACCATTGCTCCACTAGCAAAAAAGGAAACGCCTACAAAAAAAGCACCACAGATTTCGCCTGTTCCGCAACAACCGAACGTTGAACTACCTGCACCTGAAATTGTGCCTGAGAAAATTGCCAACCGCACAAAACCGCAGCACAAGCGCAAACCAATTCGCCCAGCGCAGAACGAAAACTTCATTGATAATATTGATCTCGTGGATGAATCAACTGTAGCTGAATATGCTGCCGAACAGTTACGCGACGAAGATGTATCGACCACACTCGATCAGTCGATGGAAAATTATTTGCTCAACGAAAACACCGACCTCGGTGAATTGATAAAAGACATTAAGTAAGAAAACATGAAACGATTTTTACATATTTTTTGGATTGTGGCAACGCTTCTGATGGCCTCAGAAGTCTATGCGCAAGCTCCAGCAGGCAAAAACGATGGGCCTTCGGCTTCGGGTACAGAAAAAGTGCAAGCGCTGAAAGTAGCTTTTATCACCAAACGCTTGTCCCTCACTCCAGCTGAAGCACAAGTATTCTGGCCTATCTACAACGAGTATCAAGAAAAACGCGACAACTTGCGCAAACAAGCACAAGAAGATCGTAAGAAAGTACGCGAGCAAGCCGATAAACTGACCGACGAAGAATTGCAAAAACTTGCTGATTCAGAAATAGAATTCCGTAAAAATGATGTTGCTTTGCAAGCAGAAATGCACGAGAAATTGAAAAAGATTTTACCAGCTCGTAAACTTGCGCTACTGTATGTTGCGGAAGAAGATTTCAAAAAAGAATTGATTCGTTTGCTTTCTGAAGATAATGCAACCACCAATCCCGGTGGTTCTAAATGATTGGCCGTATGACTATCTCCTACTCGTTTCGGCTAATCGGCGTCCTTGCACTCAGCATAGGCTTTCTTCCGCAAGCATTCGGAAAAACAGATTCGCTTGCCTATTCCTCTGCTTCGCACGTCAATGCACTGTTGCGTGAACGCTCGCGCGAAGCCAAGCACTATATTCGTCCAACACTTTGGATTTCTAATTTCGGAACAGCTACTCAAGCACTCACAAGTCGGAATACCGTAGCTGCACAAAACATTACCAACCGTTTGGGCAATTACCGTTTTGCACAAACGAATCTCGGTTTTTATGCGCCAATTTATACGCAAGCAAAATTTAAAGGAAACGATACCACACATTTAAACACATTTCACTTGCTTGTTACAGCAAATTTGCTCAACGATAAACCGCAATTTTCAGCGCTTACCGAACAGCATATTTTATACAAAGCAGGAATTGGAATGCGCGCTATTTGGGCGTTTGGTTCGGAGCATGTGATTTTGTATGATGCGTCGCCATTTGTAACCGGAGATCGTTACAACAAAGCAACAACCAGGCGTTTTCTGTTTGCATCCACCTTGGTTTGGAATTGTACACCACGCAGTGTTCCTGGATTTAGTTTTCGTTTGGGTATAACACGCACATTTTTATTGGGCAATCGGTTTAGCTTGCCGATGGTTGGTTTTCGTATAGGTCGTTTGGATGGAAAATTTTATTTCTCTGCTCAATTTCCACGCAATGCCGTTTTGGTGTATCAACCCAATCCGAAAATTTCGGTTACTGCTTTTACGCGTGTCTATGGCGGATTCTACAACCTGAGCAATTCGGATAGTTTGTATTTCGGAACAGATTCAGTGATTCAATTCGGACGAACTGGGCTTGCGAATGGATTGCGTTTGGATGTACGCGCGAGCAAAAATTTCAGTTTCTTCCTTTCGGGTGGAATGGCTGCAAACAATAAAATTTGGTTGTATTCGTCGTCTTTTAATCAAGGAACAAATCGTCCATTGCGTCATTTTTACGATGCGAAAACGGTTTCAACACCTTTTATTCATGTTGGCGTTTCGTTCCGATTTGGGAAGGCAAAAAATTCGGCAGGCAATACCTTGATGTACGATGTTTTTGATTTAAACAACACCATCGATCCGGGCGATAATAACGATGGGCCGGGGAATGGCGAAATTCGCCGCTCAGGAAAAAATGATGCTAAAAAAATTCAATACCGCGATGTTTCTGATTTGATCGAAGAGACCGATTTGTATTAGGAATGGCCACGCGCAGTGCCGACGCTATTGGTGAATTGGTAAATGGTGGAATTGGTGAGTTGGTGAGTTTTTTTCCTTCCCGCATTGCCTGCGCTGGACGTGAGATACGAGACTTGAGACATGAGACTTGAGATTTTCCTTCCCGCATTGCCTGCGCTGGACAGGAGACTTGAGACACGAGACTTGAGACTTGAGATTTTCCTTCTCGCATTGTCTGCGCTAGATTTTTTAATAAGTGAATTTAGGAATTCAAACATTCGCCAATTGCGCGCTGCATGTGTGATGGAAAACTCAATACCACGGATCAACAATGCTATTTCTTATTGCAAACAAAACCAGTCCAGCGCTATTGCGCGCGCCTGTTTTTTGCAGCAGGTTATTGCGGTGGCCATCAACTGTTCGGACACTTAAGAACAATTTATCGGCTATTTCCTGCGTCGTAAATTCGCGGCAGATTAAATGTAATACTTCTTTCTCGCGGGCAGTAATACCATAGCCAAGCGTTTTATCACTCGTATTTTTTTTGTTGCCCGAGAATGCAGCATGCATCGTTTTAAGAAAGGTGTCGTTGAAATAAAATCCGCGATTATGCACGGTTTCGATGGCACTCAACAATTCATTCGGCTCCGCATTCTTAGGTAAATAACCACGCACCCCTTTTTCCACAAGCGAAACAACCAAACTTTCGCGAAAGTGCATCGAGAGAATAATGATTTTAATTGACGGAAAACTTTTCTGCAATTTCTCGGATAGTTCAATTCCATTCATTCCGGCCATTTCAATATCAATCAAAGCCACATCGGGCAATGCCCCTGCCGCACCGAGCCATTCGATAAACAAATGCCCTTGATCAGTATCAAACAAACAATCCATTTTTTCAGAATCGACCATTAAGGCTTTTATCCCTTTGCGGAAAAGAATATGATCGTCGATCAATGCGAGTTTAATTTTATGATCATTCATGTTCGATTTGTTTTAATGAAATAGGTACAACCAAACGCATAAAAAAGCCATTTCCCTGACTTGTTTCAAAATATGATTTACCCTGCAATGTTTCTACACGGTTGCTCAAGTTTAGCAAACCCATGCTATTTTTTTTCTGATCCAAGTTAAAGCCAATGCCATCGTCGCGATACTCCATGTGCAATTTATCCTCAGCATTCCACAAGGAGAAATAGATCGTTTTTGCTTGGCTGTACTTAATCGTATTGCTCAGTAATTCCTGCACAATGCGGTATAAGGTCAATGATGTGTATTGTTCCAAGTGATCGACTTCGCAGCGAATATCGGTTTTAATGCTAAACTTATTTTTGCGCGCTTCGTTCAACAAATCTTCAATAGCAGGCATGATGCCTAACGTTTCAATTGCAGGCGGATATAAATCAAAGGAGATGCGCCGCAAACTATTGATAGATTGGTCGATCATATTTCGGTTTTCGTTTGTAGGATCATTATTGCGGAGATTCAAACGTAAAATCAATAAGCTATGCCCTACTTCATCGTGTAAATCGGCAGCAATACGGCGGCGTTCTTTTTCGATACTTGTCAAAATACTCTCTGCCAATTTGCGCTGGTGTTGAATTTCGAGCTGGTTCTTTTCTTCTTGTTGTTTGACCAAACGTTTTTGATAAACAACCACAAACAATACAATGCCCACAGAAATCAGCAGCATGGCTTCTGTTCCGGCAACGAGTGCGAGGTAAATACTTATGTCGTTTTGAGGTTCCATAGTCCGGCGGCGAAAAATAAATAGAGAACAATTGTAAGAATACCAAAAAAGCTAAAGATGAGTCGGCTTACTTCAAATGGAATCTGATCGATGATGACTGTTCCTAAAAGAAATAAAAAGAAACTTCCAGAATAGTAAAAAAAGAAAGCGGTATTGATCCAAAATTTTGGGGAACGACTTAGAAAAGTAATTTTTAATTCGCGTAGCATTTTATTATAAAACGAAAAGGCCATGAAGATGATGGCCAAGGCTTCAATGGCCCGTGAAACGGAATTAAAAACGGTTATGGGTTGAAAATAGATGACAACTAGAAAAGCGAAGACAACAAAACAATCTTGCAGGATAAAAATGATTCGCTTCGATCGATCGCTCTCAAACTGCATCAGGTAAAAAAATGAAATCAAAATAAATTCAACAACTGTATGCAAGTGAAAAATAAACAAGTTGTTGATGCGTAACCACCACAATATTTGCGTGGAAAGGGAAGCAGCAAATGTGGCAATGAGATAAGGAAGAAACCAAGGCATCTCTTGCCGAATCTGTCGAAAACGCAAAGCCGCCAACGTGAGTGGAATCAAGATGGCTAGCGACGATACATTTAAAATAATTTTTTCTAACAAAGGGCGATACGAAAAAACCGGCAGGCAAAACAAATTTTTCGGCTGTATCGCCTGCCGGATGATGACTAATTTAAGGAACCAAATTATTTACATGGATTAGCCAATGCACTACCTGGATCACACGTATTCGGGCAAGGCATGGTCAAATCGTAAATAGCAGAAGTATCGTCAATGTGATTTCCATCTGCATCTAATGTTGTTCCGACCATGATGAGCGAAATCACCTTTTGATTTCCAACATCGCTGTCTTGACGCAAGCCAAGGTAGCAACGAATACCAGCAAGATCTTGTTCTTGCATGATTGCATTGATGTCATCCATTGAAATTAAGCACGCTTTGGTTTGGCTTACCGAAGCAGGCCAATCGCTTAATCCTAAGATGTTTGTTTGAAAATCGCAAAGACGTGCTTTTGCTTCGGCTAGAGAAATTTGATTTGCTGACATAGGTTTGTTTTGTTTTTGGGTTTGTTAATTGGTTATGATTGATAAAGGCGAAAAAAACGAATTATTCCTGTCATTCTACATCAGGTTTTTCTATGTTTTTTTTCATCTTAAAAAAAACAAATCAACACATGCTTTTAATATTGCACATGTCAAAGTAAATTAAAAATTTATATTCCTTTTTACAAAAAGAAATAAATTGATGAAAAACACGTAAAACTACCTGCTTTTTAAATCCGTATGAATACGCTGTTCCGGCATTCTCAAAGAATCGACTTTTACTCCGTTAAATCTAATTAAAATCTGGTGTACTGCTACCACGATTGAAATTCGGATAAACAAAATGAGTAAACAGTTAATTTTTGAAATGCAACTGCCGTGAATCAGCAACCGAACAATCAACCCAGCGAAAGTGCTACCAGCGACCCGAAAGGTGGCGGGAATTTATCCGGTTTAGGCGAAACTTTTTCTGCCGATGACTATACTGGTGTCGCTTCATTCAGTATTCCAATTTACATTTCTCCTGCTCGTGGCTTTGAACCCGAATTAACACTTGCTTATCAATCGTCTTCTGGGAACAGTACTTATGGTATCGGATTTTCAGTAAACACCGCTTCATTTTCACGACGCACCGAAAACGGAATTCCTCGTTACGAAGGTCATGATATTTTCATCTTCTCGTCAGTAGGTGAACTCGTCCCGCAATTAATTTTTGCTAACGGATCATCAACTGTAAACACATCAACCGAAACGCTTAACGGAATTACATACACGGTAACGCGTTACGTCCCACGCCAGCAAGGAACGTTCGACTTGATCGAATTATGGCAAGCACAATCCGATTTATCGAACCAATTTTGGAAAGTAACCGATGCCGAAGGAACGGTGAGTATATATGGCAATGATGCATCATCACGCATTGCCGACCCACAAAATAGCAGCCGTATTTTTCAATGGAATATTGTTCTTGAGCAAGACATCAAAGGCAACAAAATTCAGTATAACTGGGAGCAAGAAAACGTAGCAACAATTCCGCCAGCTATTTTCAATCAAGGACATGATTTTTCTTCGCAACGTTACCTAACCTCTATTCAATACGCTAACTACCTCGACAATTCGGTTGAAACATTTGCTTTACAAATCGTGTTTGATTATGGCGAACGCCAAGTGAGCGATGCCGATTTGTTACAACCACATGCCAATCCGTATGCGGCCGTCAATCCACCAAACTACCGCATCGACCCTTTTTCATCCTATCATGCCGGATTTGAAATACGCACGCAACGGTTATGCCGAAACATCTTGATGTTTCATCAGTTCAACGAACTCGGAACACAACCCGTTCTCGTTCGTCGAACAAGTTTGGTGTATGCCGAATCGGCAATCGTATCGTCTTTAAGTCAGTTGCACCAAACAGGCTGCAAACCCAATACCGATGGCAGTTACGAATTGTTGTCGATGCCAGTCGTTGATTTATTTTTCTCTGTTCCAAATCTTGAAGCAACACCTGCATTCGGTACGCTTACAAGTGGTCAGGAATCGATTGTATCACCTTTGCAACAAAACGGTTTTCTGCCTGTTGATTTGTACGGCGAAGGTTTACCGGGATTGCTGATGGGATCCAACGCAACCCTACTTTACCTCGAACCACAAGGAGATGGCAGTTTTCAGGTTCCGGCAACGGTTGCCGAATTTCCCAACATCAAAAATCAAGCGCAAGGATTAATTACAGTTACCGATTTGAACAGCGATGGCAAAAAAGAAATCGTTGTCAATTCGCCCAACAAGTCCGGTTTCTTTGCTTCACTTTTCAATTCACTCTGGCAAGCCTTTCGTCCATTCGAATCGCGGCCAACCATTCAGGATTTTTCTGCCTTAGAATCGATCGATTTATCGGGATCGGGAAAAGCAGATTTGATCCTCACTCAACAAGGACAACTGCAAGTCTATCCATCTCTTGGTACTTCGGGGTTTGGTCCAGCACAACAAGTTCAAACACCTGATGAGTTTCCGCTGATTGTTCAAGGCGATCTGACAAGCTATGTTGGTTTTGCCCCCATGATGGGCGATGGCTTACAACATCGTGTACGCATTACCAATGGTTGTGTTGCATGTTGGCCCAGTTTAGGTTACGGTGTTTTCGGCGAAAAGATCACGTTTGGAAACGCACCACAGTGGCCAGAAAATATGGATGTGAGTCGCGTTATACTAGCTGATATTGATGGCTCTGGAACGAGTGATCTGATTTTTGTTTTCTCAAATTCGCTGGCCATTTATTATAACCAATCGGGCAATACATTTGCCGATCCGATATACATCGACTTACCCAACACCTACGGCACCAATGACTCCATTACCTTTGCCGATATTACAGGAAGTGGAACAACAAGTGTCATTTTTTCCTGCACTTCGCCTAGCCCTATACATTACTTCTATACGTTTGGGGCAATTGTTCATTTATCTTCTGGTGCAAGTTTTACTTCACACAAACCTTATTTACTATCCGCGATTAGTAATAACTGTGGAACATTAACCGAGATTAGCTATGCGAGTTCGGTGAAATTTTATTTGCAAGACAAACGCAACGGAACACCTTGGTCAACTCGTTTACCATTTCCGGTTCAAGTGGTAGAGCAAATTACAGTTACCGATCAACTATCGGCATGTGTTGTTACAACCAGCAAACGTTATCACGAAGGGTATTACGACAGCAGCCAGCGCGAGTTTCGCGGATTTGGGTACATCGAATCGCAAGATTCGCAGTCGTTCGCACTGATGCAAATGCGCTTGTTGCACGCGCTCGATTCCAGTCAGTTTGTTGCGCCATGTTATACCCGTTCTTGGTTTCATACGGGAGCTTGGCAAAATCAGGAAATCATCAGTCGGCAGTTTGCATCGCAATATTTTTCGGGCGATGCGTATGCGTATCCGTTTCCAGATAGCATTACCGATCCGGCCATCAGCAACGGTCCATCACTTACACAACAACAAGCCTATCAAGCATTAAGTGGTTCATTGCTTCGGCAAGAAGTGTATGAAGGTGATGGAAATTTCAATCCCATTGGCGCACCTTACACCGTAAGCGAATCAAACTATTTTATCAAACTGTATCAAGCACAAGGCATTAATCCGTATGCCTCATTCTTCACGTACACACACGAAACGATCAGTTACAACTACGATCAAAATGCTTTAGATCCTGCTGTTGCTCAAGGATTCGCATTAGCCATTGACGATTTTGGTCATGTCGTAGAACAAGTAACGATTCATCTTCCACGCCGCTCCAATTCCATTACGGGTGCAACCGCTTACCCGCAACAACAAGTCATTCAGGCGATCTGTCAGCAATCGAGTTTAATCAACACGACAGCACCGTTCTATTTGCTCGGTCTTCCTTGCTTAGAAAGTTCGTATCAACTGTACAATTTGGTACCTGATCAGGCCAATGGGTATTTTTCATTCAACGCCGTTGCAACAGCAACAACAACATGCCTAGCACAAATTTATTCGTACTCTACATTCAATCCACCAACAACGGCATTGGCATCGCGGGTACTCACGTCAACCCGTTCGTACTATTGGGACAATGCACAAACACAGGTTTTGCCGTTAGGCCAAGTGGAGTCGCTTGCTTTACATCACCACAATGCCGCAGCAAGTTTTGATGCCGATTTTCTAACTATTGCATTCGATTCCTTGTTACCTACACCAACAATAACAAGTGCCGGTTACTACCTCGACTCGAATTATTGGTGGAAAGATGATTTCGTTACCTACTACCTCAGCGCGCCGGGAACATTTTATCAGGCATGGCAAACAACTTCGCCATTTTCATGTGCCCAAACAGATTACGACCAACCGTATTATATACATCCAACACAAACACGGCAATACATTACGGCGAGCGAATTTAATGCCCAATCATTTCTCACAGATTACGTATCGTTGAAACCGATGCAGCAGATCGACGAGAATGAAATCATTACGCAATCGTTGTACAATCCTATTGGTCGTTCCATTGTTGGCACGCTTTTCAAAGTTGTAAACAATGCGATTGAAGGCGGTGCGTTAATTTATCCGTACCAAACATTTCCTGCAACGTATATACCTCGCTTGCAAGGATCGGCGGGTGGTCCAATTACACTCAACGACATTGTAACCAATTCACAATACTATTTACAAGGTGCAGTATCTTTCAATTTTGATGATCCAACAGCGTACAGCGAAAATCAACAACCGCTCTATACCATCAATTTATTGAATGAAAACTATGCTTCCGATCCAGCAAATCCACCGTTTGCTTGTAAAACAGCTATTATTTATTCGGATGGATTAGGAAGAGTCATTGAAAATAGAATCAAAGCACAACCTGTTCCGGGAAGCAATGCCGAACAATGGATGGTTAGTGGATTAACCTATTACAACAACAAAGGAAATCCGTACAAACAATATTTTCCATATTTCTCCGACAGCTTCACTTATCGTACACCAGCAACCGATTCGCCTTCTGATCTTATTCCGCCAACGTGTTTTTATTACGATGCGATTAACCGCATTATACGCAAAGACACACCGAAAGGATTTTTCAGCAAAGCGGTTTACAGTGCTTGGCAAGAAATACGTTACGATGAGAATGATACTGTTTTAGATTCGCCTTTTTACATCGCGTTCAAAGCCAATTACCCAAGCAATCCAACACTTGCGCAACAAGACGAAAACAATGCGTTGGATAAAGCCGCTGTTTTTTACAATACACCAACAACAGTTGTCAATGACAATGCGGGCTATATCATTCGCACGATCAAAACACGCAACGATGGAACACCACTGGTGCAAGAGCGCACAAACGACATTACAGGCCGAGAGATTTTAACGATCAATGCTTTATTGGTTGAAGAAAATGAAAAAAATGGTACGGCTGATTTTTCGTTTGCGTTCACGTATGCAATGGATGCCGATGTTGCTTCGCGCATTATCAGTGCCGATTCAGGAACAAATTACGTATTTGGAAATATCTTCGACAAACTGGTTTGGTCATACTCCGCCAATCAAAATACGGTAACGCTGACGTATGATAATTTGCAACGGCAACTCACCAAAACAGTTACGCCCAATGGTTTTGCCGCTTATTTAGCCGAAACAGTAATTTATGGCGAAACGTTGAGCGATGCCATTGAACGCAATCTACGCGGACAAGTTTTCCAAGTCAACGATCAATCAGGAACAGTTACCAATAACGCATTTTCGCTTGACGGACAATTGCTTTCTGTAACGCGTGCAGTCTGTCAAAATTACCAGCAACAACCCGATTGGAGTAATCCTGTGGCGCTAGAATCAGTTACCTATACGGCTGTGTACACGTACAATGCAATGGGGCAAATGATTTCAGAAGTTTATCCCGATGCAAGTGGCGTATTGCGTTCTTATGGCATTGATGGTTTACTACAAACTGTAACATTGATCGAAGCGGGTGGCCTTGCGCAACAGCCCGTTATTACAGGTATTCAATACACACCCAATACACAACGCGCGCAGGTAAATTATGGCAATGCGGTGGTGAGTACATTCAGTTACGAACCAACTACACTTTACTTAACAGGAATAAATTCAAACCGTCCGCAAACAAATCCAGCTGGACAACAGCAAAATCCGGTACTCCAAAATATCATTTACACCTACGACCCTGTTGGCAACCTCACCCGCATGCGCGATGCTTCGTGGGAAACAGTATTCAGCAACAACCAACAAGTCGATGCGCTTTCAGATTATACCTACGATGCGTTTTACCGCTTGCTCGTTGCCAATGGCCGTCAACATCCGAGCATCAATTACAACACCTACATCAACAATGCATCGAATGGCGATGTGAAGCAGTCGAAATTTTTCCAGTACGCACAAGGTGGAAACAACGGCAACTTGCTCGAAAATTA
This sequence comes from Bacteroidota bacterium, assembly GCA_013298545.1. Lineage (GTDB taxonomy): Bacteria > Bacteroidota > Bacteroidia > Palsa-965 > Palsa-965. Next base: position 28,087 of record JAAFIA010000044.1, on the reverse strand, counting down.
TTCGGAAACATATACTTATGACGATGCCGATAACCTGACAGAAATTAATCACCAAGCCAGTTCGGTTTCTTGGACACGGCAATTGACCATTGCGCCTACATCGAATCGGATTGCGTCTGTGAATGAAACAGGAAACCCTGGAACGCACTATGCACAAGCATACGATGCCGCCGGAAATCAACAGCAGCTTTACCTCAACACGGGCGTAACGTTGAACTGGGATTACGCCAACCGATTAATCAGCACCGGAATTATTCAACGTCCAACAGAGCCAGATGATACTGATTATTATAGTTACAACACAGGCAGTCAGCGTGTGCGGAAAGTAAGTGAACGTATGCAAAATGGCGGGGCGGTAACATCGGTCAATGAAACCATTTATTTGGGTGCATATAAAATTACCCTTGTCCGCAATAATGTGGGCGGGCCTGTGGTGCAAGATGATCGTGTACTTACGGTAAACGATGGCGAGAATTTAGTCTTGGTCTATAAACACAATGTTCTTGCGTCAACAGCGGCAAAACTTTCAGGAGAAGTTATTCCCGATGAATTTCGTTTTCAGTTGGGCAACCTGATTGGCTCATTGGCTTATGAGTTAGACGAAAATGCGGCAATTCTAACGTACGAAGAATACTATCCGTATGGCGGAACTTCGTTGATTGCAGGAACAAGCATTACGGAAGTAACCGGAAAAATTTACCGCTTCTCTGGCAAAGAATGCGATGATTCCACAGGCTTGTATTATTTCGGTGCGCGTTATTATGCGACATGGTTGTGCCGTTGGATCAGTTGCGATCCGGCGGGTGCGGTAGATGGGTTGAACTTGTATGAATACATTGGCTCAAACCCTTTGGCATCAACTGACGACGATGGGCAGGGAAAACCAAAATTTGCAGGTGGTAAGGGTAAGGCCGCCAAAAAGAAAGTTATACAAAAAAATAAAGTTCGTTCTTATTCTCCGAAAGAATTGCGCAGGATGGCCATGCTGAATAAAACGATTTCGTCAAAACGAATATTAATCTCAAGGCTAGAATCTGACGATGAAGGTAGCATCTTGTCGGCATTAACCAGCCGAGCTTCTACAAGTCGAAGAATACGCATTACACCCATCAAGGTTCGGTTTGAATTGGCACTTATACGCAAAGAAATTGATCAACATCAAGTAGAACTCGATCAGTTTAAAGCGCCACCGGGAACAGGCAAAGCACTTCCATCGCAAGTGAATGATCCTTCAAGCGTTGATAAATCGCAAACAGAATTTTTTTACCAGCAGATGGTGATCTCAAAAGCAAACTTGAGTACAGATGATCGCGATTCAACCAATTCGGCTATGGGTAAAGCGTATTATGGTAGCGGCAGTATTTCGGCAAGCGAATACTCAGGACGCGATGATAGCGGTAAAGGTGGCTTGGGCGAGGCCTGGTGCCATTTGATTGCGCACTGTTTGGGCGGCCCAGAAACATCGAACAATTTGGTTGCTGGAAGCCAAGGATCGAATCTTGTACAACTAGGCGTTGAATTGGCGGTAAGAGATTTCGTTCGCGATACAGACAAAAAAGTGTTTATCCGTGTAGGAGCAGATGTGTACAAGCGCACAGACGGATCGCATACACACATTGCGCAACAATTCTACTACCAGATTTTTGATGAGACAGGTACCACTAAAATTTACAACACCACATTTGCAGCCAATATCCTACGCGCAGATGGACTTCAAAGTGCCAAAAAACTAGAAGCATACAACGCTATGGCAAAACACTTTGGCACAGCACTCAAAATAGCAGCATAAACCTTTACACACTTCACCCATGACTAAGCAAATCACTACCGAACAGGCAAAACAGTTTGCAACGCTTGCCAAAAATCATACGGCTTTTCTGAAACGATTTCAGAAAGCACATCCCAATTTTAATTTCGAATCAGTTCATTTTCATAATGAAGAGAAATTAAAAAAATTGAATACGCTGCGCATCCCGCACGAAACATTCAAAACACAATTGGGAATAGCGAAACGCTTATCGCGTTTGCATCATGATCCTTCAGTGCAAAGCAAATTGTTGAAAAATGGATTCCATTCCGCACAACAAGTTACACAACTAAGCGAGCGCACATTTGTATCGGCTTATGCTAAACCGCTTGGATTAACAACACAAGCAACATCGCAGGTTTACAACAATGCGGTTGCTACGCAGGAGAAAGTACGCCTGATGTTGGCCAATGTGAAAACTACCGTTGGCTCACCACATTATCAAGCCTTGAAACTGACCAATGTGGGCGATGATGTTACTACATACTTCGAACAATTGCCAAGCTATCAGGAAATTTTTGGCAATCAAGATTATTGTTCGTGCGCAGAATGTAAATCCATTTTTGGTCCTGCTGCATACTTTGTGGATTTGATGCGGATCATTGACAAATACATTACAACGCCCAATACCACTACTATTCCAACACAACCAACCAATTTAACCTTCCCAGGCCGTCGTCCCGATCTTCCACTCATCTTACTCACGTGCGAAAACACGAACACATTAATTCCGTACATCTCCATTGTTATCGAACGGTTGTTTGCCTTGGTAAGTACGGAATTGGGTTTGAGCAGTAATGTTTCACAGGCTTATCAAACGTTAGCAACAACAACGACATATCCGTTTCAGTTGCCCTACAACCTTCCGCTCACACAAATTCGGAATTATTTAACACAGTTAAATCTCTCGCTTGCTACCGTATATGCTTCGGGCAAAGTTGCTCCGGCAAACATTGCAAGTGAGCAATTTGGTTTTAGTTTCGATCAAACCAATATCCTCACCACAGCTGCATCTGGTGCAGCACTCAACGGGTATTATGGTTATCCAGCAACAACAGATCTGGTAACTACGCTCACGCCGATTGCAACATTTATGTTTCAGACCAAACTCTTGGTCGATGCGTTTCAGGTGTTGTTGTTTCAAGACTTATCGCCAACAGAAATTAGCAATAACGTAGCGCACAATTTTTTCATCAATCAGGGATTTTCGACAAACGGTTCGTTACAGATTTCGACAGATGCATCAGGCAACACAACGTTTACCAATTTAAGTACCGATACGTGTGATCGCCTGAATCGGTTCATTCGCTTTTCACAAAATGCCAATGTCGATTTCATAACACTCGATTGGTTATTGCGCATCGGAAGTGGTACAACCACGTCGGCTATTTCTACGGGATCGATTTACCAAGCATCGGCCATTCTGGCCTTGGCACAACAATGGAAGACAGATGCCATAGTTACAGCGAGTCTATTTGGACCGATGAAAACGTATGGTTCTGGATTGGATGGCACAGCGCAATCCTTGTTCGATCGTATTTACAACAACCCGAATATTCTGCAAGGTGCAACACCGTATCAACCAACCGGAAACGCATTAAACAGCGGTTATACAAGTCCGATCAACCATTGGACTCCAGGCGCAACAGATGCCACAAATATCCAAACGTTAAGCTGGTTGGCCAGTAGCTTAAATTTAAGTCAGAGCGATACAAACTTACTCGGCACAACACTTTTCACCGCTACATCAACGCCATTAACGGTCGAAAATTTATCGGTGCTTTTCCGTCATGCGTTTTTAGCGGGCCAGTTAAATCAAACCATCACGCAATACAGTATATTGCTTCCACTAACCCCACTCAGCAAAACATTACCATTCACCACCGACCAAGTTGCACAATTGCTTGCAGCAGCGCAGCAATTTAAAACCAACAGGCTTTCGGTTTATGACATCTCATACTTCATTAGCGGAACGGCCAATATCTATGCCTTACCTGTTTATGATCCAACCACGGTAAACAACTGGTTGCAATTGTTGTGGTCAAATAATCCAGAGGGAACAGCAACACCACAAGGCGATGTTGTCGTGAACGAAGCGATCTCCAACTATTTTGGTAGTACGAGCGAAATCATTACAGCCATTTCGACCATTTTCATCAAAGCCATTGCTTTACCCAATGGTGTTACCAATTGGTACGACGCGTTTTTAACACAACCACCAACAGGAAGTACAACATCGCCATACAGTACGTATATCAATGCGGTACTTGCACTCACATCGCAATGGGTTTATCTGATTAAAAAATTAAATCTACCTGCCAATCTGATTACAAGTGTTGGCACCTATCCTGCGAGTTATGGGTTTGCAACAAATTTTGCGAGCTACACACCACAAAATATCAGCAGCCTCATCACATTCAATAAGTATTTTACAACATTTGGCGATGTCAATCAAGCTTTGCTTCTCTATGTTGCTGCGTTCAATGCCGATCCATCAACGGCTACACCTATCCTTTGCAGTATAACAGGATGGAGTCTGGCCCAAACTGATTTATTGATTCCTGTTGTTGCCGGTGGCGAAACCAATTTGGTGGTTCAGATTGGCGATTTAATGGCTGCTTGGAATGTGTTGAATACCTTAAAAGCGGATGTGCCTTTTTATCAATCATTATTGGCCTTGAATGTGTTGCCAGCAAGTTCTGGTTGGACAACATACGAGAATACAGCACAGCAAACACTTCAAAAAATTCAAGCCGTATTTAGTCCAAGCCAATGGACAGGGGTGATGGATCAAATCAATAGCCGCATTGCACTCAGTACCCGCGATGCACTTTTGGCCATTGCCTTGTGGAAACTCCATAGCCAATACAAAGACATTCTCACATCCGAAAACGTCTATGAGTATTTGTTGATTGATGTGAACATGGGCGATACAACCATGATCTCGTACATCCGCGAAGGATTGAATGCGTGTCAATTGTATTTGCAACGGTGCCGCTTACGCATTGAGCAAGGCGTTGAGATCATGGATATTCCTGATTCGTGGTGGGAGTGGATGATGCAATACCGGGTTTGGGAAGCAAACCGCCAGATATTTGTTTATCCCGAAAATTACCTCGTTCCATCGATCCGTCACACCAAGACCTCGCTTTTTGTCGATCTCGAAAATCAATTGCAGCAATCAGACATTACCGATGCCTTCATCGAATCGTCTTACAAAACATACCTGAATGGATTCAGCGAGCTGTCCAAACTTGTTCCGATACAGTCGATGCAAGCCATTGTCAAAGACTCGGAAAAAGGCGAGATCAGTACCAAATTTGTCGTAGCACGAACAACCACACAACCCTACACGTACTATTATTGTTCGCAACAAGATGGTTATCCGTGGAGCGATTGGAATGAGATTACCATCACCATTGATGCACCATTCGTAACACCTGTATTTGCATTCAATCGCTTATACATTTTCTGGGCCGAATTGAAAGCCACAGTCAACACCTCGATTTCCAGCACTTCGGGCGATGTACAATCCAATCAAAACGTTGTGTATTCGGCAGAAATCAGATGCACATTTTTAGATCTGGAAAACAATTGGGTCAATCCGCAAGTGGTCAAAACCGAAGAAGTTGTTTTTTATTCGACAGATGGGAATGGCAATATGACTTCGCTTTTCAATGGATTATTTGATATGTCAAGTACTCCGTGGTTAAAAGTTTTTGCATCACGTATTACGAATACAAACTTGCAAAGTTTTGATCAGTCGCAAACAAATTTCGAGCGCATTTACCTCACTTACGGGCCGTTCCTCAATCAAGGAGTTGTTATCAGTCAACCTCAGAATTTAGTAACTAACGATTCTGAAATGAGCCAATTCAAAAACCGCCTTTACGTCGCATCTGCCAATTATTTCAGAACTGCCAAGAGTTATGGATCGGGCAACGAAGCGTATGTCTCTTCGCTCGTTTTAAATCAAGATTTGTCGTCAGATTATATTATCTGCAACAATGAATTTTATAATACCGATCCCTACACCCCCAATGCAGCTCCCCTGCCCTACATGTCTATTGTCAATGCACTAAGCGGACAATTGCAAGTAGCCTACAACACCGATGTAATTACCGAAAATTTCTTAGGCGATTTTCAAGTCAATGCGCCAGCATCAGGCTCTACCTTGAATCAAAGTTCGTTTAGCAATTCCTTTATCACCAATACCGTATCGGGGCAAATTTTTTCCGCGTTAAAAACAGCAGGCGTCATTGATGGCAATGGCAATGTCGTTCAATCAGCCTTATTAACCTTAAATCTCGTTACCACGCTCAATGCCCTGATTAGTTCGGGCACAGTAACGGTACAGATGTTTTCGTACATCCAGAAAATACTCTTCCTATTTGCAGCACCGCTCACATTGTTTCAAACCATTCCTACCCAATCGAGCCATAGCGAGCCTGTGATTAATCAACCCGGATCGTTCATGTTTAGCGATGGCGTGGAAACCTTTTTCATTGAACCAGTTAAAAAACCGATTCCCGGTCAACCAAGTCAGGCGCGTTTCTCTACACTCGGTCAAGGAATTGAAGTATCGCGTCCGCGCATCAATCAAGTTACATTTTTGCAATGTTCGGGTGTTACCTATGCGCAATCCCAATTACTCTATCAGCAATTAACATCCTACACCCTGCTCAATCCTGATGGAACAGTCAATCTGCCCAATGTAACAACAACCATTTTAGGTATGATTCTCGCTGGCATTACTCCACCATTGCCAGCGACTTGTACAACCAGTACGACTTACAACATTTTGATGGGCTATCCCATCATTTTTACCGATGCTTTTGTAACAAATGAAATTGATGCAGCGACTTCAACAAGTATTTACGGTGCATTCAAGAGCTACGCATTGATTGATATAAATGGCCGTGTAGCACTCAACAACCTCACAGGCTCAATAACACAAATGGTATTGACCAACCTGATCAATCAGGGAGCGATTACCTCGAATCAGATTCCTGATATTTACTCTACCATTTACAATACGCCACCAGAAACGGATTTAAAATACGTCAACAGCAATGCCGATGCGAGTATTACTTCGCTCTCGAATTATCAATTCAACATTACACGTCTGACAACAGATGCGATTCAGCCACTCAGTCGAAGCTTGTTGTATGGTGGTATATCGCAACTCATCTCCTTGCAATCGCAGCAAATACCTGTTGTTCCGGTACTTCCATTCAGTCGATTTACGCCAGCAACACAAGTCAATTATCCAAGCGCAATCGATGGTTCACAAGTTGATTTTGATGGTTTGTATGGCGAGTATTTCTGGGAATTGTTTTACCACATTCCTTGCCTTCTTGCCGATGCGTTAAATACGAATCAAAATTTCCGCGACGCGATGTCGTGGTATGAATACATTTTCAATCCGCATGCCGTTGAACAGTTTATTACCTCTACAACGTTCTCCGATCAAACGCGTGGACTCATTACACCTGCGCAATCTGCTGCAACCTTAACCGCATTGCAGGCCAACAACATTGGTACACCTGCAGCACCGATTGTCAGTTCAGCCGGTGTAGTCAATACACAATTTACGGCGGCTACAAGCTTGAGCTTTTTATCGGCACAACAGCTTACTGCAGATCAAATACAAATGGTGAGCAATATCCTGCTCAACTTCCAGATTGCAACCGCTAGCGCGCATTACTGGCAGTTCCAACCATTCCGCATGTACATCTGGCCAACACTCACACAGATGTTGAGCGACGATAATCCGGCAATGGCTGTGTATAACGACGATCCATTCAATCCATTTGCAATTGCACGACTACGCATTGGCGCATTTGAAAAATATGCCGTCATGCAATATGTCGAAAACCTCATCAATTGGGGCGATCAGCAGTTTACACAAGACACTTGGGAAAGTATTTCGGCGGCAACGATGTTATATGTTTATGCCCTCGATTTGCTGGGGCAACGTCCGGTCAATCTTGGAAATTGTCCAACAACGGAACCTGCAACGTTTGCCGATATTCAAGCCAAATATGGCGATGATATTCCACAATTTTTAATTGATCTCGAAAACTTAGTTCCGGGTGGCAATAGTGTACAGCTTCCTCTTGCGAGCCAAGGATTCAACGACCTCGATGTCTATTTCTGTGTTCCAGAAAACACACAATTGCTTTCGTATTGGGATGTGATTGAAGATCGTTTGTACAAGATTCGAAATTCGATGGACATCAATGGTGTGGTGCGCACCTTGGCCTTGTTTGAGCCGCCACTCAATCCCATGGATTTGGCAAAAGCAGCTGCATCAGGAAACAATTTGCCTGGCGGTGGTGTTGGTGGAAAATATGCACCGATGCCGTATCGTTTCGATTTCTTAATTGGACAGGCGCGAGATTTGACCAATACCTTAATGCAACTTGGTGCATCGCTTTTAGCAGCCTTGGAAAAGAACGATGCCGAACAATTGAGTATGCTGCAATCTACCCAAGAAGGCGTGATTCTGAATATGAATATTCAGGTACGTCAAAATGCAATCACGCAGTTGCAGCAAGCCATTCAAAGCATGCAGTACTCGCTTGATAGTGCGCAATACCGCGAAACGTATTACACCAATTTGATTTCAAATGGGTTGATCTCTTCGGAGAATACCAATTTAGATGCAATGGCTTCTGGACTTGCTTTCAATATCCTCGCAAGTATTTTGAAAACAGCAGCGAGCATCGGTTATGCGATTCCGCAAGTTGGTTCTCCTTTTGCGATGACGTATGGTGGTATTCAGGTGGGCAGTATGGTCAATGCGGCAGCAGGAGCGGCAGAAGTTGGTAGCGAAATTTCAAACTTCATCGCGCAACGCGCACTCACCATGGCGGGCTATCAACGTCGTGCGCAGGACTGGGAATTTCAACTGCAAACAGCAACGTACGATGTCAGCCGCATTCAAGAAGATATGGCGGGACTGCAAACACAATTGAATTCGGCACAACAAGACCTCGCTATTTTGCAACAACAAATTGCACAAAACACAGCGATTACAAATTTCTTGAAATCGAAATTTACAAACCAACAATTGTACTCGTGGATGGTTGGTCAACTCTCGGGTGTTTATTACCAAACGTATCAGCTCGCTTATACGTACGCTATGAAAGCGCAAGTGGCTTTCCAGATGGAAACAGATAGCCCTTCGACCAATTTCTTAACCATCAATTATTGGGACTCGTTGCGCAAAGGATTGCTTGCTGGTGAATACCTCACACTTTCGTTGCAACGCATGAATGTACAATACCAAACTGTCAATACACGCCGTTTCGAGATTGAGAAAAATATCTCGTTGGCCATGACCAATCCGCAAGCATTCTTGGATTTGAAGGCAACAGGTACATGTAATTTTTCGTTTACCGAAGAGCTTTTCGATTACGATTATCCTGGACAGTATGCACGAAAAATAACCACCATGTCGGTTACGATTCCAGCAGTTGTTGGGCCTTATCAAAACATTAAAGCAACCTTGAAGCAAACATTTAATGCTTGGGTATATGATCCAACAGCCGATGCCGCTACACAGTATTTGCTCGACAATGAAACGGGAACTGCGCCTGATGGATTGATTGAAAATTGGTTGCCCAATCAAGCCATTGCCATTAGCAAAGGACTCGACGATAGCGGCATGTTTGTGTTGAATTTTGAGGATCCGCGTTACTTGCCGTTTGAAGGTACAGGAGCGGTTTCGAATTGGACACTCGAAATGCCCACAACAACCAATCGGTTCGATTTCAATTCCATCACAGATGTCATTTTCACGGTAAAATATACAGCCTTGTACGATGCTTCGCTCGAAACAAAAGTGAAAGGATGGCTTGCTTCTTATCCGTACGAAGGTGGTTTGTATTATGTTTTGCAACAGGCATTCGCATCACAATGGTATGCCTGCATGAGCAACCAAGTAGCGGGTGCTACCACGCAAACATTATCGTTCCCGATTGCGCCCAATCAGTTGAACGCATACCAAAGTGTTTCGCTTACTGGCGTGTTGTTCCTTGTTGAAACAGCCGAAGGCATGAGCATGCCTGCAACCTCGCAATTCATGAGTTTAACCATTGGTTCGCAAACGGCTAAACCCATAAGCAATGCCGGAGCGATTGGAACCATCTCGGGCTTATCAGTCGCACCAGCCGATTTTATGGCAACCTGGGAGTTGACGTTCAACCTCACGGCCATGAAAGCTGATCCAACACTCTCGCTCTTGCTCACCAATGGATTTATTGATCCAACCAAGCTGCGCGGTGTTGAAATGATTATGCAGTATTCAGCAACTGTATTCCATTCGTAATTCCCTACAATTCTTAATAAATAAACCTAAAATCTAAAAACCCATGTGTTACAACTGGCAAACCTGTTATAACCAATTAACAGCCAAAGGACTTACCGTTTGCGATGGAATGAGTAATCCATACCATTGTCAAGCGTTTATGGAAACGGACGCTTACCACAATTCGTGTTCCGGACAAGCAATGTACATGCCTGTACAAGCTATTCTATGCAAAAACAGCAATACCGGCGAAGTCCGCGTATTCCCAACAGATCAGTTGATTACTGATTGTAACAATTTGCATGCGCAAGATCCTGCTTGGAATTTTTATCAGTGCTACTGCTGCTGTTCTTGTTTTGCAAACGGAACAATGATTGCTGTTCCTGATGGCGATTGCGAAGTACAATTACTAACTGTTGGTCAACCCATTCTTTCTGGATCGTTGAGTGGAAACAAAGTAATCTGGTCGCCAAAAGCAGTACGATTTAGTGCGGGCACAAAAGACGGACAACAAGAAGGTATGGTCTATATGGTCTTTGGTGATAACAAAGAATTGATTGTGTCTCCTGACCATGTTTTGATGTTGGCGAACGGTAAATTTACTACAGCCATCAAACTCATGCCAAACGATTTGTTGATGGGTGCCGATGGCAATCCGGTGAAAATCATTACCAGCAGCCTCGGTCAGTATCAGGGTGGTGTTCACCATATCTCTACGGACGTTGTTTTTGATGGTACACCAAACAATCACCTCGTCAATTCAAATGGTATTGTGAGTGGCGATTACACCCTACAAATGTATTTCCAAAATTTAGGGCCACAGTACAAAGTTGATGGTCATGATGATCGTGCGGAGTTGGGTACAGCACAATATGCACAGGTTTATCCAAAACATGCGCATCACGACGATTTCATGTCAACAGCAATTGATCCAAGCATGTTGGGCAAAATGAAAACGAGTAAGTTTTCGGTTTACGCACGCGTTGCCGATCTTCCTCCGGTTTCTGCTGCGCTCTGGTCGCCAGCACAAGCAGAAGATGTCTTGGAATTTGGAACACAGTATCCGCTTTCGAGCAACATGGGTCTTGACAATGCCAATTATGTTTTGAAATTGTTGCGTGGTTTCTTCCCTGATCTTGATTTCTACCTCGACTGGGGCAACATGATTCCAAACGTATATGCAGTAAATCAGTACGGAACAACAACAGTTGTACTCAATGGTGGATTGGCGCGTATGCAAGGTCTAAGCTATTTGGGATTAACCATGTTGGTAGGCCACGCCGTTGGTCGTTTCAAGGCAGGTGAGCCAGAAAATTACCTCGGTTATTCATGCACTGCTTATGCCGATTTCTACGCATTCGCAGCCGTTGGGCGTTGGGTATGGTATCAAAACACTTACTTGGCAAATGCATTGACAGCTTACAACGAAGTAGCTGCTTTGTTTGGATTAATTACAGCCGATAATGGTGCTGGAAATCCAAACGATGTGTGCAACGACCCTTCTGTGGCTTGTCGTTTGGCCAGTATGCAATCTGGATTTGGTGGTGGCAGTTTGCCAACATGTGCAGGTGGCGCACCAATGCCGTCTGTTGGTTTGCAACTTGCAGTAGGAACACCAACGGATGTAACACTTACACTCAGCACCGGAGTAACGAAAGAATCAGCAGAGAATCTGTCTAACTATTCGTTTGCGCCGAGTGCAAAAGTGAGCAAAGCAACACTCAGTAGTGATAATGATTATACTGTAATCATAACAGGTGCATTTGTTCCAAAGCAGACCTACAAGGTAACCATTGCCAACTTAGTTTCTATTTATGGAACGGGTGTTGATGCAGCACATAACAGTACTTCGTTTACTGTTACAAGCCCAGGTATCCCTCCTGTTAAAAAGTAAATTTTTAATCCTTTATTCCCCCGCAACGCGTTTGCGGGGGAATATTAAAACCTAAATCTCATGTGTAGCTGTCAATCTTCTCCATCTGCTGTTCCTTCGGTTGTACCAACTCCTGAAGTAGGAACGCATACGGCTTTTGCATCGAAAAAAAAATCTTCACCTATGATTCCTGCTATTACTCCAACCGATCCACTTGACCTTCCAGAAGGAACAATCGAAGATCGTTGTCTTGCATTTGGAAAAATACTTGGACTAGCTGGTCCTGTTTCTGCTGAGGTTTTAATTGCGGCATTGGAAGATTCAAATTATGCGCGCAATTTATTGGTGAGCCGAGCAAGTAACGATTTCTTACAAATGTTGCTGAAAAATCCGCCAAAGAAAAAAACGGATGCACCAAAATTTTCGAATGCAGAACTAATTTCCAAAGCAAGCAAAGCTTTGTTGAAATGGGGAATGGCTGGTTTCTCGACTGTTCCCGAATCGCAATTGGCGAAACGGGAAGCGGCGTGCCTCGCCTGCCCAAATTTGATGGAACCTACCAATACCATACAAAAAGTTTCTGCATCAGCTGAAGTGCGCAATGAAACGGGTTACCGTACGGGTAATAAAATTTGTGCTTCGTGTGGTTGCGTGGTCAAAAACAAAATGCGCCTGACTACCGATACCTGTCCGGTTGCCGCAGAAGGTACACCTGGCATCAACAAATGGGGCGAAGCGTTTTTGCCACCAAAAGAAAATATTTAGGAAACTAACAAGTTTTCAGGTTCTAAGTTTCAGATTCCAAGTTCCAAGTTCCAGGTTCCAGATTCCAAGTTCCTGATTCCAAGTTCCAAGTTTCAGGTTCCAAGTTCCAGGTTCCAGGTTCCATCTCGCGGCTGCGGGACCAAATCACATTTCTGTAACTGCGAGGCTGAATTCTAAAATCTATTGAAGCCATTGCAGCTTTTGCGATCAAAAACGTGTAGTCTTTGCGGTAAAAAATCAGTACTCAAAAAACGTTGCACGCTTTGCGTAAACCTTCGCGGCCTTTGCGATTAAAAAAACAGTACAACAAAAACTTTGCGCCCTTTGCGTAAACCTTCGCGGTCTTTGCGGTTAAAAAAACAGTACAACAAAAACTTAGCGGTCTTTGCGTAAACCTTCGCGGTCTTTGCGATTAAAAAAACAGTACAACAAAAACTTGGCGCCCTTTGCGTAAACCTTCGCGGTCTTTGCGATTAAAAAAACAGTACAACAAAAACTTTGCGCCCTTTGCGTAAACCTTCGCGGTCTTTGCGGTTAAAAAAACAGTACAACAAAAACTTGGCGGTCTTTGCGTAAACCTTCGCGGTCTTTGCGGTTAAAAAAACAGTACAACAAAAACTTGGCGGTCTTTGCGTAAACCTTCGCGGTCTTTGCGGTTAAAAAATCACAACAAAAACCTTCGCGGTCTTTGCGGTAAAAAAAACCTTTCTCCGTGTAGAAATTACATTTAATCAATCTAACAATTCTAAAAAAAAATCCATGAGCTACACCAATGCCGATTGCATTAACGCACTCAAACAAAAAGGTCTTACATCCATTTGTGGTGATGATCCCAATGCTCCAAATGGTTCAACCAGTTGCAACAATTGGATCATATCTGATAGTACCGACTATCATGCCATGTGTTCCGGTCCTTATCTCTATACACCTGTTCAAGCAATCATCTGCAAGAATTCGGTTACAGGTGAAACCCGTGTTTTTCCACAACCTGATCTGATTCAAGGCTGTATGCAATTGCAAAAACAGGATGCCAATTGGAATTTAGCGCAATGCTACTGTTGCTGTTCTGGGGGTTTTAGTGCAACCGTAACCACGCCAACTGGCGATGCAGCAATCAATACATTGCAAACAGGAAATAGTATTCATGCTGCAACCATGCAAGGAACAAGCATGCAATGGAAAACGCAAGCAGTATCGTTGAGTGCTGGTTTAAACAGCAGCGAAACAGCAGATGTGATCACACTTGTTGTAAATGGTTCAACAAAACTAAGTGTAACGCCGGATCATGTAGTGATGCTAGCCAACGGAAAACTGATTCAAGCCCAAGCACTCAAACTAAACGATGCCTTGATGCGCGCCGATGGCGAAGTAGCAAAAATTACGGCTCTTGGATTGGAACATTTGGAGTACGCCATTCATTCCATCAGTACCGATGCACCATTTGATGGAACACCAAACGGACATTTGATCACAACCAATGGAATCGTGAATGGTGATTATACGTTGCAGCTCCACTTTGATCAACTCGATGCGGCGTATAAAGCCTAAGTAGTTATCGCCCAAACATCCTTTATTTTTTTCTCCATCCAAACACAAAAAACGATAAGCATGAGCTATACTTATACTGATTGTTATTCTTCACTCACCAAAGCAGGTTTAACGCCTTGCGATACACCAGCAAGCAGTATAACATGCACTACGTGGAAAGCAGAGAATCAAGGAACTGTTATCTCGGTTTGTTCAGGCACGGATCCTTATGTACCAATTCAAGCTGTTGTCTGCAGAAATTCGGGTACAAATGAAATCCAGGTTTTTCCTCCCGATACGTTAATAACTGGCTGTTTGGCATTGCAGAAACAGGATGCAAACTGGAATTTTTACCAGTGCTATTGTTGTTGTTTCGATTCCATGCAAGCAAACATAGTTATTGCGAATGCAAGCGGAGGCAATCAGGTACATGAAATGCAAACGGGTCATGCTGTTTTAGTAGGCTCGCTCCATACTACGGGAATTGTTTGGTCGCCAGCGACGCTCGATTTTTGCAACAGCATGAAATCTAGCGGTAGTGATGAAATGCTCACGCTAAATTTTGGCGACAATCAGAAAATGACGTGTACGCCCGATCACTTGGTTATGCTAACCAATCAAAAGCTCAAACAGGTGGCTGCTCTGCAACTAACCGATGTGTTGCTCGGAGCCAATGGTACGGCTGTAAAAATCAATACGCTAGAGTTGAGCACATTTCAAGGAACAATTTATCAGTTGGCCACAACAACCCATTTTGATCGAACTCCAAATGGCCATTTAGTGAATACCAATGGCATTGTTTGCGGCGATTACACGTTGCAAATTCATTTCGATCAACTCAACCCAGCATATAAAGCATAAAACGGTTGTGCTTCATGCAACTTGTTTAAAGAGCCTGTTTAAATTTCATCCTTTAAGTTTGTTATGCGCCTTTTTGCACCATACTTCGTTGCGTTTTTTGACCGTAGTCGCACTGCTATGGCCTTCAAAACGCGCCTCGTCTGGCACAAAAATGCATCATAACAATTCTTAATCCCGATGCTTCGGAACAAATTTTAAACAGGCTCTAAATCATATCTAAAGCGTGTGCGTTGATGAATTAATTTTAGGGAATTATTAATTCGTTGCGCATGTGGTTTGGATTTTAATTCACCCATGTCTCATTTATACAACTACCATCATGAGTTATATCATTACTGATTGCAATGCAGACCTTGCTGCAAAAGGCTTAACACCTTGTGATTCGACCGAAATATCGAACAATAAACCTTGCTTGCAATTGCAGCAGCAGGAGTCGTTTCACCAACTCTGTCAAGGAGCAACTACATTTCGGCCCATTCAAGCATTGGTTTGTCGCAACAGTGAAACCAAGCAAAGTCTTGTTTTTACTCCCGATCTCATTATTTCCTCTTGTCAGGAAATGAGCACTAAAGATCCGAACTGGAGTTTGTTTCAATGTTATTGCTGTTGTTCGGATTACGATTTACACACGTTTATTGTAACTCCTTTTGGCGATACGGCAGTTCAACTTTTAGATGTTGGCAATCCGGTACTCGTTGGTACGATGACGGCCAATAAACCGACTTGGAGTTCGATGGATTTGGTTTTCACATCGGGTATTCCAGTAACCAACGAAAATGCCATTGTAATGACCTTTGACAACAACCAAACGTTAACGGTTACTAGCGACCATGTGTTTTTGCGCATGAATAGCAAAGTTATACGCGCCGAGTATGCTTTTGTAGGAATGAAAATTATGGGAGCAGAAGGAAATCCGGTAACCATAAAATCGATCAGTAGGCAAACGATGGATGCGAGTGTTTATAATATCGCAGCAGTCAGCACATTCGACGGTTCTATTGATAATCATTTGGTTTGTTCCAATGGTATTATCAGTGGCGATTATACCTTGCAAATTAATTTCGACACACTCAATGCATCACTAGTTGATGAAAGTGCAGCGTAGATTTTGAGGCTTGAAACGATACCGCACAAGGCATGGCGTTCTGGATGAATTAGTGAATTTATAAATTCACCCAATCGTCAACTGCGCATCGACCTTGTGCGGTTTATCGTTTTCAATTGCGCCTAACAACAAAAAATAAAAACACACCTAAACTCAAAAGTGGAATTGCGGCATCGAGCCATTGAATATTTTCGAGAATTTGTGGGCCTGATTGGAAGCTTGGTTCGCCATTCGTTCCAGGTGGTAATACCAGAAATTTGGCATCGCGGTAGCCCGCTACGAGTGCGTGTATGCATGCTATTACCGGAAGCCAGAAAAAGGGAAAGTGGTGTTTGTGTAGTGTTCTAAAATAAAGTAAGGGCACGAAAAAGCTGCATGCATATTCGACGAGTTTTTCATAAAACAAAAATTCATCGGGATCGAAATGGGCTTTACCACGTATGCTGGTATAGACGAGTACCATAGTAGCGGAGAGTGCGCCGCAAATAAAAAAGTAGGTGAGTATAGCAGGAAAAAACACAAGCCAAAAGGGAGCCAGTTTGCGTATGGTGGCGATCCACGTTGCGCCCAATTGGTACTGGCGATTGATAAAAAAAACAAGTACGCCTAAGCCAAGCAAAAAAATCAGGGGTAGCCAAGAAGTGATGTCGATGTTCATTTTTTGGAACGGTAAAAGAAGTGAAGGATGCAAGCGGTTAGGAAAATTATCGGCATGCCTATTTTTGCTAACGATGCTAGTCTTGAAGCACCATCGCTATAAAGAGTTAAGAGCAAAAGAAGTTGGAGCAGGACGCAGATTCCGAAAGGGATATAGACGAGTAGTATTTGAAAAAATAGTTTCATGCTTGTTTTTTTTATGGGACGCAAAGCTGCGGCAAGAAGTTACAATGCTTGGTATAGATGTGGCCAAACAGCCATTTTGATGTATCTTTGTAACGCAAAATACTTGGGGCCGACCGGTTTTGACAGCGGGCGGGCGGGTATGTAAGCACGCCGGGCGTTGTGAACGTGGCCCGTAAAACCCAATTCTCACAACAACAAACGGCGAGTCTAACTACGCCCTTGCTGCGTAACTCTAAGAGTTAACGTGCAATGTTCTCCGGGAAGCTCCGCCTTACTGCGTCCCGTCAAGAGCACCGAAAATGTGAGGCAGATCGTGTACCGTTCCGATGCACGACGACTCAAGGAACTAAGGATGATATTGGTGCGTTTCTGGACCTGTGCCATCCCGACAAACAACAAGAAACTCAGCGTGAAGAAAGCATAGTCGTTTCCTGTTTGGACGAGGGTTCGATTCCCTCCGGCTCCACATCACACACAGCTCGGCATCTTGTCGAGCTGTTTTTTTTGATGCAGACCTTCAAAAAAACGCCTTCAAAAAACCTCCACAAAACATCCCCATCCCCCCTTAAAATATCAAACAAATAATGCATCTTTGATTCACCTCCATCTCTATTTGGAAAATCAAACACGAATCGATAATTCAATAACTTCTTCCCTAAAAAATGAAACACCTATTCCTGCTCTTGGCTTTGCCTCTATTGGCATTCACATCGTTTCCAGAAACAGCCGACGATTTCAGCAAACAGATCGATGATGTTGCGGCTGATTTTAAAACCAATGTCATGGATGCTCAAAAATGTGCCGCCGCCGCGCAGAAAGCCGCATCCATTGCCGAAAGCATTGCCGATGCGCTCAACGAAGATGGTGTAAGCAAAACCGATAAGAAAAAATTAGAAGGACTGAAAAAAGAAGCCGAAGCGGTCGAAAGTTTCATCTTAGCCGTTGGCGACCTCGAAGGCGGATTTGCAACACGCGAAAAAATGGAACTCGCAAACGGACGCATTCATGCCGAAATGAGCTCGGTTCAAAAAGGCGATTTCTGCATGGACATCATGGAAATCATCATCGGCGATTTCAGTTGCTACTTAGCCGAAAATACGGGAAAAGAAATTACAGCCGTAACCTTCCGCTGGAAAGGTCCGAACGGAACAAAATCTGGAAGCGGTACAGTAACTGTTTTCGCAGCTTCCGTGCATCCCATGTACAATAACCGCAAAGATCCTGAAACCAAAAAAATTACGGTGATGAGTATGTCGTGTAAAGCAAAATAAATTACGTGTTTCAATCTGTGTATAAATTCTCGTGTGCTTTTCCGCGCGCAACATGCCCACTCAGACATGAGACTTGGTGAGTTACTATAGTTGGTGAATTGGTGAGTGATTTTCAGCCCCACATTTCCCGCGCAGACTTGAGACGAGAGACATGAGACTGGGTAAATTGCTGAATGGGTAAATTTGTAAATCACCCATTCAGTAATTCACCAACTGAGTCTTGGCCCCTGCGGTCTCAAGTCTCCTGTCTCACGTCTCATGTCTAAAAAAAAGCGCAGCGAATAAAAACACAACAACCAACATTTCAACACAAACAAACGATTCCCTTCATGAGCAATACACTTCAGCAGGCCTTAAATCAATGGTTTGAAGGATTCAATACCCAAAACCTCGATCTTCTGCTCTCGCTCTATCACGACGATGCCGAGCATTTTAGTCCGAAATTAAAAATACGGCAACCCGAAACACAGGGCTTCATCAAAGGCAAAGCAGCTTTGCGCGCATGGTGGCACGATGCGTTTGAACGCTTGCCCGAATTGCATTACGAACCCACCTACTCCATCGCCGAAGAGAATCGTATTTTTGTGGAATATGTACGCACGGTTCCCGGCGAAGACGAACTCATTGTTGGCGAAGTGCTTTTCTTTAAAAACGGCCTGATTCATCGCTCCAAAGTTTTTCATTCGTAGAGCCTGTTTAAATTTCATCTGCAAAAAAATTCCACCATGCGTTACCTGCTTCTTTTTTCATTTAGCTTGAGCCTGTTTGCTTGCAACACGACTTCCGAAAAAGTTAATGCTCCCGCCCCCTTCTCCCCCGAATCCGTCAAAGCAAAAATTACGAGTGGCACACAACGCATTTCTTCCGGCGTAGAGAAAAAAGATACCGCCCTGATTGCTTCGGCCTATGCCGCCGACGCACGCCTCTCGCCCGATAACGAAACATTTGTCGTAGGTAAAACTGCCATCGCAACTTGGTACCAAGAAAAATTTGCCATCCTCAAAGGCATCGAATTCATTACCATTTCGGTTGATGGTACGGCTGATGTCCTTTACGAAACTGGCGTGGCTTCGGTCAAATTAAATTACAACGATTCTACTTGGCTCGAACAAGTCAAATACACCAATGTCTGGCGTTTGCAAGCCGATAGTTCGTACAAAATCGTAATTGATACGTGGAATAATTTACCCAATGAAAACGATCACAAGCACGGCGATTGATGCCCTAAAAAAAGCGACTCATTTTTGAGTCGCTTTTTTTAGGATTAATTTTTCAACTCACTAGAGCGAAAAATTGAGGTTAACAAAAATGCTGCGCCCACGTGTCGAATAGCCATAAATCTCGCTATACTTTATATCAAAGATATTATCTACACGTACTTGCGCTGCTAAATATTTGCCAATCTGATAACGCGCTCCTGCACCAATCAATGTGAAATCGCCAACCGGACGTGTGGCCAATGCGCCAAAAGGACCGAGTTGTGAAGAATAATACACATCGCTTCGTGTGCCTACATAACGCGCTTGAAGTGTAAAACGCAATTTGGAGATCGGTGTATAAATCAAGGTAAAGTTTCCTGTATTCGGGCGGCGCACCAAACCAGCCGTTTCAATTTCTTTGGTAATGAAAACACCATTGGAATACAATTGCGCTTGATTGCCATGCGTATGTGTTGTATCAAATCCATCGGAATGATAAACCAAACGGCCACTCACCAAACTCACATTGCCCATAAACGTAACTTTAGCAGAAAGTTTCAGCGTAGCCGAAAACTCAACACCTTGGTTGATGGAGCGGCCAACATTCAAATAGGTATCGCCACGATAATCGAGATACGACAGGGAATCAATTGGACGTGTGCCATCCCAGAGATACACATAATCAATCGCATTTTCTAACGTTGTATGGAAATAAGAAATACCAATACTCAAACCCTCAGTAAGTTGTTGCTTGATGCCTAACTCATAAGACAGCGATTTTTCAGGATTGAGTTTTTTATTACCACGGGTGATATTAGACGTAAAATCTTTTTCCGGCGAATACAATTGATACAACGAAGGAGCATTGAATCCGGTAGATACAGCACCATAAACAAGCGAAGACTCCGATACTTTTACCGAAGGTGCAATTTCCCATGTAAATGTATTGCCAAACAAATCGTGTGTTACATTTCTAAAACCAAGACCCAAACGAAAACGCGATAACTTATCGTTGATCAGTTCGCCACCCAAATCGGCATGAATGAATGCCGATAATGTATTGACCTTAATGTCGAGCGAATCGAGGTTTGTACGCGATTCATAAACACCAAAAAATCCGTTTGAATAATAATACGTTTCGGCACTCATGGCTTCCGAAAATAAACTTCCACCCGCTACAACACTCAATCCTTTACGTTTGTAATTCGCCAACAACTCATTCGTTGTATTGCCACCCGAATACTTCGCCTTAAAATACGTTTGGTCAGTTGTTCCATCGTCTGCAATCTGCGAACTATCGTCCTCGACTTCGCGATTCATCACCGTTGAACCACCAATGTATGAAATCGAAAACTGGTCGTTGAAGCGATACGCCGCACCATAAGTAAACAACTGGCGTTGAAAATCGGCTACATAATTCGCATCGTCGTTGTACGCACCTTTATCAATATCTGTGCGGTAATGAATCATACGACCCGACGCATACACATCCAATTTTTCGTTTTTAAAACCCAATTTCCCCATCGCATCTGTGCGCATGAAACCATCTTTGTCGCGGTTCTTTTCCAAAAATGTTTGTGGATTAGAAACCGTGTCTAACGTAGCATCAAAACCATTTGTAAAACCACCAAGCCCCGTCAATCCAACATAAAAGCCCGATTTGTGTGTGTAGTTTACGCCCACTTGTCCGCCCACTTGCAAGGTTCCAGCACCAATTGTTCCTTGCATCACTTGCGCATTCACACGCACGCCCGGCTCTGCATTCGCTTTGTTGGTAACAATGTTGATCACGCCACCAATAGCCGAAGAACCATACAAGGTACTATGCGAGCCACGCACAATTTCAATGCGATCAATCGCGGCAAGCGAAAGTTCATTCAAATCCAAACCATTGTCAGGCGACGAAGGATCGGAAATACGCACCCCATCAATCAGAATTAAGGTTTGATTTGGTCCTGCACCACGTGTATAAAGCGTTTGCAATTGTCCGGGATTTTGGTTTGTACCCATGACAAATAAACCTTCTTGTTGCGCTAGTAACTCGGGCAATGTGTTTACGCCACTGTTGCGAATAGAATCGCCCGTGAGTACGGTAACGCTGCGCGGCACATCGAGTGGATTTTGTTCGTAGCGATTGGCGGTAATCGTTACTTCTTTCAATTGTTTGGGCGCGAGTGTGTCTTGCGCCATTGCGGTGCCACTCAACAAGAGCGTTGCTGCAATAAACTGTTTTGTTGTGTTGTACTTCATGTTCATGGTTGCAACCATTTTTTAGGTTTAACATCCAATGCCCACATAAAAAAAGACAGGAAAAAGAAATATCACTTTCTTTCACCTACCTGCTTTTTACCCGAAAGCATCGTTAGGTTTAGCGGTTTTGGCAGGTCTTCTGACTCGCCTCTCTTGCTTGCGTCTTCCCGTTTGTTTGGTAATAAACAGTGACATTATGCAGCAAAAAAATGAGGCTTACAGCAGCGGGAACTGTTCTGGATTTACACCAGATTCCCTTTTAATTCTGCAAGGCAAGCTTGCAAAAACCATAACCGCCGCAAATGTAACTGAATTTTTGAATCCAACGTTGTAAAAAAAAAATGCCCGTTCAAATTCATGAACGGGCATTGCTTCAAATCGTCTTTTTAACCAGTAATGCGCGACACAATTTTTTTCTCCCAAGGCTTCCATTTCTGGCGATCTAAAAATTCGCCAATCATGCGGCGGTACTGCGCTTGTCCATAAAAATGACGCAAGGTTTCAACACATGGATTCGCCAAACGCGTATTGGCACTGAATACGGCTTGCATTAAATTTTTCACCAATTGCTCGTTGCAGAAATTCAACCGCTTCAAGGCTTGCGCGGCATTCACGCGTGTTCTAAATTCGTACGATTCATTTGCATACGCCACCAATTTGTTTAACGCATCGGCATCGTTGCTTGCTCCCGCTTTTACTTCGAGCCATTTTATTTCTACGTTGCGTCCTGCTGTTCCGGTAACACCTTTCGTCATGTCTAAATAGCGGTTGGTATTTTCTGGAAACTCAAAACACAATTGTTCCAAGGCCGACGCAACCACTTCGTACGATTTCGATTGCAGCAATTTTTCATAATCGGCCAACAAGGTTTTGTTGATTTTGGTGGTGCTGCTCAAGACCGCTTTTTGCACATTCGCATCGTTATCGGCACACGCATTGCGCAGGAGCGCGAGCGCAGCCGGATCGGTATCGGTGATGAGTTGCGAAATAATTTCGCCTTTCGGTGCATGAAATTTTTCATGGCCATACGCCGCAATCAAGACATTGCGTTTTTCGTCGAGCGGCAACTCGCGCATCGCCACAAGCGCATCGCGGCGATCGAGCATCGACTTGGCTTGTACCGCCTGATTTTTCAACCATTCTACGGGTTTTACAAAATTTACCGTTTTCATCACTTCGTTGTTCGGATCAAACAAGACGTACGAAATTTTCTTTCCCGCATTGTTTGGCACATCAACCGTATGGTTTACCTTTTCGATCCATGCTTGCTGACGTTCCGATGTACCGTCGGCATAATGCACTTCAAACCAAATCGGCATTTTAAATAAGCCAACCGTTTCGCTCATCGAATGCACTTGCTCCACGGTAAAACGTGTTTGGCGTTTGCCATTGCTGCCCGTCATATCCGTTGCCGTTACGTTGTACATCGGTTCGCCACCGCGGTAAATCCATTCGTCCCAGAACCAATCGAGCGACAAGCCCAAGGTTTCGTGAAACGCCACCAG
Organism: Bacteroidota bacterium; assembly: GCA_013298545.1. Lineage (GTDB taxonomy): Bacteria > Bacteroidota > Bacteroidia > Palsa-965 > Palsa-965. The sequence goes on along the minus strand of JAAFIA010000044.1, from coordinate 4,767 downwards.
CAAATCATGCGAATCGACATTGCCGTAAGGATGTTTTTGCAAATAATATTTGATGGCTTTGTTGTACGCCTCGCGTCCGCCGCACACATTTTTCAACATGTTCAACACAAACGCACCTTTGGGGTAATGACGTGTAGAACCCGCTTCGCTGTGCGCTACCGGAAATAAATTTTTCTTGGTCTCCGCAACCGAAGCCGTTTGTCCGTTGAAGCGCGCCCAGTCGAAATAATCTGCGCCATACACTTCGCGTTCAAACATCATGTTGTAATACGTTGCAAAACTTTCTTGCAACCAATGGTGCGCATCGCTACGCGCGGTTACATAATCGCCAAACCATTGGTGCGCCAGCTCGTGCGCATTCACGCCCACATACGCGCGGTCGAGTTCTGAGCGTTCGTCCACAAATAAAAAGTCGCCAAAAACAGTTGCCGTTGTATTTTCCATTGCACCATACATAAATTCCTGCACCGGAATTTGCGAATACGATTCCCACGGATAATTCACACCAATCTCAGCTTCAAAAAAATCGACCATCTGTTCGCTATACCGATACGTGGCCTCTACCCGATCTTTCCATTCGGGATAGTAGTACAAATTCATCGGCACACCGGATTTCGATTTCGTTTGTTTGATTTCGTAATCGCCAATGCCCAACATCACCAAGTAAGGCGGCGATGGTTTACTCATGCGGTAATGCCATGTTTTGGTACCGTCTTTATTGTCTTTCTCTTTTATCTTCAACCCGTTTGAAAGCACTTTGTATTTCGCATCAAACGTAACAATCATTTCGGTCGTGATTTTATCATTCATCTCGTCGTAAAACGGAATCCAATTGCGGTTGTCGATGCCTTGGCCCTGGCTCCAAATTTGTTTGCGACAAATTCCAGCCGGATCGTTCCAGCCAATAAAATACAAGCCTTTACGCGGATTGGCTTCATACACCACTTGCAAACTATCTTTTTCGCCCCAAGTCAGCGTGCGTCCGGTTTTCACCCAAGTGCCTTGCGCTTCGGTGCGGTAGCTCACGGCCTTGCCATTCAACGAAGCTTCGAGAATGCGGATGCCCGGCCCATCGAGCCAGATGGAATCTACTTGTTGTTGCAGCGGCGTAAAGCGGTGCGTTACTTTTCCTTTCACCAGTCCTTGCGCCACATCGAAATTGATTTCAAGACGCATGTGCAGAAAATCGACATGGTGTTCGCGCGGCGCCCAAGCGTTATCGTTGAGGTACGCGCGCACGCCTTGGGCTTCGCCACCGTTGCCCACAAACTGAGCAAACAAAGAAGTGCTTGCCAAAACAGCAAGCGAGAGCATATAAAAACGTTTCATTGCAATTGGTTTTCGGTTCAAAACAGAACGCGCAAGTTTAAGGAATCTTTGCACGCAAAATCCGTCTTTGGGCCAAGCGGGACTTGCGGAAGACGAAAGGGGGTTTTGGGGCGGTGAATGGTGGGGAAGCTGCTCCGTTTGGGGGCTAAAAGACGATGTAGCTGGCAATGGGCAAGCGGCTTACTGGCCTTGCGAGTAATAAATTACCTCAAAATAACTGGTATCTAAACCGCCTCCATACTTCCTGTAATCGGCAAAACGTGCAAAGAGGATGTCATCTTTTTTGAATTCTGGTTGCAACCGAAACGAATAAGCTGCCGGATCTTTGAAATACATGTTTACGATTCGCTTGTTCAAGTCCAACGCCACAAATGGATGATTGCCATTCCGATGGATGATTTCGGAAGAAACGAAAATGGAATCTGGCATCCCTTTCGGATAGTTTAAGACTTGTGGTTCGGAACCATCTTCTGTACTTATTTGCTTTCTCAAATACCACCACTGACCAATCAATGACTCAAACGAAACAGAATCTTTCGTGAGTTTTTCGATCACTAGTGCATCTGGTTTAAACGGCTTATACCTTGCTTCGGCAGATAAGAAGCAGTTTACATTGATCTTTTCTTCAAACTGCAACAGCAAAGTATCGCTTTCAGCTTTGCGAATGCCAAACTGATCGGCTAACAAGTGATTAGCGGTTACATACAAGACACCTAATTGAATGTGATACTTAAACGTGCCATAATACTGATAGGGATAGCGAAACAAGGAAACGCTATCTCCGTGAAAATAAAGATGGCTTCCGAGTGCATAAGGCGTGTGCCAGGCATCGGGTGTTGGACAACCGTGATTGTTTGCTTTTATTTCATGCGCATAACGACCATCTGCCAAAACCCAATAGCCATCGAGATGGAGTTTGGTTGAATCTGTTGCAGGGTTGGCTTGCGCTTGGGTGAGTATAAAGGCAAAGAAGAGGAATAGTAATCTGGCCACGGTTTGGGTTTGTTGTTTTACTTGTTTGGTATTTGCAAGGTATTGTTTTGTGGCTTTTGGTTGATTTAAAAATATGATTTTTTGAATTCTGCTGGTGCTTTTTGTTTTAATGGTTTAACGTTTTGCAGCTACCCGAAGGGCGGGACTTTTACCACAAAACTTGGTTTGAAAAACTAATGTTTGATTACCCACAAAACGGTCTTTGGAACACGAAACCCCGCCTTTTGGGTAGGTGCTGTTATAACCAGTGGTTCCTGCCATTTATCATTATCTTGTGAACTGTGCTTTTTAGTTTTTATTTTCAGACTTTTATCAATCTCTCAAGTTCCTCAATTTTTTGTTTGTGAGTACTTAGTTTGCCAAAATCTTTTTTTATTTGGTCGATATCGGTTAATGAGCAAAAATCATTATTAATGAAAGCAAAAAACCAGTAGTCAGTGATGCCAAAGTAAATAAAGTAATTTAAAAATTCGGTTAGTGTTAAGTTAATTTCAGATATATGTTCAGGGTTTCTTACAGCAAAGAATTTTAATGCGTAACCTTTTTCATTCTGCGTATAAAAGTCAACGAATATTGCATTACCTGTACCTTCAATATCAATAAATAATTTTTGTCGTGTAACTTCATTGAATAATTGATAATCATAGAATTCATAAGGAAAACATTTTGAAAAAGGGTAAGATGCTTTGACTTTAATGAAATTTTCTTGCTCCTCAGTTAGTGGTTCTGGATTTTTTTTAAAATCATCAAACATTCTCTTTAACCAAACGATTTTAACCAGACCTGGTTCGTAGCCCAATCTGTCTCTAGGACCAATTAAATGAAAATCTAAATCTATTGTACTCGAATAAAACTCCTGAAATTCTATAGGAAATTTGTTATTCAAAAAGGTTTGTGCTTTAGCAATTGGCCTCAAAAATATTTTTTTACTTATGGGGCTTGTTTTAATATTATAAAAGTTTTGTCCAGCGTTGATTTTTTCGATTTCGTCAAATATATGTTTCATATTGTCATTTTTTAATCAGGTATAAAATAGGATTTTATTAATTCTATATAAATGGTTATTAATTGCTTTGTCTTTAAGTTTTCTCTAATTTGTATTTGGTTACACATTGGGTGTTTTTACCATTGGTTATAACTTGTTTATTGGCGAAACAAACTTTCGTCAATTCCCCCAAATTCCACACAATTGACGCAAGTTTAATTGTACTTATTTAAAATCATATTTTTCAAACTTATACATTTTTCCAATACTATCCAATCAACCCATTATTCACCAATTACGCCATCAAATATACTCACCCCCAGAAGCAAAACTCGATATGCTGGGTTCGCTGACGGGCGAGATGGGAAAATTCTTTTTTTACGCACCCTTCTTCTTTTTCGATTGAGCAATACCTAAGGCTGCTTTAGCATTGAGCGGGCTTACTACCTTTTACCCGTTTTAGATTCCCACTCCTTAAGTCCTATTATGGCAACATAGATACCTTGCTGGGCCACTTCTTTGCTTGCTTCAAAATCTTTAGGATTTGTTGCTTGAGAAATGTATTTGTTGGAGGCCCGTATTTTCAAAACGTTACAAGTTGTAACTGTTTCATTTCCTTCATCTTTAAGCATTTTTTCCATAACTCGTAAATACAATACAATACAACCATTCACCGATTACGCCATCAAATCCCCCTCCCCCAAAAAAACAAAACTCAGTAACGCCCAGTTATCCTGAACTCATAATCGTAGGGTGTTAGTGCTGTTTGAATTGTCCGTTTTTCCGATGAATCGGGAGTGGGTTCTGCTCCACTTTTTACTATGCAGTTACATCGGCGGCCAACCATGATTAAACAATCAACCGTGTTTTAAATTACCATGCTGATTGCTTTACTGTTTGCCAAACCTAGAAAAATGCCTTATCCAAAAACAGCTACCGAAACGAATCAAGTGTTACCCCTATGCAAATATTTCACAAACAAGACCAACACACCTATCTCTTGAAATGCCCGTATTTAAAGACAATAACCGACAGTAAACGTTTACAAACACTTACAAACGAAACTAAATACTTATTAACCGAATAAAACAAAACAACCGCCACACCTTTGCACCGTCAAATCGCCAGACACTGTTTTCCTAGGCTCAGTTGCTTGCTACTTGACACAAATTTTTTCAGTTATACCTTTTAATTTTTTTTATCATGACAAGCAATCAAGTAAACACCAACAACACCCAAACACCACCATTCAATCCTGCTTATCAGGCCAACCTTAACAATTATGTGCAACTCGTAGGACGTTTAGGCGGCGCTCCCGAACTCAAAAAATCGGAGCGTGGCAAAGTGTATGCCCGCATCTCCATCGCCATCAATCGCCAATTTAAAAACGGCCAAAGCGAACTCGTGAAAGACACGACTTGGGTGAGCGTTACCGCCTGGGAAAATACCGCAGAACGCAT
>JAAFIA010000043.1 GCA_013298545.1 Bacteroidota bacterium | reverse complement strand
CTCACTACCAAAGTTACTACTTGGGGCCTGTGGTGTTTAGTGTGAACACAGAAAGCGGTAAAAAATCGATTATCGATGGTCAACAACGTATTACGTCGATTACTCTTTTACTCATTTATCTCAATCATCTGCAAAAAAAGAATCAGCAACAAGTAAACATTGCAGAACTTGTGTTTTCTGAGAAGTATGGCGAAAAGTCGTTTAACATGAGCGACGATTCACGTGAAGCATGTTTGAAAGCACTATTCGAATTAGGAGAATACGAACCGACGGAAAATGATGATGAAACGGTACATAATATGTTAGAACGCTATGAAGATATTGAAGCGTCTTTCCCTGAAGAAATCAATCCACAAGCATTGCCTTTTTTTATCGACTGGTTTATCGAAAAAGTTGTCATCGTCGAAATCACTGCCTATTCGGACGAGAACGCATATACTATTTTTGAAACAATGAATGACCGAGGGTTGAACCTCACACCAACAGAAATGTTGAAAGGGTATATTCTCTCAAAAATTATAGATAAAAAGAAAAGAGCAGAAATTAATGACCTATGGAAAGACAAAATCCAACTACTTCATGAATATGGAGAAACAACAGACCAAAGTTTTTTTCAAGCATGGTTCAGAGCTAAATATGCCGTTAGTATTAGGCCGGGTAAAGTAGGCTCGGAAAATCAAGATTTTGAATTGATTGGATCACGTTTTCATAATTGGTTTAAAGACAATCATAAATCATTATTCAAACTAAACTCACCTGATGAGTTTTATTCTTTTTTCAAAAATCAGTTTCCGTTTTTTGTCAAATGGTATATTGAAATTAGAAAAAATCAATCTACATACACTCACGACATACCGCACTTAAACTATATTTATCATTGGGGTATTGCGGAATCGCTACAAGAGCCATTGCTTCTTTCTGCAATAAACTACGATGATGGTGAAACGACGATCAAAAAGAAACTAGACTTTGTTGCTCGATACATCGAAACATTCACCGTTAGAAGAAGTATAAATTTCAAGAAGTTTGGTCAAACAGCAATTAAGTACACCATGTTCAATGTCATCAAACTCATTCGAGATAATGACTTGAATATATTGTGTTCACACTTATCTACTGAAGTTGCTCAAATTACTGAAACATGGGGTGGTGTTTGGGACTTTCGCTTGCATGGCATGAATAGGAAATTTGTAAAACATCTACTTTCACGCGTATCAAGTTATGTTGACAATTTGGTTGGTAAAGACACGACTTATGTTACTTATCATCATCCCAGCGGAAAACAATTTGAAATAGAACACATTTGGGCTAACAAATTTGAAGAACATACAGACGAGTTTGATCAAAAAGATGATTTTCAAGAATGGAGAAATGCTTTAGGGGCTTTAATTTTATTGCCACATGGAACCAATCAGTCATTCAGTAGTGATCGGTACGAAGACAAATTAGAGCACTATATTAAAGAAAATACATACGCTCAAACGTTGCATCCGGCTTACTATTTGAAGAATCCCAATTTTATGAAATCGGAAAGTGTACAACAGTTAGGATTCAAGCCACATTTGCAGTTCAAGAAAAAGGAAATTGGAGAAAGACAAAAACTTGTTCAGCGAATCTGTGAGGAATTATGGTCAGAAAAATATTTTAACGTGTAAAAAGGAGAAATACTAATTAACTCAAGGACATAGAAAATTTCAAGCAAACCTTTCCCCCTAAAACGGATCTTCCTCAATATCATTCAACTTCGATCCAACAATCACGGTATTGTTGCCCATGCCAAAATCGGTAGAAGGGCCGAGGCCCGCGCTGGGGTTGTATGGGCCGTTGCCATCGCCGCCGCTGTAGCCGCCCATCGAACCATCGAATCCGCCGCCGCCGTCTAAATCCATAAACTTCGCCAAACGATCAATGAAGCGCAGGTTTACGCTGCCCACCGCGCCATTCCGGTGCTTGGCAATGATGATTTCGGCAACGCCTTGTGTACTGTTGCCTTCCGCATCTTGTGTGAAACCGTAATATTCTGGACGGTGAATAAACAAGACCATATCCGCATCTTGCTCAATCGCACCCGATTCACGTAAGTCGGAAAGTTGTGGCCGTTTGTCGCCGCCCCGCGTTTCTACCGCGCGACTCAACTGCGAAAGCGCAATCACTGGCACATTCAATTCTTTGGCAATACTTTTCAAGGAACGCGAAATGGTAGAAATTTCTTGTTCGCGGTTTCCGTTGCGGTTGCTATCGCCACCCGCTGTCATCAACTGCAAATAGTCGATGATGACCAACTGAATATCGTGTTGTGCTTTTAAGCGACGACATTTCGCGCGCAATTCAAAAATAGAAAGTGCTGGCGTATCGTCGATAAAAAGCGGAGCTTCGGAAAGCTTACCAATTTTAACGTGCAATTGCTGAAACTCGTGATCTTCGAGTTGTCCTTTTTTCAATTTCTCGGCAGGCAATTCCGATTCGCTCGAAATCAAACGCTGCACCAATTGAACCGAAGCCATCTCCAACGAGAACACCGCAATCGGGCGATTAAATTCTACCGACGCATTGCGCGCAAGCGAGAGCACGAAGGCGGTTTTACCCATCGCCGGACGAGCCGCAAGAATAACCAAATCTGAATTTTGCCAACCCGAAGTCATGCGGTCGAGTGCCGTAAAACCACTTGGAACACCCGTTACACCTGATTTCTGGTTACGGGCGGTTTCAATCATTTGCAAAGATTGGTTGATGAGCGTACTCATCTTGTCGTAATTCTTGCGGATATTTCCTTCTACAACCGAAAACAAATCGCGCTCGGCGGTATCGAGCAAATCGAATACGTCAGCCGTATCGTCGTACGCATTCGTAATCGTGTTCGTCGAAATGCGGATGAGTTCGCGTTGAATGTGTTTTTGCGCAATGATACGCGCGTGAAATTCGATGTTGGCCGCAGACGCAACGCGGTTGGTGAGCTGCGAAATATAATACGCACCACCCGCAATTTCGAGTTTGCCCGCCGTTTTTAATTCGTGCGTAACCGTCAAAATATCGACAGGCTCCGATTTCTGAAACAGGTTTTGAATGGCCGAAAAAATTTCTTGGTGCGCGTCTTTGTAAAAACTCGCCGGCTGCAAAATATCAATCACCGTTGTGAGCGCATCTTTTTCCAACATGAGCGCACCGAGTACCGCCTCTTCCAGTTCAACCGCTTGTGGCGGCAAACGTCCATCTTGCAACAAGGTCGATTGCGAGATTTTCGTCAACGCTGGCGAACGTCGGGTCGTTTTATTCTGTCGGTTAAATTGTTCATCCGCCTGGCTCATGGCAATTGCTTTTTATTTGGGGGGTACAAAAGTAAAAATTTCAGTGAGCGGGAAACCTCAAAAAAGACTGGTTTATGAACGTTTCGCCTTATTGCTTGGTAGTGAGTAGATTACCCTTCCAAAAAAGCGATATGAACATGGTTTATACACATTTTGTTGAAAACCAGAGGTGCATCGTTTTCCGCATCAATCTTTCAGGAAGGTACGGAAATAAGCCTTGTTTTGGGCAGTTGTTCACAACTAAAAAAGCGCATCAGGCACATACTAGCTTATTTCCAAACATAGCAAGCTAATTTTCAGAACAATGCCCTATTTAAGGCTCAATAATTAGTTTTTGTACAGCAGTTTTTCCGTCTGTTACGAGTTGAGCCACATAAATACCCCTAGCCAAACTCGCCAAAGAAACAACCATCCCTTTATTGCCCGAAACCTCAAGCACACGTTTTCCTGTAAGATCAAAAATGGTCAAGATAAACTCACCCTCACCGTTGATATAAACCAACCCATGCACTACCGGATTGGGAAACAAACTCGTTTGTGTTTCTGCTAAAACACCAATTCCATTGGTTTCGCAAGCCGTATAAAAGCTACACGTTTCGCGCGGGGCAGCCATACAAAAGACCGAAAGCGTTTGTTGTGCAGCTGTAGTAGGCAAAACAAATGTTGGACCTGAAACATAAAAATTGGGAAGCAAATACGTTGCATTGAACGTGTGCATGTAAAAACGCCCATCAGTTAAACGCGTATGCGAACGACCAGCAAAACGATCATTCAATACACCCTGCGCGGTAATGCCAGTATGTATAACGGTACCAGAAGCCCCATGAATTTTAATCAGTTCTGCACCCGAAACGGTATCGCCATGCGCCACAAAACCGTAAATCGTATCGTTGGCGCAATCATAATTCAATGCTTCGTAATCATAACCATAACCGAGAAGCGTATCGGCGTATGTCAATTGCCCGTTTGCCGGATCGAAACTCAGCAAATAAGTATTTGTTGCGAGTTGATCATATACACTAAACCAAAGCACATCGTTTCGGGTTATGGTTTGTGCCGAATTGATAAAACTGTACGTTGTCGGAATGGGAAGTGTCTGCAGCGTTCGTGCACCTGTAAGCGCATTGATTTTTTCGGCGATCCAGTTGCCTGTAAATACATCCAATCGGATGGCATAATAGAATGCGGTTCCGGCAGAAGGAAAAGTAGAAAGATACCATGTACCTTGCGCGGTATCCATCGGAAAAGAACGAATCAAGTTGCCCAGCGTATCAACTTCGTATAGCGCATTCGCATTATCGCCGTTTTGGAGCACACTGTCTATACCTTGAAAAACATAATGTCCAAAACAATTGAAGAACCCCGTACCACTAAAAAAACCAACAATGGGTAATTGCGCAATTTGTACAGAAACACCTGTTTGCGGATTGAGTTTATCGAAAAAATACCGATAGCCATATTGAACAGTATATTCCGATTCGACATGAAACACGGAAGTGGTTTGTGCTTGGGCAAAGAAACTGCATGAAAGCAGTAGTAAAACAAGAATTTTTTTCACGGTCAGGGAAATTTTTGGATGCCAAATGTAGATTTATTCACCAGATTAAAAAAGGTTCTTACCCAACCCAAAAGAATATAACACAAATCAGCTTACTTTTCCTAAATTTGCGCCTTATTGTGACCAGCACCACATCCATTATCCGCCTCGACGACAAAACGTTCGTCCCTTACATTTCCGAAACGCGGATTCGGGAATCGGTTTTGGCTTTGGCCGAACGCATGAACGAAGACCTCAAAGGCAAACGTCCATTATTTTTGGTTGTCCTCAACGGCGCATTTTTATTTGCCGCCGATTTGTTGCGCGATGTACGCATTGAGTGCGAACTTTCGTTTGTCAAACTCGCTTCGTATCACGGCACTTCATCTTCCGGTACCATGAAACAACTTATCGGCTTGAACGAAGATTTGAATGGTCGTACGGTTGTTATTGTCGAAGATATTGTAGATACCGGATTTACAATGGAAACGTTGGTAGGTTTGTTGAAAGAAAAACACGCCGCCGAAATTCGTATCGCCACCTTGCTTTTCAAACCACACGCTTACACCCGCACCATTCCGATTGATTACATCGGACTCGAAATACCCGATGCGTTCATTGTTGGTTACGGCCTCGATTACAATGGCCTTGGTCGCAATTTGAAAGACATTTGGGTCATCAGCAAAGATTAAACGCTTACACACCATAAAGACAAACGTTTCTCAAACCAACACTATGCTCAATATCGTTATTTTCGGCCCTCCTGGCGCTGGCAAAGGAACACAATCGGCAAAACTTGCTGCGAAGTATAACGTTGTTCACCTCTCTACCGGAGATATTTTGCGTGCAGAACGCAAAGCAGGAACACCACTTGGCAAGCAAGCGCAAGATTTCATCAACCAAGGACAACTTGTTCCTGATTCGTTGGTGGCTGGTGTGCTCGAAAATGAAATGAATAAATATCCGAAAGCGGAAGGATTTATTTTCGACGGATTTCCACGTACCGTGGAGCAAGTTCCGATGTTGGATGACATGCTGCAACGTCGTGGCGGCAAGCTCACCGTTGTTGTTTCGCTCGAAGTGAAAAACCGCGACGAATTGATTCGTCGTATTGTTGAGCGTGGCAAACTTTCTGACCGTGCAGACGATCAAGATCCTGTTGTAGTTGGCAATCGGTTGAAAGTGTATGAAGACGAAACATCGCCTGTGATTGATGTGTATAAATTCCGTCGCTTGTATCGTGGCGTAAACGGTGAACACATGGTCGAAGTTGTTTATGCCGAATTGTGTTTGCGCATCAACGCTGAAACAGCGCCCTTGCGTGTAAAAGGATCGATAAAAGTAGAAGCAGCACGTGCAGCGGCTCAAGAACGAAAAGCCAAACGCATCAAAGCGCGTAAGGCAGCTGCCGAAAAAGAAGCCAAACGCTTGGCCGCCATGGAAAAATTGCGTGAACCACTTCCTGCCATCCTTGGTGTGAAAGAAGAAAAAGCCGCAGCAACTACAAGCGATAAAAAAGCCGCAGTTAAAAAAACAACCAAGCCTGCCGCTAAAAAAGTTACAAAGCAAGCAGCGAAGAAAACCATTGCTAAAAAAGTAACGAAGCCTGTTGCAAAACAAGCCGCGAAAAAAATAACAGCGAAGAAAACCGTTGCGAAAAAAGTGGCGAAGCCCGCTGCGAAAAAAGTAACAAAGAAAAGTGTAGCGAAGAAAGCTGTTAAAAAACTTGTTGTGAAAAAAACAACAAAACCCGCTGCGAAAAAAGTGGTGGCAAAAAAAGTAACTAAAAAACTGGCGAAACCAGTTGCCAAAAAAGTAGTGGCTAAGAAGCCCGTTGCGAAAAAAGCTCCGGCTAAAAAAGCGGTTGCTAAAAAAGCCACACGTCCTGTTGCCAAAAAGAAAAATACACGCCGCAACTAATTGCGCGCTATTTAAATATTGAGTTCCTATGTCCGAATCCAGTTTTGTTGATTATGTGAAGATTTGTTGCCGCTCCGGAAAAGGAGGCGGTGGATCGGTGCATTTGTTGCGTACCGCCCAAACAGCTAAAGGTGGTCCCGATGGTGGCGATGGCGGGCGCGGTGGGCACGTGATTGTGCGTGGCAATGCGCAACTCTGGACCTTGCTACACCTCAAGTACCGCAAGCATGTTATTGCTGCCGATGGCGAAAGCGGATCGCGCCAAAACATGACGGGCGCAGAGGGCAAAGACGAAGTTATTGAAGTACCACTCGGAACCGTGATGCGCGATGGCGAAACCGGTGAAATCATTTTTGAAATTACCGAAGACGGCGAAGAACGCATTGTTGTGCCTGGCGGACGTGGTGGAAAAGGAAATAGCTTTTTCAAAACATCGACGCGCCAAACACCACGCTACGCCCAACCCGGCGAAGAAGGATTAATTGAGTGGAAAGTATTTGAATTGAAATTGCTCGCCGATGTGGGCCTCGTTGGTTTTCCGAATGCGGGTAAATCAACCTTGCTGTCTGTTGTTTCGGCGGCAAAACCAGAAATTGCCGATTATCCGTTTACCACACTCGTTCCCAATTTGGGCATGGTGAGTTACCGCGACCACCGCTCGTTTGTGATGGCCGATATTCCCGGAATCATTGAAGGCGCACACGAAGGAAAAGGCTTGGGGGTACGTTTCTTGCGCCACATCGAACGCAATTCGAGCTTGCTCTTTTTAGTTCCGGCTGATAGCAATGATATTGTTGCAGATTATAAAATTCTGCTCAACGAATTAAAACTCTACAATCCCGAATTGCTGGATAAAAAACGCATGCTCGGAATTTCTAAAGCCGATTTGCTCGACGAGGAATTGTACGCTGCAGTCAAAGCCGATCTGGATAAACGTTTTGCGAAGAAATTTAAAATTCCTTATGTGATTTTCTCTTCGCACAGTACCAAAAATGTGCTTCAACTCAAAGACGAACTCTGGAAATTGATGAATTGAACGCTACACCAATCGTATTCGGCTGAACCTGTTTGCTGCAAACCAAGCGGCAGGAATCTGTTGAATTTTTCTTATTGCCTGTGAAACTCAGCGTCATCATTGTCAATTACAATGTGCAGCATTTTTTAGAACAATGCTTGCACAGTGTCCGCAAAGCAACCGGATCGATTCCGCTTGAAGTATTTGTGGTGGACAATAATTCGGTTGACGGTTCAGTAGCGATGGTGCGCGAAAAATTTCCAGAAGCCATACTCATCGCCAATCGCGAAAACACCGGTTTCTCGAAAGCCAATAACCAAGCCATGCGCCTCGCTAAAGGCGAATATGTGTTGCTCCTCAATCCCGATACGGTGGTTGAAGAAACCACATTCAGCAAAGTCATTGCGTTCATGGATACGCATGCAGACGCTGGTGGATTAGGCGTACAGATGCTCGATGGCAAAGGCAATTTTCTTCCCGAGTCGAAGCGCGGTTTGCCAACACCGCGTGTAGCGTTTTACAAGATATTTGGCTTGTCGGCGTTGTTTCCAAAATCAAAAACATTCGGGCGCTATCACCTCGGGTTCCTCGATCAACACCAAACACATGAGATTGAAATTTTGTCGGGTGCGTTTATGCTCATGCGTAAATCGGCCTTGGATAAAGTAGGTTTGTTGGATGAGGCGTTTTTTATGTACGGCGAAGACATTGATCTTTCGTACCGCATTGTGCAGGGTGGTTGGAAAAATTATTATTTCCACGATACGCGCATCATTCACTACAAAGGCGAGAGTACGAAAAAGAGCAGCGTCAATTATGTGTTTGTGTTTTACCGTGCAATGGTAATTTTTGCGCAGAAACATTTTTCGCAAAAAAATGCGCGCTTGTTTTCGTTGCTCATCAACATGGCCATTTGGTTGCGTGCAGGTGCGGCGATTGCGGCACGTTTTCTCAAGGCAATGGCTTTGCCTGCTTTTGATGCGGCGGTTTTATTGGGCGGTTTGTATTTCATCAAACAGGCGTACGAAACAAATGTGAAACTTGGCGAAGGCGATTACTACTCGCAACAGTTGGTAAACATTGCGTTTCCGGCATACACGTTGATTTGGCTCATTGCGGTTTATTTCAGTGGTGGTTACGATAAACCGATTCGCTTGCTGAAAATTGTGCGTGGCGTGGTGGCGGGAACAGCCTTGATTTTGATTGCGTATGCCTTGTTGCCAGAACATTTGCGTTTTTCGCGCGCCTTGATTTTGTTAGGCGCGGGTTGGGCCATCACGAGTTTTTTGCTCACGCGCATGTTATTTCATTTGGCGCGTTTCAAAAATTTACGCATCGATAGCGGTCGTGTCAAACGCATGGCCATTGTGGGTAGTCCTGACGAATGCAAACGGGTGCAAGGTGTTTTGCGGCAGACAAATGTGAGTACAGGATTTATCGGTTTTGTTTCTGTTGCCGATTTGCCTACAACGGATAATGTTTATCTCGGTCGCTTCGATCAGCTCAATGATATTGTTACGATTTATGCGATTGAAGAAGTTGTTTTTTGTGCCAAAGATTTACCAGCCGAACACATCATTGATCGCATGGCGCAACTTTCGTCGGGCCGCACGATTGATTTTAAAATCGCGCCGCCAGAAAGTCTTTCCATCATTGGCAGCAACTCGATTGATACGGCTGGCGATTTGTATGTGATTGATATGAATTCGGTAAATAAGCCAGTGAATCGACGCAACAAACGGGTGATTGATGTTGGATTGAGTATTTTGTTTTTAGGAACATTTCCGGTGTTGATGTGGGCGATGAAAAAACCGTTTGGATTTGTTGGGAATATTGTTGCGGTTTTGTTTGGACAAAAATCGTGGGTAGGTTATGCACCCGATTCGGGAACGATTCATTTGCCGAAAATAAAACAGGGCGTACTTTCTTCGGCTGATGCGTTGGACGATTCGCAGCGCACGGGAATTATTTCCAATCGGTTGAATTTATTGTATGCGAAGGATTATAAAATCGAGAATGATATTCGTGTGGTGTGGAAGGCTTTTCGCGGGTTGGGGAATTGATGGGGTGGTGGTTTTTTTGTAAATATTATTTTGGGGATTAACTGCGAAGATTATGGCTGAGGATTAACCGCAAAGAGCGCAAAGAAGGCGCAAAGTTCGCAAAGCCCTTCGCGGTAATTTTTTTTGTGGTCTTCGGTAAAAAAACCTTTGCGGACTTTGCGGTAAAAAAAACTTGTGCTCTTCGGTAAAAAAACCTTTGCGGACTTTGCGGTAAAAAAACTTGTGCTCTTCGGTAAAAAAAACTTTGCGGACTTTGCGGTAAAAAAAACTACACCAGAATTAATTCATTTTATAAAACACCTCCGGCAATATTTTCAAATACGCAAATTGTGTTCCGTATATCGCCAAGACACAATGATCCCAGAAATGTTTATCGTTCAATTGTGTTTCGGGAAACCAATAATCGGGTGTAACTTTTCTGAGGTGTGCCGCAATGGCGCCATCTATGCTTGTGTTTTGAGAAATATAAAGTTGTTCTTTAAAATACGTCCATTCATACGCATCATCGCCAATGAGGACAAAGAAATGGACATTCCAGCCGCCATGTGTTTGAAACAAAACCGGCATCATCAAAATCGGACGGTTGCCCCACGA
Source organism: Bacteroidota bacterium (assembly GCA_013298545.1). Taxonomy (GTDB): domain Bacteria; phylum Bacteroidota; class Bacteroidia; order Palsa-965; family Palsa-965. Next base: position 30,854 of record JAAFIA010000043.1, on the reverse strand, counting down.
AATTGTTTTTTCATCGTTTAAGAAAAACGGCGCAACAGGCGAAGGAAGCCCTTTGATCCGATCGGTCAAAATTTCTGTCATCAATTCACGGCGCATGCTTCCGGCTTTCCACAACAAGGGAACTAAATTGAAAAACGTAATGATGTATGCCAACACAATTTCAAACGCCAACGACAAGCCCTCAATTTTATCGCGGTAAATCCAGTTGCCGATGAGTAGAATAAAAAGTGTTCCACCAAAACACAAGAGTATGCCCACACTCACAGGCACTTTGCACATACGCGTAAGAATATGTCCGCAACCAATTAAGTAAGGAACATACATGGCGATGTACAAAACCGTAGTGAGCAAACCATCACCTACAAATAAACGTGGCAAAACAAGACACACTAAAAACGGAAAGGCGGCATGCCAGATCAGCATAATGCTCAAATAAAGCAATACACTTTGCAGAAAACGTTTGTCGATGGAACTCATGGTGTATGAATTAAAAAAAGCCGTCAGAAATTTTGCTGACGGCTTTGAAACAGAATATTTGAAAATTAAAATGCTGCGATTTTATCGCTTTGATATTGACCGGAAGTCAGTTTGTGCGAAATTTTCGAGAACGCATCAATCGTATAGTTTACGTCATCCATGGTATGTACAGCCGTTGGAATCAAACGCAGAATGATTTGTCCTTTTGGAATAACCGGATAAACAACCATCGAGCAGAAAATATTGAAATTTTCGCGCAGGTCGAGAATGAGGTTGGTGGCTTCAGGAATAGAACCATTCAAATACACTGGAGTAACCGGAGAATTGGTTGTACCAATATTGAAACCAGCATTTTTCAAACCACTTTGCAACGCATTGGTAACTGTCCACAATTGCTCGCGCAATTCAGGATGCTTATTCATGAGTTCGAGACGCTTGAGCGCACCCACAACCAATGGCATTGGCATTGATTTCGCGAAAATCTGCGAACGCATGTTGTAGCGTAAGTATTCGACTACGTTTTCTTCCGACGAAATAAATCCGCCAATCAACGCAAACGATTTTGCAAATGTTCCGAAATACACATCAATACCATCTTGGCAACCTTGTGCTTCGCCTGTTCCGCCACCTGTTGGTCCCATGGTGCCACATCCGTGCGCATCATCCACAAACAAACGGAACTGGAATTTTTTCTTTAATTCAACAACTTCTTTGAGCTTTCCTTGATTGCCCGACATGCCAAATACACCTTCGGTAATCACCAGAATCGAACCATTTGTTTTTTCAACAAGTTTGGTTGCGCGCTCCAATTGTTTTTCGAGGTTGACCATGTCGTTGTGCGGATACACAAAACGTTTGCCCATGTGCAGACGAACACCGTCGATGATACACGCATGCGATTCGGCATCGTACACAATAACATCGTGGCGATCGACCAAGCAATCGATGGCCGAAACCATGGCTTGATAACCGAAATTGCAAAGAATGGTATCTTGTTTTTTGACAAGCTCAGAAAGTCCGGCTTCTAATTCTTCGTGAAAATTAGAGTTTCCAGACATCATGCGCGCACCCATAGGTAAAGCAAAGCCATATTGTGCAGCAGCGTCAGCATCGGTTTTGCGCACTTCGGGGTGGTTGGCTAGTCCGAGGTAATTGTTCAGACTCCACACAAGGCGTTCTTTGCCGCGGAAAATCATTTTATTACTAATATCACCTTCCAATTTTGGAAAGGTGAAATAACCGTGCGATTCTTTGGCGTGTTGGCCAATCGGGCCGCGGTTTTCCCGGATTTTGTCAAATAAGTCTCTCATGGATGTTCGAAGTGTTATCGAAAGATGGGCAAAGGTAAGAAATCCTTTACATTGGTAAGGCATTCACGGCTATCAGTTGCGGTAAACTATCAACATGGGTAGTTGAAAACAACAAAAAAGCGCGGCTATATGCATTTGCCGCGCTTTTTTGAAAAATGTATTCGTTTTAGAGCCTGTTTAAATTTCATCCTTTGAGTTTGTTATGCGCCTTTTTGCACCATACTTCGTTGCGTTTTTTGACCGTAGTCGCACTGCTATGGCCTTCAAAACGCGCCTCGTCTGGCACAAAAATGCATCATAACAATTCTCAAAAACAAATTTTAAACAGGCTCTTATTCTTTAATCAACTTGATTTGTTTTTGCTGATCCTCGTACTGGATGCGTACAACATACATGCCAGCAGGAAGCATAGACGTTTCAAGCTCTTCGCGCTCACGGCTGATTTGCGAAGTCATCACCACACGGCCCAATGCATCCATCCATTCGAGTGTTGCACCAACCGGAACGCCTTCGATGAGGAGTAGATTATTGAATGGATTCGGGTAGAAACGCATAGCGTCTGTCAACCCATTTTCGGTAATGCCAATGCACGGATCGACGGTGTAAAGCACTAATGCTGTATCAGAACAACCGTCGCTGTTGGTAACCGCATAACCAATTTGGAATGTTCCGGTTCCGGCTACCGCAGGCGAGAAAATACCATTGTTTACGCCTGGTCCGAAATACGATCCACCCACAGGCGATCCACCTGTGATGGTAAATGGCGCGTCGGCCAAACACACCGTTGCTGGTGTATTGAAACTTGCATTGGGCGATGGATAAACCGTAACCGTAACAGAATCTATATCCGAACAGTTTTGTGCGTCGGTACCGACCAAGGTGTACGTTGTTGTAACCGTTGCCGCTACATTAACCAGTTGTCCCGTTAAATTGCCCGGATTCCAAGTGTATGTACTCGCGCCGAGGCCCGAAAGCGTAATGACAAAACCTTCGCATACAAATGGATCGGAAAGACCAGCGGTTACATCTGGAAGTGCGTTGACTTGAACTTCAAGCGTATCGTTTGCATAACAACCATTGGCATCTGTTCCGGTAAGGTAATACGTGGTTGTGCTACTTGGCGAAACCACAACACTCGCCGTAGTTTGGTTAATGGGTTGCCATAAATACGTTGACGCGCCCGATGCGGTAAGTGTATCGGAACTTCCAGCGCAGATGGTTGTTGCGCTCGCTGTTACTTGCAAGACAGGCGCTAGGCGAACGATAATTATTGCGCTTGCCATATTCGTACAGCCTGTATTAATATCGGTATAAGTATAGGTAATGGTGTGCGTTCCTGATCCGGCTAATTGTGGATCAAATAAATTGCCAAATACACCTGGACCGGAATAAATGCCACCAGGGAAATTAGGTAAAGGACAATTTGCAGGTGAATCTGTTGGACAGTAGAATGATGTATCTGGACTGAGTGTAACTGGGGGTAGTGGATTGACCGTTACTTGAACCGAGTCGGAAGATGCGCATCCGTTGCTGCTTACGCCATTCACTACAAATGTTGTGGTCGTCGAAGGACTCACATTGACGTTTGCATTGGTACTGCTGAGTGCAGGCCAATTGTAAGTAGTAACACCAATTGCCGAAAGGCCAACCGAATCGCCTGCGCAAATGCTTACGTCTGCTGATGCGTGAACCCGTGCCGTATCAACGGTAACCGTAATGGGTAAGGTTTCGGTGCAACCACCTGTTCCCGTCGATGTGAGGGTATAAGTTGTCGTAACGGTTGGTGAAACGGTTGCTGTATTACCACTGATATTTCCGGGATTCCAAACAGAAGAAATGGCGTTTCCAGAAACGCTCAATGTGGTGGAACTGTTTAAACAAATGTCTGTTGTTCCAGCAGTATCAGCAACTAAAGCAACAATGTTAATGGTATCAGAACCCACTAAACACCCAAGTCGTCCAGTAATGGTAACCGTTCCGGTTGTGTTGACAGAAGCGGTATTGATCGTTGATCCCGAACTCCACAAAAGCGCACTGTACGAACCAGTAACAGAAAGATTGGCTGCTGTGCTTGCGCATTTGATGTAACTGCTTCCTTGGTCAATGGCGATGGTGGCTGTGGGTTGTGCGATGTTGAAATCGGCAGTTGTAAAAACTAAGTTGTTTAAGAACCGGAAATTCGCAAGCAAAACAGGATCGTTGGATGTCATGCTACCAATGAGTGCTGCAATTTTGTATTGGCCCGAAACAGGTTCTAATAATTCGGATGCGATTTTGGGAAAGAACGCAGCACCATTTGTAGCCACATTGCAACTCGTAACATCGCGAACATTGGTCCATTGATCGGTAACCGTGTTGTATCCGCGAATGAATAAATTCGGTGTTTGGTTTGCCGCACCAATGGTGTAGGTGCTATTGTCTGACCAGCCATAAAAAATAATATTACCATTTGCACTACGCGAAATTTGCGGCGCCATGTCTAGGTTTGCGGTGTTTGGTGCAATCCCAAATGTTCCGCGTCCGGCTTGAACGTTGGCAATATCAAGGGCATTCCATACACCATTGGTGCGTGTAATGTCAAACATGTGATGCCATTGTGCAAAGAATATAGCATACGCATTATTTCCATTGGCAATGGTGGTGAGTAAATGTGGTTCGCCAGCAGCATCAACCGTTAGATCGGATTCAAATGTGGTGGATGCAAAATTTCCAATTGTGATGTTTGCAGAGATACACGTAAATTGTCCGACATCTACTTGTTCGGGACTGCTCCACGTATTTCCACCGTCGGTGGTGCGCCAAAAAACAGGGTAAAATGCACTTGGTGTTGGTCCAGGCGTAAGGTGTGTGAGCACAGAAATCCAACCAATTTGCCCTGTTGGATCGAATGCAATGTGGTAATCGCCAACTTGCGCCGCACCACTAAATGCGGTGTTGAATGTTGGTGTAAGTGTGGTGTTGATGGACCAAACAATATCGTTATTGCCATTCCACACGCCTTTTAAAACGCGAAATCCGGTTACGGCAGTACCAGTCCAGACGGCATCGATGCTCCAGAATGTACCGGGCGCGCCTTTTGTAATATCATTTGGAATAAGCGTTTGAAGCGCTGCTGCTTGGTTGTAGTTTTCTGTATTTCCAGATCCGTTGAGTTGGCGAACACCACTCACATAGCCTTCAAAATTGGCTCCATTGAGTGTTGGCGCATAATAGCTGAGGTACGCATTGGCGGCAACCGTATTGCCCACCGGATTGTAAATTGCGGCTTGCGGATAGCGCGCTTGGCGTGTCATGAGTGGATTCACTACACCCTGATCGTTTGTAAACGTATTTCCACCATCGGTAGAAAGGTCGTAGCGCAGATTTCCCGAACTACCACCAAAAGCTGTTGCGTTATTGCGGTGAAGAAAGAGTACCGTATTCAGGTCTTTATCGGCAACAAGCGGGTCGGTGCCATTGCGGATGTTGGTAAAGATGTTGGAAGAACTTCCTGTGGCTATTGGTGCGGCGCAGGGTTGTGCGAACGCAACGGGCGAGAGCAACAGTGCTAAAGGAAAAAGTATTTTTTTTCTCATATCGGTAAGGGATTGGTAAAGTTGATGAAAGGTATAAAAAAATGCTATGTGGGGCAGCACTAAATTCTGAACAGGATGGTACAAAACCAAAAGCGGCTGCATTCCTTGAATACAGCCGCTTTTGGTTTATTGTTTGAGGATATTATCCATCTACTTCAATCATTTTGAATGGGATGCTGATAATGGCTTGATAATCTTCGCCAGCTTCAAGCATATCTTCATCGTCTTCTTCATAGTACCAATTAATGGTTGTCGCACTTCCGGCTTTTTGAATGCTTTCGAGTTTTTTGAAAACATCGAGAATGCACTTAGAAGAACTTGTATTGAAGTATTCTAATTGAATGTTGACGTTGGTTGCTGCTTGTGGCTTTTGCGCATAGCGTTCGAGTGCTTCTACAAGCGGTTTGTAAAACTCAATGGAGTTTTCAGGAATGGAACGGCCTTTCACTTCCAAGTGCCCACTAACCATATCAAAATTGATGGTTGGGGTTTTAGGTGTTCCTTCAATGCTAAACTTTTCCATGTGTGTGCTGAATAATTTATTGGGCAATTTTGATATTGAGACTGAAAAACGAGTGCTGATTATCGATCGGCATGAAATGGTAATTGAGTTTTTGTCCGGTTTTGCGGGCAATATCAATCATTCCTAACCCACCACCACCTTTGAGCGAAATTTCGCCATTATTGAGCACTGTTTTATAATAATCTTTGAGTTCTTCCTTGGTCAGTTTGTTGATCTCGTCAAGGCGTGTGCGCAGCCCATCGACGTTTTGTGTGCGGATGTAATTTCCTGTAATGATGTTGTACTGGTTGTCAATTTTACCGATCATGAAAATTGCAGAACGCGCAGATTCATTTTCGGCGATGTTGTCGCCCATCGGAATCTCATCCATGTGGTGATAGAGATTTTGGAGACATTCCACAAGTACGTTGTAAACCTTTTTCTTCACCTTAGGTTCTTCTTGCAAATTGTCGAGTTTCGACTCCATGATTTGCAAAATAGAGGTAAGAAGTTCCGAGGTCACATCGCCCTTGAAGGAGAGCATAATGTTATTACGCTCCATTTTATCATAAAAATCGTAGATGTCAACCATCATATACGAATACAGCTAGCTCGGATTAAAGTGAGGTGAACAAATATAGGTAAGTGTTTGGAATATCAAAACATCTGAAAAAAAAATATGCAGATTTTAGATGTTTTATAGGTTTATGGGGGCTGAATGTGCTTTTTTGATGGTTGTAATTCAGCGATAAAAAAAATGACCCGTTGAAAACGGGCCATTTTTTTTAAATATCAGGTTTAGTTCATCGTAAACTCAAACGATGTGCCTTCGATGCTGATCGTTCCTTTATTATCGCAACTGCCGTCGCCGAAATCAATGGTACGCGTCGCTTTACCTTCTGGTGTGAGTTCCATTGTGCCTTTAGTCATCCAAGAACAAGACATATCGCGAACAAGCGGACTTGTAATATTGGAATTCCATGTTTTACCATTGCGATCAGTACCGGCATTTGTGCCAGATACTTCAATGATATCATCGTATTGTGCCGTTGTCGAAGCGCCAGCAACAAGGCTGATGGTGCGGTCGCATGCCCAAAGAATAACCCAAGGGTTGGCGCCAGTTTTGGTGCATTTTCCACCAATAACTTCTTTGCGATAGGAGGTTGCCGAAAGTTTGGTCAAACGGACGGTACCTTCAAAATGTACACCATTCACATAAAAACTATCGAGAACGATTGTTGTTACACAGCCAATCGAATCAACCGAACGGTCGATGGTGGTTGTCATTTTTCCAGCGCGGATGCGGCCATCTTGTTGGTCAGGGCAACCGGAACCAAAATCAACGGTAATGCTCAACGGAAACTGATTGGGCTGTGAGTTAAAAATAACAGTATAGCAGGTTGAGGCTACCTCGTTATTGCCAGGATTACCAAGGCGGTGAACGCCCGGTTCGTCGATATTGATTTTATTTACAGTCGGCAACACACGCATAAATTCACCTTCGCAAAAGCTGTTGTCGGTAGCTGATGTTGTTTCGGTGTCTTGTGGCTCTTTTTTACAGCCATCGAGTACAAGGGCGCTTGCACCAAGGAAAAGAATAGGAAGGAGGATACGTTTCATGTGGAAGTATTTTTGATGTTGAGGTTAAGACGTCAGGTTAACCAATAGGTTTAATTGTTAAACAAAATTAAGCCTTTTAACGAAATGAAGCACAAGATGTTTCGATTTCTTATAAACGAATGCCCACCACCAACACATCATCGACTTGTGTGTGTGTGCCGCACCAATCGGTAAAAATTTTATCGAGGGCAAGGCCCTGTTCCTGCATCGATTCGCCCGGAAGAGTTTGTAGGGTTTCGAGTAGTCGTTTCACCATGAATTTTTTTCCGTCATGACCACCAAACTGATCGGCAAAGCCATCGGTAAACATAAACATCCGATCGCCACGGTTGAGTTTTACTTGATGTGCGGTATAGATGCGTTCGCGGTTATCTTGCGAGCCACCAATCGTAAACCGATCACATTCTATTTTTTCGATGCTGTCTTTTCGGACAATGACGAGTGGGCGCAAGGCACCTGCAAACAACACATCTCCAGAAATAATATCAATGCTACAAATGGCCATATCCATGCCATCTGCGGTATCTTGGTCTTGATCGAGGTGCTGATCTTGTTTGAGTGCCGCACGAACGCCTTCATTTAACAATTGTAAAATAGCAGCGGGTTCGATGATGTTTTTTTCTTGAACAATTTGGTTGAGTAAGTTGTGCCCAATCATACTCATCAGTGCACCGGGAACGCCGTGGCCAGTACAATCGGCAACCGCAATAATTTTGCGTCCATTTTTTTCGGAGAACCAATAAAAATCGCCACTTACAATATCTTTTGGTTTGTACATGATAAATGCGTCGTACAAATGCCTAAAAATATGACTTGTTTCGGGGAGCATGGCCACCTGAATACGGCGTGCATATTGGATACTACTGGTAATGTCTTGGTTTTTTTGTGCCAATTCGTATGTACGTTGCTCGACACGCGCTTCCAAAATTTTATTTTCTTTCTGAATAGCACTGGTACGCAAACGGATAAATACAAAAATCGAAACGGCGGTTAAAATTCCACACAAGGCGTAAAACCAATAGGTACGCCAGAAGGGCGGACGAATCCGAATATACAAAAGGGTTTCTTCGGATGCTGGTTTTCCATCTGGCCCAACGGAACGCACATGAAAAACATAATTGCCACCAGAAAGGTTGGTATATGTTGCAAAATGATTGGTTGAAGGAACCGACCAACTATCGTTAAATCCTTCGAGGTAGTATTGAAATAAATTTTTACTCGGCGCAATCAAATTGGTGCTAAAAAACTCAAATTGAAAATCATTTTCTTTCCAACTCACTTCAATGAATCGTTTAGCCGAAATGGTACTATCGAGTTTTACTTCATTGCCAAAACGCTGGTAAGAAATAATTTGAACGTATGCTTTACTTTGTGCCTTTACAATACTTTTTGGATCAATGATATTCAACCCATTTTGACCACCGAAAAACAAAATATTGTTACGGGATTTAAACCAAGCACCTTGATTAAATTCTCCGGGCTGCACACCTTCTGGCGTACCATAATTGTGGAAATGTACAACACCTTCTTCGTTTGGATCAAAACTAGAAATTCCTTTGGTATGGCTTAACCAAATTAAGCCTTGATCGTCTTGAAGTGCAGCGTAAATATTGTCGCTGGCAATACCATCTTTTTCGTAATACACCCAAAATGTTTCGGATTTTGGATTGAACCGATTCAACCCATTGGTTGTACCAATCCAGATATCGCCTTTTTTATCCGAAGTGATGAAGCTGATGATGTTGTTGGATAAACTTGTTTTTTTAGGATCGTTTTTGTAAACGGTTATTTTTCCTGTGTTCGGATCGCGTTTCATGAGTCCGCCACCTTTTCCGCCCATCCACATGGTTCCTGCTGGATCAAAATGAATGGAGAAAATAATATCGGTTGACAAGCCATCATCGCTCGAAATGCGCGTAACCGAATCGGTTTGTGCATCGACTCGAAAAATACCACCATCATACGTTCCAAACCAAATTGCACCAGTTGCGGGTTCTTCGGCCATGCAAAGAATTGTCCCATCGCCGCGTGTATAATTGGTCAGGATTTTCCGAACTTTTTTTGTTTGTTTATTCCACACATTGATGCCTTCGCCATACGTTCCTACCCAAATTTGTCCGCGGCGATCTTCGAGTAGTGCCAAAACACCATTGTTGCTGGCTGTTGACAATTCGGGATGGTGTGTATATACACCCGTTTTTGGATTCAATTGACTTAGGCCCCCGCCCAATGTACCAATCCATAAAAAGCCTTCGCGGTCTTCGAGAATACTGAATACTGCGTTGCTCGGCAAGGTATTTGTCCCAACTTCAAGGCGTTCCGATTTGCGGATGTGTGTGATGAGTGATGTTTGTTTGAAATACACATCAATGCCATTTCCATTGCTACCAATCCAGATATTGCCCTGCGCATCAGAAAAAATACAGCGAATGGAATTGCCTTTGATGGCAAATGGGTCTTTATCGTTGGGTAAATAATACTGCGATGTTTTGAAATCGCTGCTCAAGACATTGACACCACCTTTATAGGTAGCGAGCCAAATCTGTCCATTTTGATCGGTCTCAATATCGAAAATACGTTTGTCGTTGAGCAGTGAGGAGGAATCGGGATTGGAATTGGGATAAAAAGCACGAATAAAACGACGTGCATTCGGATTGAAAATCTCGAGGCCAGCACCATCGGCACCCAATAAAAAATTGCCATCGCTCATGCGTTTTATGGCGCGCACTTGGTGCATTTGTTCAACCAATTCTGGATCACTTGAAAAAGCTTTGGGGTACAAATGATTGGCATCGTCTTGTGTGGGCTGGTAGTTTAAAAATTGTCGCTTGGATTCATCAAATAAATTCAACCCGTTTTCGTATGTCGATACCCAAAGATTTTTCTGAACATCTTCGATGATGCTGTAAATATGATCTCCACTCAAACTGCGCTCGTCATTCTTATTGTTTACAAAACGGGTAAATGTTTTGGTCGATTCGTCAAAGAGATTCAACCCATTATCCGTTCCAAACCAAAGCCGACCTTTATAATCTTGATAAATAACACGAACGGCATTATCGCTAATGGATTTAACGTTTTTAGGATCATTGGCATAATGGGTAAATGTTTCAAGAATCGGATTGTACGCATCGAGGCCATTGCCGTTTGTCCCAATCCAAATTGTTCCGCTTTTATCTTCAAAGAGGGTGTAGATAAAATTTCCGGCAATGGAATTGGGGTTTTCGGGATCGCGTTTGAATACTTTGAAGTTGTAACCGTCGTAGCGATTCAAGCCTTCTTGTGTTCCAAACCACATGAATCCTCTGCTGTCTTGCAAAATACAATTGACAACAGATTGCGAAAGCCCTTGCTCAACACCAATATGCGCAAATTTATAGTCCTGCGCGCGCAAAAAATTAGCTGCAAGCAAACAGACCAAAATGAAATAAAACCGAAATGTGATTTTTAGCCCCATAAAAATTACCCGTGCAAGATAGTAAATTCCTGAATTGGTAATTTCCTGAATTGGCGAGTGGGTGAATTACCAATTCATCAAACCTCTCGTTTTGTTTGCTTACTTTTGCCATCCATGAACGCTTTGCCCGATAAAACGAACTGGTTTGCCTCTTGGTTCGATAGTCCGTATTATCATCTTTTGTACCGAAATCGGAATCAAGAAGAGGCGACAGCATTTATCCAACGTTTAGGCGGTTTTCTGCACGTTTTGCCAAACGCCTTCGCCCTCGATCTGGCGTGTGGAAAAGGCCGCCATGCGGTGCAATTGCACAAACTCGGGCTGCGCGTTACGGGCATCGACCTTTCGCCGGAAAGTATTGCTGAAGCAAAACACTACGAACAAGAGGGACTTGAATTTTTTGAGCACGATATGCGCCGACCATTTCGGAGCAATTATTATGCGTATGTGTTCAACTTGTTTACAAGTTTCGGCTATTTCCAAACGGAGCGCGACAACCAACGGGCCATTTCGGGCATGATTAAAGCGTTGAAACCACAAGGCGTTTTAGTGATCGACTTTTTCAATGCGATTAAAGTGCGGAGTATGTTGCAAACCAATCATTCATTTTCGCAAACAGAAGGCCCAATCACGTTTCAGATTCAAAAAACAATTGCGAATAATCGTGTGCTAAAAAAAATCAACTTTGAAGATCAAGGACAGCATTTTGAATTTCAAGAACAGGTTGAATTGCTTGAACTGGCTGATTTTAAAATGTATTTTGGTGATGCGTTACACATTGAGCATGTTTTTGGAAATTATGCCCTTGAACCATTTGAAGCAGAAAAATCGGATCGCTTAATTTTAATTGCACGCAAAATCAGTTAACAACGTATGTTACTCACGGGGCTTCTCGTTTTTATTTCAATACTCTTGAGCGGACTGAGTGTCTGGATGTTTCGCTTACCCAAAACGGGCTTGCGTTTGTTGCTTTCGTTTAGCGGCGCATTTTTGTTTGCGTTGAGTTTGTTGCATTTGATTCCGCATTTGTACGAAGGTGGCGATCACCGCATTGGGATGTTTATTTTGGCTGGGTTTTTCTTGCAACTTTTATTGGAATACATTACGCAAGGCATCGAGCATGGACATATTCATGTGCACGAACACCACGAGCACGGGCACGATCATACACACGCGCATTTGCCGTTTGGCATCATTGCGGGATTGTGTATTCACTCGTTTTTAGAAGGTATGCCATTGGGTTCGCAAACTACGGCGGGCGATAATTTGCGTCCTTTTCTTACCGGAATTGTGCTGCACAATATTCCCATTGCGGTGGCTTTTATGAGTCTGATGTTGCATTTGAAATTGCAGCGCATGAAAGCACTTGTGTTTTTAAGTGTGTTTGCACTGATGACTCCATTGGGTATGTTAACGACTCATTTATTGGGGGTAGAAATGGGCGAAGATGATCCGCTATTTAAAATCATCATGGCGATGGTGGTTGGTATTTTTCTCCACATTTCGACAACAATACTTTTTGAAACCAGTGAAAATCACCGGTTCAATGCCATCAAGTTTGTAACCATGCTCGTTGGTGTTTGCACGGCTTGGTTGCTCACACTTTAATATTTTCTCATGGACGAATTACAAGATTCCTTGCCGGATACAAACGAAATTCCGAACAACAACCGCTTTACGTTATCGGGCGAATTTCGGATGGTGGCTAAAACCATGCAGGGATTGGAAGATAATGTAGGGAAAGAATTGTTGCGCTTGGGTGCGCGTGAGATTGAAACGCATCGCCGCGCGGTCAGTTTTGTGGGCGATATGGGCACTTTGTACAAAACCAATTACCAACTGCGTACGGCCTTGCGTGTATTGATTCCGGTTGCCGAATTTGAAGCGACAACGGAGCAAGAATTTTACGATGCGATTCGTGCTTTGCCTTGGGAAGAACGCTTGACCGCAGAACAAACCTTGGCCGTCGATTGCACATTGAGTTCGGAATTGTTTACGCATTCGTTTTTTATGGCGCAAAAAACGAAAGATGCGGTTGTCGATCGCTTCCGCGATAAATTTGGTATTCGTCCATCGGTTGATACCGAAAAGCCAACGTTGCGCATCAACATCCACATCAATGATACGAAAGTAACGGTGTCGCTCGATAGTTCGGGCGAATCGTTGCACAAGCGTGGGTACCGCGAGGATACAGGCCGTGCGCCGATGAATGAGGTGTTGGCGGCTGGATTGATTTCGCTCACGGGTTGGGACCGTCGCAGCCGGTTGATTGATCCGATGTGTGGCTCTGGAACGATTTTGATTGAAGCGGCTTTGATGGCCAATAATATTCCTGCGGGTTGGTATCGCGAGTCGTTTGGTTTTCAACGTTGGCCCGATTTTGATGCGGCTCTTTGGGAAACCATTACCGAAAGTGCGATCAATAAAATCAGCAACGATACGCAAGAATTGATTGGGATCGAACTTTCATTCAATACACTTCGAAAGGCGCGCACCAACATTAAACTGGCGCGTGTGGACGATGTGATCAAAACACAATGCATGAATTTTTTCGATTACGAACCGCCGAAAGGACGTGGAACACTTATCCTCAATCCGCCGTATGGCGAGCGCATGGTTGAAGACGATGTGAAAGAATTGTATGGTGGTATTGGTCGTACACTCAAGCACAAATACGCGGGTTATGAGGCGTGGATGATTACTTCAAATCCAGAAGGCTTGAAAGAAGTGGGGTTGCGTCCGTCGAAAAAAATTCCAATTTTCAATGGTCCGCTCGAATGTCGTTTTGTGAAATACGAATTGTACGATGGTTCTAAAAAAGCGAGTAAAAATCAAGGGCCTAAGACGTAATTTAAAAAGTTGTTGTATCAAGCATTTTTGCGCATGAAAAAAATAGCTGTTTTTACATCGGGTGGCGATTCGCCAGGTATGAATGCGTGTTTGCGCGCGGTGGTGCGCACGGCTGTTCATCACAATATTGAAGTGTATGGCATCCGTTTTGGTTACGAAGGCATGATTGATGGCGATTTGGTACGCATGAATGCCAAATCGGTTGCGAATATTATTCACCGTGGCGGTACGATTTTAAAAACGGCTAGAAGCAAACGTTTTTTGACGCTTGAAGGACGTACATTAGCCAAAGCGACGCTTGAGAAAAACGGTATTGAGGGCGTGGTTGCAATCGGTGGCGATGGGACATTTCGGGGTGCGGTTGAGTTTTCGAAAATTTGTGCGGTGCCTTTCGTAGGGTGTCCGGGAACGATTGACAATGATTTGCTTGGCACAGATATTACGATTGGTTACGATACGGCACTCAATACGGTTGTGGAGGCGGTAGATAAAATTCGCGATACGGCAGAGTCGCATAGCCGTGTGTTTGTGGTGGAAGTGATGGGGCGCGATTCGGGTTTGTTGGCTTTGTATGGCGGAATCGGTGTTGGTGCGGAAGGTATTTTAATTCCCGAATCGAGTCAAGATTTGGGCAATTTGGTAGAGCGTTTGCGTCAAAGTCGGAGCGATAAACATTCTAAAATTATATTGGTGGCGGAGGGCGACGAAACGGGTGGCGCGATGAACGTGGGGCAGCTGATTGGCGAGCATTTTCCAGATTTGGATGTACGGATTTCGGTGTTGGGGCATATTCAGCGGGGGGGCGCGCCTTCGTGTATGGAGCGGGTAAATGCTTCGCGCATGGGCCATGCAGCGGTGGAAGCTTTGATGCAAGGGCGCAAACAAGAAATGATTGGGATCAAAAACAATCAGGTTTCATTTACTCCATTTGAAAAAGCGGTGAAAGAACACATTGTTCCCGATGCCGGATTGTTGCGGATGATGGAAGTTTTGGCGCATTGATGAGTTTCCATTTAAACTAAAATACAACAGTCAACCGACTATCAAGTTGTGTCCGAACTCGCCCTTTGGTATTTTCGCCAATCGCTGCTTGCTGCAAACCGTTGTAAAGAATCTGCCGAATTACGGCAAGGCTTCTTACCTTCGTGTCCAGTATCTATGATTCGTATTTGTCGTCGCATTCAAGGAAAAAATGGTTGGTATGAATTGCCATCGGGCTTGCAATTGCATTTGGTGCAATCGTTTGCCGATGTCAATCGTTCTGATTGGGACGTTGCCGTTTGGAATAGCGACTTTTTTCTTTCGGGCGATTATCTGCAAGCATTTGAAGAAACGGCTGCGCCCGAATTGAGTTTTCATTACGCGCTTGCCTACCGCGATGGGAAAGTGGTTTCGGCCATGTATTTCCAAGTCATTCACCTCGATAATGCACAACTGAGTGAAATTCTTTCCCCACTCGCTTCGTCCAAAAAATATGTTGGATTTACTGCCGGATGGCGCGAATGGATTCGGAAAGGAAATGATGAATTAACCATGCGCGTACTGATTTCGGGGAACAATTTTGTGAGCGGAAATTATGGGATGGGACGTGCCCGTGAATATTCAGAAGTCGAAGCTTTTGCTTGCCTTGCCGAAACCGTTAAAGTGATCACACAAGAAGATCGAAAGAATGGATTGATTTCGTGTATTTTGATCAAAGACTTTTACGATAACCAAGAATCGCAAGGGTTGCGGCGTTCTCGTTACCATCAGTTCAACGTTGAACCAGAAATGATTGTCGCGATTCTAGAAGATTGGAAAACGTTTGACGATTATTTGGCCGATATGAGTAAAAAGTACCGCAATCGAGCCAAATCTGTTTTGAAAAAATCGGCAGCCATGACCATTCGCGAATTGGATACCGATGCGATTGCTCTTCATTCAGAACGATTGATGGAACTCTATTCTGCAGTTCACCGCAAAGCAAAATTTCGGTTGTCATCGCTTACTGCTGACTATTTTATAGGCATGAAGCAAAGGTTCCCACAACAGTTCCGGTTTTTTGTTTACGAGTTTGAAGGGAAAATCGTTGGATTCAGAACAACGGTGCGCCTAGAAGATTCACTAGAAGGGCATTTTATTGGTTTGGATTACTCCGTCAACGAAGAACTTGCCTTGTACCAACGCATGTTGTACGATTTTGTAAACGATGCGATTGAGGCCCGTGTGGCCAATCTCATGCTTGGACGTACGGCTGCCGAAATAAAAAGTACGGTTGGTGCACAGGCATACAATCTGGTGTGCTATATCCGGCACCGCAACGCGTTCTCGAACCAAATTATTCGACCCTTTATCGAGTATTTACGTCCCTCAGAATGGACTCCTCGTAGCCCATTTAAAGCCATTGGTGGCGAGGAATAGCAGTTTTCGCTGCCGCTGTATTATTTTCCCAAAACACGATCCTTTTTTTTCTCGTCAGAAAGTACTAATTTGTGAACTTTCTAAATTATCCGTACAAACCAAACTCATCCTCATGAAACAGTTTTCACGACTGTCCCTGATTTTAGTAGTATCGCTTAGCTCTTTTGTTGCATTCGCACAACGAGGCGTTCATGGTTCTATAACCGTTACGGCAGCGAATGTGATTGTCAATGAATATACCGCACTTTCGACAACAGCTTTGGCTGGATCGAATACGATAACGGTTGCCAATTCATCGCTGAATGCGAATGGGCGTTTTGCAACAGCTCTTCAACCTGGCGATTTGTTGATGATCTACACCACACAAGGGGCAACACTCAACGGAATGCTTACCGGAAACATTGCGTTTCCTTTAGACACTTCGTGGGGACGCATTACCAATTACAATACGTGTGGTCGCTATGAATTTGTGCAGGTGCGTTCGGTTACCAATGCAACAACCATCGTCCTCGATTGTAACCTTTCAAATACCTATACGGTTGGTGGCACATCGCGTAGTCAAGTCATTCGTGTACCTCGTTACAATTCGCTCACCATCTCGACAGGTACTGTAACCTGTGATGCTTGGAATGGTAGTGTTGGTGGTATTTTGGTTGTTGAGGTGTTGAACAATACGGTTATCAATAACGCCAATGGATTGAATGCAACTGGAAGAGGATTCCGTGGTGGCGATTTGGTTGGCGATAATGTGGCGCAGTATGGTGTAAACAATGTTGGTTCAAACGACCCTCTTTTTGGTGCGGCCAAAGGCGAAGGCATTTGCGGATCGCAGTTTGATTACGATCCTATGGGAGGCCGTTACGGTCGTGGTGCTGCGGGCAATGCGGGCGGCGGCGGATGCGCGCACAATGCAGGCGGTGGCGGTGGAGCAAACGGCGGCGTTATTGCCAACTGGAAAGGTTTAGGCGTTCCCGATCCGAATGGCGCTTATACAGCGGCATGGAATTTAGAACCGCCCATTAATACGATTACAACGCTGACAACGGCCAATTCTTCGGGTGGAGGAAAAGGTGGTTATACCTTTTCTGGATCGAATCAAAATGCTGGTGTAACTGGACCTGGAAATGGTGCGTGGGCTGGCGATAGCCGCAATTCGCAAGCCAATGGTTACGGCGGACGGCCGTTAGATTATTCAACAGGTCGTTTGTTTTTGGGCGGCGGTGGCGGAGCTGGCGATCAGAACGAAGGGTTTGGTGGCAATGGCGGCGCAGGTGGTGGTATGGTATTCTTAATTTGTTTTGGCAGTGTCAGTGGTACCGGATCTGTTGTATCCAATGGCAACAACGGCAATAACGCGCAGGGTACTCCTGCATCAACAAGCTATTCGGGCAAAGATGGTGCTGGCGGTGGTGGCGCGGGCGGCACAATTGTAATCAATGCAACCGGAACGATCACGGGTATTTCGGCAACAGCGAATGGCGGCAACGGTGGCAATCAGGTGATGACAGCTGGACCATTCTTTTTCGGAACCATCAACGAAGCCGAAGGGCCGGGTGGTGGCGGCGGCGGCGGTTATATCGCGGTTTCATCTGGCGCCATTGCACGAACAACAACTGGTGGAAATAACGGTACAACAACGTCTCCTGCATTGAGCGAGTTTCCTCCCAATGGCGCAACGCGTGGTGGTTTAGGAACAAACAATGCAACAATCACCAATTACAATATTACTGCTGCTAACGTGAGTATTTGTTCTGGCCAAACGGCCACACTCACGGCAGCATTTACCGGAACACCGCCTGTTGGAGGCACATTAATTTGGTACGATGCAGCTGTTGCTGGAAATACTTTAGGAACAGGAACAAGTTTTACAACACCTGCGCTTACGACCACAACAACCTACTATGTTGGCTCTTGCCCGGGCTGGTTCCGTGTGCCCGTTGTCGTAACAATCAATGCAGCACCTGTTGCCAATGCAGGACTCGATCAAACAATTTGTGCTGGTAATCCAGTTACCTTAACCGCTACTGGTGGTGGAACATATCTTTGGAATGGTGGAACGCTTGTCAATGCTGCTGGCGCATCGCAAAACGTTTCGCCAGCAACAACAACGACCTATACCGTTGTTGTTACTGGTGTTGGTGGTTGTACGGCTACAGATCAAATTCAAGTTATCGTTTCTCCAGCACCAATTGCCAACGCCGGATTGGATCAAACCATTTGCAGTGGACAATCTGTAACCCTCACAGCAAGCGGTGGCGGAACTTACACTTGGAATGGAGGCACACTCGTCAACGCCACCGGCGCATCGCAAACGGTTTCTCCTTCCACAACCACAACATATACTGTAACAGCTGCCATTGGTTTATGTACCTCTACGGATCAGATTACGGTCAATGTCAATCCAGCACCAACCGCCAATGCGGGCCTCGATCAAACTATTTGTGCTGGAAATCCTGTTACGCTAACGGCTACGGGTGGCGGCACTTATAGTTGGAATGGCGGTACACTCGTCAATGCTGCTGGCGCATCGCAAAACGTTGCTCCTTCCACAACTACAACTTATACTGTTGTTGTAACGGCTGCTAATGGTTGTACTGCTACCGATCAGATTCAAGTTATTGTTTCACCAGCACCAATTGCCCACTACAAATGGTTACACTCACGGCAAGGTGGGCAATCGGTTACACTCACGGCAAGTGGTGGCGGTACTTATACTTGGAATGGTGGCTCACTCGTGAACGCAGTAGGCGCATCACAAACTGTTTCCCCAACCACTACAACAACTTATACTGTAACAGCAGCAGTTGGTTTATGTACTTCAACAGATCAGATTACGGTCAATGTCAATCCAACACCAACGGCTAATGCGGGACTCGATCAAACCATTTGTGCCGGAAATCCTGTTACGCTAACGGCTACGGGTGGCGGCACTTACACGTGGAATGGTGGAACACTCGTTAATGCTGCTGGCGCATCACAAAACGTTTCTCCTGCAACAACAACAACTTATACCGTTTTAGTAACGGCAGCAAATGGTTGTACAGCAACCGATCAAATTTTGGTCAATGTGAATACCCTTCCTGTTGCCAATGCAGGAGTTGATCAAACCATTTGTAGTTCAACTTCCGTAACACTTACGGCAAGTGGCGGCGGAACATATACTTGGAATGGTGGAACATTGGTCAATGCGGCTGGTGCTTCGCAAACGGTTTCTCCTGCCACAACAACAACATACACCGTCGTTGTAACAGCTGCTAACGGATGTACAGCAAGCGATCAAATGACCGTTTTTGCCAATACACCTCCGGTGGCTATTTGCAGTGCAAGTACCAATCCGATTTGCAGTGGCGATACAACACTACTTACAGCCACAGCTTGCAATACATGTACTTATCTCTGGAGTCCGGCGGTAAATTTGAGTTCTACCAATACACAGACAACAAACGCAAATCCAAATTCGACCACAACCTACACACTTACTGTTGTCGATGCGAATGGATGTGTTGATACGGCTAGTGTTCTGGTTGTTGTGAATACCACTCCGGTAGCACTTGCAGGTGCAGATGTTACTATTTGTAGTGGCGATAGTGCACAACTCAATGCATCAGGTGGCGGTTCCTATTCATGGTTACCGAATGCAAACATCACATCAAACACAATCAACAATCCAATTGCGTTTCCGGCTACAACAACAACCTATACACTCACTGTTACGGCAGCAAATGGATGTACAGATACAGACGATCTTTTGATTACAGTTAATCCAACACCTATTGCCAACGCTGGTGCAGACATAACCATTTGTTCTGGTGCAACAGCACAGCTCAACGGATCAGGAACGGGTACATACACTTGGACTCCGGCAGCAACATTATCGAATGCCAATATTGCTAATCCTGTTGCAAGCCCAAGCCTTACAACAACGTATGTCATGACGGTAACTTCTGCTGCAGGATGCGACGATGTCGATAGCGTTACGGTGCTTGTTAATCCTACACCTCTTGTTACGGCAGGCAACGATGTCAATATCTGCGCCAACAGTTCGATTCAGCTCAATGCTTCTGGCGCAACAACGTATGTATGGACACCTGCAACTGGCTTAAGCGACGATTCGATTGCCAATCCAGTAGCCTCACCGCTCATCACAACCACTTATGTTGTAACGGGAACAACTGCGGCTGGATGTAGTGATACAGATACACTCATCGTAACCGTATCCAATCAATTGACGGTTACGGCAAGCAACGATGCTTGGATTTGTGCTGGAAACACAGCAGCTATCTCTGTTAACACCATTGCTAATGCAACTTATGCGTGGCTGCCAGCAGTAACCTTAAACAATGCTTCAATTTCCAATCCAGTAGCTTCGCCAGTTTCTACCACAACCTATACCGTTTTGGTTACTGATCAGAATGGCTGCCAGGGATTAGACTCGGTTACAGTCAATGTGAGTGGGCCAATTTCATTAGCAGTAAGTAATGCTGTTACCATTTGCATCGGGCAAAACACGAGCATCAGTGCAAGCCCTTCGGGCGGAATTGGGCCTTATACCTACGCGTGGAGCAATAATTTAACTGGAGCTGGTCCGCATACAGTTTCGCCAGCAACAACAACAACCTATACCGTAGCTGTAACCGATTCGCTCGGTTGTGTTTCTGCAACGCAGTCCATTACCGTAACAGTAAATCCGCCATTGAACTTATCGGTGTTGGGTGCTACAATCATTTGTTCGGGCGATACGGCAACACTTTCGGTATCGCCAACAGGTGGCGATGGCAACTATACGGTAAACTGGATGCCTGGAAATTTCACAACCAACACTATTTCCGTCAATCCTGCTACAACAACAACCTATACGGTAACCGTAACGGATGGTTGTACAACGCCTTCGGCAACGGCAAATGTAACGGTAACGGTCAATCAAGCTCCGGTTGTAACACTGAGTGCTGATGCGTTGTCGGGTTGCGCACCTTTGTGTGTCAATTTTACGGGACAATCGACCGGAAATTGTGCTTCTGTTGCTTGGGATTTTGGCGATCTAAATTCATCGACGCAACAAAATCCGAACAATTGTTACACGCAAGCGGGTTCGTATAGTGTAACGTTTACGTGTACCGATGCGATTGGGTGTGTAGGCACGGTTACGATTCCGAATTTGATTACGGTAAACCCTGTTCCAACCGCAGCATTTACAAGCGATGCGCCAAACAATTTGATTGTCTTGCAAACTGGTGGAACGGCTCAGGTATGTTTTACAGATAATTCGCAAGCGGCAACAACTTGGAATTGGACATTTGACACGGGTACATCAACACAACAATCGCCATGCTTTCAAGTAAACGATACAGGATATTACTGTGCGGAATTAATTGTGCAATCAAGTGGTGGTTGTGCCGATACAACGGAATTGTGTATTGATGTTGAGAACGAAGCAGTATTCTCGATTCCGAATGTATTCACGCCAAATGCTGATGGCAACAATGATGTGTTTACGATCACAGCAACGGGTGTGAAAGCCATTACGTGTGAATTGTACGACCGTTGGGGGGTGAAAATTTACACTTGGGATGGTGTGAGTGGCGGATGGGATGGCCGATCGACAAGTGGCCAACAGGCTGTTGATGGGGTGTATTTTTATGTGGCTACGATTACCGATTTCAACAATAAAATTATCGAGAAACAAGGATTTGTGCAGTTGGTGAACAACAAATAAGTTAACACATCCTCCTATGCGTATTCGTTTTTTGGTTATTGGCTTACTTGCCTCTGCAACAGTTGTGTTTGCACAGTCTTCAACCACAATACGCGGGGCTAATGTGGGCGGCGCGTGTATGAATTGTGTGCAACCGTTAGACGGAAGTACGACGTTAGGGTTTACCTACAAAAAAGATACGTGTGGATTGTCTTACTTAACTGTTTCGCAAAAAGTAGGACAACGTTTTACACCTGCGGGAGTGCCACAACCTGCAACGGTAAGTGTAAGCGGATTGCCCGCTTGCTATTACATCGAAAAAGCGTTTTTGTGGTGCGATGCTTCCGGTTCGGGAACGCCGATTACGGCAACGATTACAAATCCGGCGAGTGTTACCCAAAATTTCCCGATGACGAATATCGGAACGGATATTGATAAGTGTTGGGGATTTCCGGGAACTACGTCGTACCGCGCCGATGTAACGTCGATTATTTCGGGCAATGGGAATTATGTTTTTTCGGGATTTCCGGTTGGGCCTGCGGGGGGGCAAGACGATGTGGATGGTTTTGCAATGATGATTATTTACCGCGATCCAACAGCTACTTGGGAAGGACACATCAATATCTGGGATGGTTGTGTGGTTATTATTGGGAGTACAACGACGCAGGTTATGATCAATCAAACGGTTTGTGCCAATTCGAGCAACCAGACTGCTTTTATGTTGGTGGCCGATTTGCAAGGCTTGGGTTCTACCATCTCGATGAATAATAGTGCGCCATTTACAATTGTAGAAGATTGGTGGAATTATGTGGATCAGCCTACGGCACAATTTACGCCGGCACAGTCAAGTTCTTCATTCAACGTGAGTTCGGTTGGCGATTGTTACAATTTTATGATGATGGGAACGTATTACCAGACGGGTACTTGCAATGTCTGTACACCTGCGTTGAGTACAACGTTGAATGTGGATGCAACAGGATCGGGCACTTGTTTTCCGAATGAAGGGTCGCTTTCTGCGAGTGTTTCGGGGGGGCAAGGGCCGTATAGTTATCAATGGCAACCGGGGGGAGGAACAACGTCTTCGCTGACCAATCAACCCTATGGAACTTATACTGTAAATGTTGTGGACGCAAGTGGTTGTTTTATTGGAAGCGATACGGTAACCATTGCGCAAGAGGCTTATCCGGTTGCTCAATTTTCGCTTTCACCTGCACCAACAGCAAATTATCCGGGGCAATTGTGCATGACAGATAATACCGTTGGTGGCACGGCTTGGATTTGGTCTGTCAATGGCATTCCGGTTGATTCAACGATCGATTATTGTTACACGATTCCTGATACGAGTGCCATTTGTGTTGATTTGATTGTGGCCAATGCGGCTGGTTGTTTGGATACGGCAACGCAATGTGTTACTGTGTTGGGCGAAGCCATCATTTCGGTTCCCAATGTGTTTACGCCAAACACCGATGGCAACAACGATGTTTTTGAGGTTACATGGATTGGATTAACGGCGCTGCGCTGCACCATCTACGATCGTTGGGGGGTGAAAGTATATGCATGGGATGGTTTAACGGGGTCGTGGGATGGGCGCACCACTTCAGGCAAAATGGCTACGGATGGTGTTTATTATTGGGTTGTTGAAGCTACCTCGATTCAGAATGAGGCGATTGATTTGCACGGGTTTGTGCATTTGATTTCGGCGAAATAAAAGGAATAAGTTAATTCTATTTAGTTGATAGATCAAGTAATTTACTTGCGCTATCAACTATTTTTTTGAATTAAGAGCCTGTTTAAATTTCATCCTTTGTTCCGAAGCCTCGGAATTGTTATGCGCATTTTTGCACCATACTTCGTTGCGTTTTTTGACCGTGGTCGCGCTGCTATGGCCTTCAAAACGCGCCTCGCCTGACACAAAAAGCCATCATAACAATTCTCAAATTTTCTTTAAACAGGCTCTAAAATTTGGGCCTTCCACCCTCAAAGAAATATGTTTTGTAGTAGGTTTCGTCAAGTGAGCTGATGATGACTCCTTTTTTGGTGGAGGCGTGTACAAACTTTCTGTTTTTGAGATAAACTCCGACATGCGAAACCTTATTGCCTCCGATTTTAAAAAAGACCAGATCGCCTTCTTGCAATTGATTGCTTGCTTTTTTTTCGCAGCGCGTGTGCATGGATGCGGAGGTTCCGGTAAAATCTTTTTGGTAAACTTGTTTATAGAGTGTACCTACTAGTCCCGAACAATCAATACCCGATTTGGTTTTTCCGCCATAGAGGTAATGCACGCCATACCATTCATCGATAAATCCGTACAAGGCGAAATTTTTGATTTCACTTTCGGGTACACCCAACAGGGGGGCGTATTTGGTCTGCAAGCGACGCTGCTCTGCCGATGGTCCGGTTTCTGAACTGCGGTGGTTGCGGCAAGAACTCCCCAATACCAACAAACACAAGAACATGGCACAACCGATACGAAGCCGGCTGCGGTTTTTAAATGGTCGTGTTATGGAGGAAATAAACATACGATCAAAGTTAGGGTGATAGACGGGTGTTGCGAAAATCGTTCCATGCAATTGCGAGCCATAAGGTGTTGAAAACCATTAGTTTGCGGAAATCCAAAAAAACCTTACTTTTGGTGGATTGTGGCTGAATGTTTATCATCAAAACATTTGGCCCGACCTTTGCCTGATGATTCGGTTATGAAGCGCCTGCTTGTCATTGTGTGTTGTTTTTTATTGCCTTCGGTTTTCGGCTTTCAAGTCGGTCCGACGGGCGATGCTAACGCGCGCCTCAAAGCTGTTTTTCTCTACAATTTCACGCGTTACATCGAATGGCCGGAAGAGTATAAAGCGGGCAATTTTGTGATCAATGTTTATGGCTCCAATTCGGGTTTGCTCATGGAGTTGAACAACATGGCAAAAGTGAAGAATGTGGGTTCGCAAAAAATCGAAATCAAGCAAACGACTGTACTGGAGGGCATTGGAAAGCCACATATTTTATATGTAACACCAGAAAACAGCAGCCAACTATCGGACATCATCAGCAAGTTGAAAGGGAAGAGTACGTTGTTGGTAACCGAAAAGCCTGGCCTTGCGGGTAAAGGTTCTGCAATCAATTTTGTGATTGTGGACAACAAGCAAAAATTTGAATTAAATAAAACAAACGCAGAAAAATATAGTTTGAAAGTATCATCGGCACTGGTCAATTTGGCCATTCCGGTTGACAAAGACAACTAAACTCATGAACAAGCGCAAGCACATACGGATTTTCTTGGCACTCGCTCTGGCGATGCTGTCCGGCGTGTTGCTAAATGCACAAACGAGTATGCATGTGAATGCTGCGTTTATGTATTTGCAACAGGGGCAGATCGACAGCGC
Source organism: Bacteroidota bacterium (assembly GCA_013298545.1). Classification (GTDB taxonomy): domain Bacteria; phylum Bacteroidota; class Bacteroidia; order Palsa-965; family Palsa-965. The sequence continues at coordinate 5,597 of JAAFIA010000043.1, read as the reverse complement.
GAAAAAGGAAATCGACCTTCGTATGAAAGAGCCTGGTGCGGCCAACGATCCCGATTCGTGGTACATCAACGGTTTTGTTTACAAAGAACTTTATAAAAAGTACGAAAACACGAATGTGGAATCGCCATATCGCATTGTGGCGAAAGACGCATTTATCAAGTCGATTGGTATTGATACGTCTAAGGTCCGTATTCAAGCCACACGCGACAACCTGCGCTACTTGGGAAGCCGTTTCTACAACGATGCGGCACAAACATTGGATACGCTGAATTATAAAAAGTCAACCATCAATTACAATTATTACCGCGAGTGTACATTGGCCGCCGAACCTAACTTCAACATCAAAACCAAAGATGTGGAGTATTACAACGCGCTTGGAACCATGTTTAATACAGCATACACAGCCGATAAAAAAGCAAACATCAAATACTTCGATTTAGCACGCGATACCTATTTAAAAGTGCTTACCATTGATCCCAATGATTACAAAGCCAATTTCAATATGGGCTTACTTTATTGGAACAAAGGTGTCGATGTGATTTACAATGACATTAACCTCGACGATAGCATTGATGTTGTTTTTGACATGCAAGATCGTAGTGTGGAAATGTTTAAACAATCGCTTCCGTATGCTGAAAAGGCTTACCTGATGGAACCCAAGCGTGAGGAAACACTCATCGTGCTTTCAGGTATTTATTATAGCCTGAATGATTTTCAGAAGTCGCAGATGTTTCAGCAAATGCTGGAAGATTTACGCAAACAAAAATAACACACACGGAATAGTTCTTCCGAAATAAAAAAATTGCCCGCAATACGCTATGAATTTCCGCTTTACCATTGGTCGTAAAATTATATTAGGTTTCAGTGTGCTGATTTTTCTCACACTCTTAGCTTTTGCACTGACGCTTTTTACCATCAGGCAGAGTCGCGAAATCAACGATAAAATTGCGCGACTTTATACGCCTTCGATTGATGCGTTGCAAGATTCTCGCTTGCTCATTACGCGTTCTAAATTGCTTGTTTCCAATTGGGTGAATATTCAAGGGCAGAGCGATGATAAAACACGTTTGCGTACCTTGATTGATTCCAATTACTTCGAATTAAAAAACCGCTTTACAACACTTACGCCGCAATGGGAGAAAAAGGATCGCAATGAAATGGATTCTATTTTTAGCGAATGCGAAGCGTTGTGGCTCATGCACCGCCAAGTCATAGACCAATTAGGGAAATTTGATAATTACGAAGATCCAAATATCTTTTTTCCCATGCGTTCCATGGTGCTTGATGAAGATGGTGAGATTACCGTGCAAACCCGTGTTATTTCTGAACGCCTCGATCGCTTAATTAATGCACAGTACAAAGCTGCTGGGGCTACACGTACCAAGATGCTCAAGTCGTTTGAGCAATTGCAGATTGTGGTGATGTTGCTGCTTATTGTACTTCCGGTCGGTGGTATTCTCATTGCGATTCTTACAGCCAGAACAATTACCAAACCGGTACAGAAATTAAAATCGATACTCTTACAAATGGCGCGTGGTGTATTGCCGCGCGAATCGATCAAAAATCGGAACGACGAAATTGGTGAAATGTCTATTGCGCTCAATAGCCTCGTCGATTCGATGAAACTCACAACCGAATTTGCCAATGAAGTCGGGGCGGGTAATTTCGATTCGTACTACAAACCACTTTCTAACGAAGACACTTTGGGTTACGCATTGATCAAAATGCGCGAGGATTTGCGCGAGAATGAACGTGTACTCGAAGCCAAAGTAATTGAACGTACCGAAGAAGTTGTGCGTCAAAAAGAAGAAATCGAATTGCAAAGCCGCAAACTCGAAATTCTATACAACCACGTAACCGATAGTATTCGCTACGCGAAACGTTTGCAAGATGCCATTCTTCCTGCACCAGCAACGATTAACCGTGTGTTGCCCGATTCGTTTATTCTCTTTAAACCCAAAGACATCGTTAGCGGCGATTTTTATTGGATGTTTGAAAAAGAGGAACACATCTTAGTTGCCGCGATTGATTGTACGGGCCACGGTGTACCAGGCGCTTTCATGAGTATTGTGGGTAACAACATGCTCAATCAGATTGTGAAAGAGCGTCCTTTGCTGAAAGCCGGAGAAATGCTGGATGAACTGAATGCACTGGCCGGAAAAACCATCAACCAACACTCCGAAGAAACGGCTGTACGCGATGGGATGGATTTAACACTTTGCATCATCAATCCGAAAACACGTGTGATGAATATGGCTGGTGCTAACAATCCCATGTACCTGTTTCGCAACAATCAATTGACCGAAATTAAAGTCGATAAAATGTCTATTGGCTATCTCGATGAAGGTGCTCCGAAAAGATTCACCAACCATGAAATTCAACTCGAAGCAGGCGATACGGTTTACATTTTTTCTGATGGGTATGCCGATCAGTTTGGCGGCCCGAAAGGCAAGAAGTTTATGGTTGGACAGTTCCGTACCTTCCTCACACAGATTCATACGCTTCCGATGCACGAGCAAAAACGAACAATGGATGCTACGATCGAGCAATGGCGTGGAAACTTAGAGCAGGTGGATGATATTTTGGTGATGGCGTTCCGAATCGCTTAAGCACATTTTTTCTGATATAAAAAAAAGGTAAAACAGGTAAGTTTTACCTTTTTTTTATGTGTTAAAGGAAATTGTATTATTTTGCTAAATGTTTGATTACCTATAACATGGCCTGATGAAAACACCTATACGCCTTCTTATCCTATTTTGCCTCTGCATCTGTTCGGTAGATATTTATGCAATGCCCATAAATCCGCCACCGCCAAACGATCAACAGTGCAATGCAACTGACTTAGGTTTATTGGACTTTGTCCCTTGTGGTGCGGGCGATTCTGTTACGGTTTCTGGTGATACCGAATGGGCTGCTTATGATTATGCTTGGCCTGTAGGTTCGAGTTGCTTTCCATTGGGTAGCCCCGATGTTTGGTATAAATTCACGACCCGATCTACTTATGTTCGTATTAATTTATTTTCCACTACGGTAGGCTTTGATTCTATTTTTGTGCGCATCTTCGATGAGCAAAACAATTGCGTTAATCTAATCCCTCTTAATTGTTCAACCACACAAATAGGATCCATGTTGGTTGATTTTTATACACCAACATTTAACGGTGTATATTATTTGGAAATCGGTGGATATGATGAGGAAGAAGAAGGCACTTTCGAACTTACGGTAGCTGGTGTTGAGTCGTGCAACGAATGTGTTATGGATATGTCCATTGAATTAAATACACCGCCTGTAAATGGTCAGTATTACCCAGGCGATGTAGTCGAAATGTGTCTGACAATAGATCGGTTCAATACCCAAGGCATATCTTCTTTGCATAGCATTATCCCAACTTTGGTTGGTGCCGAATGGTTGCCCAATTCGATTGTTCCGATCAATACCCCAAGTTCTCCAAATACCACCAATGGCTGGATATGGACAACGGCTTCGACACCACTTGGACCTCAACTTGGTTTCTTTTATGATGGTGATTTAGATAGCAATCCAAATAACAATACGGGCGATGCCGCAACTATTCTGCAGTCTTGGCAAGCCTGCTGGGAAGCTATTGTCAAGCCTGCTTATTCTGGTGGCGATTTGCTTACAAAAATTTATGTTTTCAATGACGGACAAACAGGAAGTGCTGCAACAACTTCGTGTGGTCCTGACCCTGCATTGAAACTCGAATTAAAAGCGTTTAGCGATAGTTGTGTGTCTCCAATCGTATTTGTAAACGGGTCAATAGACTGCAATAACGGAACTGCAATAATTGGAGTGAGCAATGCAAATGCTTCCGATACGATTGATTATTATTTGTATGATGTGAATAATCAAGCTGTCGATTCTGCGCTCAACATCACCATTACATCGTTTGTGTTTCCTGTCTCCAATGCGGGATCTTATACATTGTCTGCATACAATCAAAGTACAGGATGTTACACCATTACTGCTGTCAAAGTTCCTTTTGTACTGCTATCAAATGTGAATCAGGTAAGCATCAGTTGCGGCCCAGGAAATGGTGTAGCGCAAGCCTCCGTAACGGGAGGAACAGCTCCTTACACATTCTATTGGCCACAAACAAATGCAACGGGTTCTACCGCATTTAATTTGTCTGATGGATGGAATTATGTGGTGATTACCGATACCTTAAATTGTAGTGTTACCGATTCGGTATTCATTGTTTCTTCTCCCATTCCGCAAGCCGCATTTGATTATCCCGACGAATTTATTTGCGGCGATCAAGTTGTTGTACAAGACATTTTTCCGCAAACACCAGGCGGTCTTTATACGCTCATTTCGCCACAAAGCGTCGCAGGTATTTCAGTCGATCAATTCACTGGAGAAATCGATCTGAATGCGGTTTCTAGTGCAAGTTTACCGGTGTGGGTTGTGGTCGAATACCGTGTTGGTGTTCCATTTTGTACCGATTTTTTCCGCGATTCTATTTATGTAACGGGTATTCCAGCAGCACCACAACCCGATAATCAATCCACAACTTTATCGTGGTGCAATCCTTCAGCAATTCCTGTTTTGCAGATTACCGCCGTCCAGGGACAAAATCCAGTTTGGTTCGATGCTTTTGGAAATTTGGTTGCACTTGGAACAAGCTACACACCGCCATTTACAAGCAATACACCCGCTGGAGCATACACCTACTATGTAATTTTTACACCCAATATCGTTGGTGCAACGTGTTATAGCTTACCCACAATCTATACGGTCAATGTCTCCAACGGCTTTACAATCACAGCAACAGCCGATACGACTATTTGTCCAGATGAGCCTATTCAATTGAATATAAATGGATGTGCTACCTGTTCTTACAATTGGCTACCATCTTCTGGATTAGACAATCCATTTAGCTCAAGTCCAATTGCAACCGTTGCACAAACAACCGCATACTTCGTAACAGCTACAGATCAGAATTCAGGATGCGAAGCGTATGAATTAATTACGATTGCAACAGACACGGCTTTGTGTGAGGATAGCACAACAGTAGTTCTAGAAATATTCAACGGCATTACCCCCAATGCCGACGGCAAAAACGATGTCTGGATAATTTCAGGAATCGAAAACGCATCCAATGTACGTGTAACCATATTCAACCGTTGGGGAGGAATCATTTGGAACACGAATCGCTACAACAACACCGATATTGTTTTTCGTGGTTTTGACGAAAATGGAAATGCCGTTGCCGATGGAACGTATTATTACCTCATCACCATTGGTACAAAAACCAGACGTGGCTGGTTAGAAGTAACACGATAATTGCATAAAAAATGAACGACCTCATCAAACGCACACACGTATTAATTTCTGTACTCGTGTTAGCCAGTCAGTTTGGGCTTCATGCCCAAGCCCCCCAAGGCGTGAACTACCAAGCCATTGCGCGTAATCCGCAAGGACAGGAACTGACCAATACGGCCTTAGATGTTAAATACCGTTTGTACAGCGATGCTGCACTGACCATACTTGTATATGAAGAAAACACAAGTGTAAATACCAACGCCTTTGGTTTATTTACCTCGGTGATTGGACAAGGCACACCTGTTGTTGGAAAT
>JAAFIA010000042.1 GCA_013298545.1 Bacteroidota bacterium | reverse complement strand
GCTAAATGAGGCCGGAGAAGTGGGATTGAGGGCAGGAGGCCGAATTCACGAACACCATCGGAAGAAAAAAACGACGGTGAGCTAAATGAGGCCGGAGAAGTGGGGTTGAGAAATTCCAAATTTCAGATTCCAAGTTCCAAATCTCAGATTCCAAGCCTCAAATGTCAAGGTTCAGGTTCCAAATTCCAAATTTCAGATTCCAAGTTCCAAGCTCTAAATGTCAAGTTCCAGATTCCAAGTTCCCAAGCTCAGATTCCAAGTTCCAAATTTCAGATTCCAAGTTCCAAATCTCAGATCCCAAGCCTCAAATGTCAAGGTTCAGGTTCCAAATCTCAGATTCCAAGTTCCCAAGCTCAGATTCCAAGTTCCAAACTCCAAATGCCAAGGTTCAGATTCCAAAGCACATCGTATTTATAACAACAAGAAAGATAAACGTATTGAATTTCTAAATGAAGATCCTTCAGCAATTGGAGTTTTGAACTTGTCTTTTGAAACTTAAAATCGACTAGGTTTATAAATCGTCCTAATTTGGAATTTGTGCATTTGGAACATAAGACCACCTGTGTTTCTAAATTGATCTAGATTGAAACCTACGATTTGGAATTTGGAGCTTCATTCTTCCCGTTCGTTGTGTGAAAAAAATGTTGATTTTTACTGCGTGAACACTTCGTACCAGCGCTATTCTTTTTTTAATGCTTGGCTGTTTATTCTTGCGATCCTTGCATTGGTTGTGCGGTTGTGGCATCTTGGTTCTGAGTCGATGACCGCTGATGAGGCGAGTGCTTTGTTGCGGTTGCAGTACACGTCATTTGGTGAAATGCTCGAAAACGGCGTTCGGCCCGATGGGCATCCGGCATTTGTTCAAGTTTTGTTATGGTTCTGGACACATCTTTTTGGCGATAGTGAATTTGTGGTGCGTTTGCCTTTTGTGTTGGCTGGAACGGGTTCGGTAATTTTGCTAGCGATCATTGGTAAAAAATGGTTTGGTCCAGTTGCCGGATTATTGGCTGCAAGTTTTTTAGCCTTGCTCGAATTTTCGATCATGTACAGCCAACTTGCGCGTCCGTATGCGTTTGGATTGTTTTTTGGATTGTGGGCCGTACTTGCTTGGACAAATTTAGTGTGTGCCGAAAAGCCAAATCGAAAGCATGTTTTTGTTTACGCGTTTGCAACAGCGTTGGCGATGTACACGCATTATTTTAGTTTTTTGCTCGTAGTGTTGGTTGGTTTTTCGGGTTTGTTGTTGATGCGTTCGCACAATTGGAAAATGTATTTGAGCGCGGGTGTGTTGGCGGTGTTGTTGTGGCTGCCACATTTGAGTTTTTCGCTCACACAAATTCAGACGGGCGGCGTGGGCGGGCCGGGGGGCTGGTTGGCTGCACCAACGTCAGAATTTATTCCGCAACATATTTATGTTACGTTTAATCACTCGTGGAAATTAGTCGTGATCGCTATCGGTATCGGAGTTTTAGGATTGCTGATGTCGGGAAAACAACGCTTTGGCAAATACCATATTCTTGCTTTTTTGTGGTTTGTCTTACCACTTGTGATCGGCTATTTTTACTCGGTTTGGCGCAACCCTGTTTTGCAACATTCTGTGTTGTTGTTCAGTTTTCCTTTTTTATTGTTGTTGGTTTTCTCGACATGGCAAAACCTCATTCGGCCACATGTTTCGGCCATGGGTTTGCTGCTTGTGATGGCGGGCTTGTTTATACATACCTTTTCCATGCGCGCGTACAAACTCACCAATCATTTTGGCCGTTTACGCGAATTGGTTGCCCTAAAATTGTATTACGAAAAAACGGAAGGGAAGGAAAATGTGGCTGCCTATTTTAATGTTGATGCGCCGTACTTTTTAGGGTATTACGAAAAACAATTTGGCAAGAAAATGTCCAACGTTTTAGGAACAATCAACAATGGTTTTTCGGAATTGCTGGATTTAAAAAAAGCGGTGAAAACAACAACGGCTAATTATTTTATTTACGGTTGGAGCACTCGTTTTAGTCCAGGCGAAGCAGAAAATATTATCCTCGAAAAATTCCCCTACCTCATTAACCGAACCATCTGGTTTAATTCGGCGGTGTATGTTTTTTCTAAACAACCGTCGATGGCTACGAGCAATAGCAACAAACAAATTTTTGAAACGCAAACCGATTTTTTAAGCCCGCAAAAAGATTGGGCAAACACAAATTCGGAAATGCTCTTCCAACCACTTGATTCAACAAGCCTAGATAGCGGACAACGTGTGTTTGGCGCAAGTATCCTGAAACTCGATAGCGTGCATAATTATAGTCCCATGTTTTCGTCCACACTGGGCAAATTGCTCGTCAATCCCGATCAAGAAATCGAAGTTATTGCCGAGGCGCAACAATTGACCGCCAAGAACAATGCGACTATTGTGATTCAGGTGAAGCGCGGCGATTCGTTGTTGTTTTGGAGTGGTATGGAATCGCGCTACCAAACCGATACGTTGAGCAATGCTGAGAAAAAGTGGTATTTCCGCACGCGCTTACCAGAAAATTTGCGCCAATCGGACGAAATCAATGTGTTTGTGTGGTGTATGAAAGGCGATTTGTTGCTCGAGAACGTACGCATACGCACGTGGACAGGCCATACACACATCTACGGCCCTCGGCCCGATTACGCGCAATAAAAAGTGTATTTTCGCTTTATGGAAAATCGAATTGCTGTTGTTGGCGGCGGAAGCTGGGCAACCGCCATTGTTAAAATGCTTTGCAATAACGCAACCCGCATCAATTGGTGGTTGCGCAATCCCGATACTGTTGCCTACATCAAAACGCATAAACACAATCCCAATTACTTAAGTGCGGTAGAATTTGATTTGGGAAAACTCAATCTGGAAACCAATCTGAAAGCCGTTTTTGCACAATCAGATTATATTGTTCTTGCTGTGCCATCTGCTTTTTTAGCAGAAGCACTCAACGGATTTACTGCCGAAGATTTTAAAGGCAAAGTCGTTTTTTCGGCCATCAAAGGCATTGTTCCTGGTCCGAATTTAATTGTTGGAGAATACCTCAATCAATTATTTGACGTGCCGTACAGCAACATCGGTGTCATCACAGGACCTTGTCATGCCGAAGAAGTGGCCATGGAAAAACTTTCGTACCTCACCGTTGCTTCGCAAACACCAGCGTATGCACAACAAATGGCTTCGCAGATCGCTTGCCGCTACATTCGGGCTACGGTATCGGATGATATTTATGGAACAGAGTACGCGGCTGTTTTGAAAAACGTGTTTGCACTTGCGGGTGGGATTTGTCACGGCTTAGGTTATGGCGATAATTTTCAAGCGGTGCTCATTTCCAATTCCATTCAAGAAATTTCACGTTTTGTCGATGCCGTTCATCCAATCGATCGCGATATAAAAAGTACTGCCTACCTCGGCGATTTGCTCGTTACGGCCTATTCGCAGTTTAGCCGCAACCGCATGTTTGGAGCCATGATCGGGAAAGGCTATTCCGTAAAAATGGCACAACTGGAAATGAATATGATTGCAGAAGGATATTATGCTGTGCGTTGTGTGCATGAGATCAACAAAAAGTATCAAGTCAATATGCCCATTACCGAAGCGGTGTACAATATCTTGTACGAGAAAATTTCTCCGGCCATCGAAATTAAATTACTGACAGACAAGCTTTCCTAATGGCTGGTTTTTTTGCTGATCCAAACCGTCGTTTTCAATGGGCCGCACATGCATTTTATGCTGTTATGGCCATACTCGCTGTGGTTTTTTATCAGGAACGTTTAGAAGCAGATGCCGCCTATTATTTTTTCCATGTCGTCGATTCCGAGAATTTCCGCATCGAACATCAACGGTATATTTTAGGCGCATCACAAATTCTGCCTTGGCTTGGTGTAAAAATTGGCCTCTCGCTCAAAGCACTCATGATTCTACAATCGCTCAATCCGGTGTTTTGGTTTTATGGCTTGTTTTTATTTACCACACGTGTGCTGCGCGATCAAACGGGCGGTATTGCTTTGATTTTAGTTCACGTTCTCGGCGTATTGCACATGCACTTTTGCCCGATGTACGAAATCTGGTACGGCCTTGCCTTGCTTGTTGTGGTGCGTTCGCAATTGTGGATGAATCGTTTTCAGAAACCTTGGGAGTTCGCGCTGTTATTGGTGTTGATGATTACGGTTTTGTTTAGTCATCCACTTTTATTTATTCCACTACTGTTTGTTTTATTGCTCGATTTGTTTGAAAAGTGGTTGTTACATTGGAAACAAATCATCGCCATTGTGGCAGTATTTGTGTTGTGGTATGTGTTAAAAAAACTCATGCTTACCGAATACGAATCCGGCAAAATGTCAATGCTTGATACGACTTGGAATAAAGCGTATGAAAATTTATTGCATCCATCGTATTACTGGAAACTCACCAAATTCTTTTTCAACTGGTACACCGTTCCGGTTGTCATGATGTTGTTGACGCTTGGTTTTTACATCTTGCGTCGGGCGCGGGTGAAAGCCATTTTATTGATGGCGTTCTTTTTCGGTCATATTTTACTGGTGAATTTCACACACGAGAATGATCCTACACTGACGCTGTATTTTGAACGCATGTACATGCCACTCATTCCAATTGCCGTATTGCCTTTTTTGTATGATTTGTTCACACAAGTTGCATTGCGCAATTGGGTTGGCGGAATTTTAATTGTGCTCATTGTTTCCTGGCGATTGGTGCGTATGGTTGATGTGGGCCAAGACTACAAAGCAAAAACAGCCAATCGTGCACGAGTTATTGATTTGGCGCAAAAACAAGGAGGAAGCAAATTTGTATTAAACAGTGCAGATTTCAATTCCTGCTTCCGCTACGCCGAATGGTCATTCCCGATGGAAACAATGCTGTTTTCGTCGCTCAATGGTCCCGAAAAAACGGTGAATGTGTTGCTTCCAGAAGATTTGGACACAGAAAATAACCGCGCGAAAGTCAACACAACAAATTTCCTGTTGCGGCGTTGGGATTTGCGTCGCAATGAGGCCATCAACAAAAACTATTTCAAGATCGCATCAGGCGAATATCAAGTGTTGCCTGCTGTTTGTCGGTAAAAAATAAATACCATGAGTGAAAAAACACGTTTAGCCATTCTCGGATCAACAGGCTCAATTGGAACACAGGCGCTAGATGTAGTTGCTGCTCATCCAGAAGAATTTTCAGTCGAAGTATTGGCTGCCGGAAGCAATGTCGATTTGTTGATACAACAAGCAATTCGCTTTAAACCCAATTTTGTCGTCATTCACGATACATCGAAGTTGGCACAATTGAAAACCGCGCTCGAACAAGAAGAGGTGAAAGTGTATGGCGGCGAGCAAGCACTTGTCGATGTGGTGCAGATGGAATGTGTGGATCTGGTCTTGGCTGCTATTGTGGGGTATGCCGGATTGCGTTCGACGATTGCTGCCATCAAAGCCGGAAAGCAAATTGCATTGGCAAACAAAGAAACGCTTGTTGTTGCTGGCGAATTGGTAACCGAGTTGGCGCGAACATACGGTGTAAATCTATATCCGGTCGATTCGGAGCATTCCGCTATTTTCCAATGCTTGGCGGGAGAGTTTCACAATCCGATTGAAAAAATTTACCTCACAGCTTCAGGTGGACCTTTCCGCGGAAAAAAACGATCCGATCTCGAAGGCGTTACCAAAACGCAAGCACTCAAACATCCCAATTGGAGCATGGGTGCAAAAATCACCATCGACTCGGCAACTTTGATGAATAAAGGATTAGAGGTAATTGAAGCCAAATGGTTGTTTCATTTGAGTCCAGAACAGATTGATGTTATTGTTCATCCGCAAAGCATCATTCATAGTTTAGTGCAATTTACAGATGGCTCCATGAAAGCACAAATGGGTTTGCCGGATATGAAATTGCCCATTCAATATGCATTTGCTTATCCGCGCCGCATAAGCTCCGATTTTCCGCGCTTCGATTTCATGAATTATCCTTCGCTCACGTTTGAAAAGCCTGATTTGGAAACATTCCCGTGCTTGCAACATGCGTATCATGTGTTGGCGCGCGGCGGAAATGCGGCCTGTGCACTCAATGCAGCCAACGAAATAGCGGTTGATGCTTTTCTTCACGATAAAATTCATTTTTTACAAATCCCAGAAATCATTGCAAATGCTTCGGCCAAAATTACGTTTATCGCAAAACCGACTTACGAAGATTATGTGGCAACAGATGCCGAAGCGCGCCGCTACGCACAAGCCGAAATCCATTGATTTTTAAGTCGGTTTATTGCGTATTTTTATGCCTTCAAAAACTACATTCAAGTGATCAAGTTCACCCTGTTTTTTCTCAGCCTCTCGTTTCTCATCATTTTGCACGAGTTTGGCCACTACATTACTGCACGTTGGTTTAAAACTAAAGTCGATAAGTTTTACCTCTTCTTCGATTTTCTTTTTCCGTTCAATGGCATCCTAAAATTTTCGCTTTTCAAGAAAAAAATCGGGGATACCGAATACGGGCTTGGTTGGTTTCCATTTGGCGGCTATGTCGATATTGCTGGCATGGCTTCTGATCCTGATGATCCAACCAAAGCTCCCGAGCCGCACGAATTCCGCGCTAAAAAACCGTGGCAACGACTCATCATCCTTGCGGGTGGTGTAACCGTAAACGCCTTACTTGCCATCATCATCTACATCGGCATCATGTGGGCTTGGGGCGAAGATTATTTGCCCACAAAAAATGTGAAATACGGCGTTTATTGCGATTCACTCGCCATCAAAGCAGGATTCCAACACGGCGATAAAATTCTTTCACTCGATGGTGTTCCAGAAGAAAGCTTTGGAAAAATCAGCACCAAAATTATTCTCGACCGCCCTAAAACCGTTCAAGTAGAACGCAATGGAGCGATTGTTAACATTCCGATTGCTGCTGGACTAGATACAAAGGTTGTTGAAAAAGAGGCCGCATCCTTATTCGAACCACAACTACTCTTTATCGCTGATTCTGTTTTAGTTGGAAAAGCAGCGGCTAAAGCAGGTCTTAAAAAAGGCGATCAATTGGTGAAACTCGGAAGTGATTCGATTGTGTATTTCCAACAATTTGCTATGGGACTTCAACGTTATAAGGCAATACCAACAACCATTACAGTGATTCGCGATAACCAACTGGTCGTGTTGTCTGTTACGCCCGATGCCGATGGAAAAATCGGGGTACAACCGCAAGGGCCAGATAAGCAATTAGGATATAAACATACCGATTATGGTTTTGGTGGTGCATGTGTGCGTGGTGTACAATTGACGGGCGAAAAACTAGTTTCGTATGTTAAACAACTTCGTTTAGTTTTTACCAAGGAAGGCGCCTCCAAAATCGGTGGTTTCGCGAGCATTGGCAGCATATTCCCAAGCAGTTGGGATTGGCAGGCGTTCTGGAGTATTACGGCGTTTCTTTCCATCATCTTAGCGTTTATGAATTTGTTGCCCATTCCGGTTCTCGATGGCGGCTATATTCTCTTTGTGCTTTGGGAGATGATTACAGGACGCAAAGTGAGCGATAAGGTGATGAGTGTTGCCATGAGCATTGGTATGTTCCTCGTTTTGGCATTACTCTTGCTTGCTAATGGTAACGATATTTATCGTTTCCTGATCAAATAACGATTTGTCTATGGCTTCCGTTTCGTTTTCTGCTGTACCGTACCGCTTGCTTAAACTCGTTTGCGTGTTTATGCTTGCCTCGATTGGCGTTCATGCGCAAACCACTACGCGCGATGATGGTACCGAAGTGAAGACCGAAACAAATGAGGGCAAAACGCATATTCTCATCATTCCTTGGAATCCGAAATTGTTTAATGCCGAAGCCGATGTAACGCGTTCGCTCGCCAAAGAAAGTGGGCAGACGTATGATCAAATGCAGTATGCTTTTTCAAAAGGAATGATCGATCAGATCAAAAAACAATTTGGAACGGCTTATGCGGTTACTTCGTTGTTGGACGATACGGCGAAAATGAAACGCGACTTGATGGATGTGTATGATTTGAGCGGTGGCGAGTGGGTTGGTGTGAATACGCCGTTGAATCCGGCCCCAAAAACACCGGAACAAAAAAAGAAGGAAGCCGCACAAAAGCAAGTGAGCAAAGGACAAATTCAAACACAAGAAGCCGAAGGCGAAAAGTTTATGAATGCCTTGGTGTATAGCCCAAACTTGTTGAGTTTCTTGAAGAAAAAATACAAGGCCGATTATGTCATTTTCCTAAATCAATTTGACTTGGTCAATGATTTTGGCGATGATCCGTACAATTTGCAGCAACGCACCGATTACAAACGCAAGGCGATTTTGCATTGGACTATTTTTGCCACAGCAACGAATAAGCGTGTAGCGATGGGAAAATCTTCCGGCTCAGTTGCCAATACATCGAATAACCCGAAGAAGATCATTGAGGCTGTTGGGCCAACCATTGGTAAAGCGATTTTGCAAAAATATACGGCTGCACCAAAGCAATAACAATTAATTTCCTTTCGCGAAAAATTCTGCTGCGCTCATCTCGCGCATGGGCACGCGCGTGGGATCGAGTATAATGGTGTCTGACGTATTGGTAACAGGTTCTTCGTATGTTGGTTTTTTCAAGGCGAACGGCGGAAGATCAATCATGTACAATTCTTGATCGGCTTCAAAACCACCAAACACGCTTCCGAGATGAAATTCTTGCACCATGGATTTTCCCATATTCCAACGCTCGCCTGTATAAATTTTTACGCGAAAACGTCCGTTCGGTAATTCGCGGATATTGAAATTGCGTCCTGCATGAATAAACTCATTGCGAATGGTGCGGAAGGGCGCATCGGCTTCAACAACACAAACTACGGCATCAGAAAATGGACTGATGATAACGAGTTCGTTTGGTGAAAACCGCGTATATACAGGCGCGCCAAACCAACGATCAAAAGGCGAATCCAAATCCTGAATGGTTTTAGGAACACGTTCCTTCTCCTTAGTTTTTGCATTGCGAACTTGTCTTTCGAGAATCTGTGCTTGCAACTCGCGCTCTTTATCAATATTGTGTTGGAAAATACTGGCCCAAACCATGAAAAGAACAAACGTAACAACCATGCCGCCAAAAATATATTTCCGCCGTTGCATGTGCGCCTGCGAACGCTCGTACGTTTTGTTGCGCACGCGGTTCATGAAATCTTCACTGTACGTTTTTCGGCGGTCGCGCTTATCTTCCGAAGTCTCTGACGCGCTAAAAGTAACGTTGTCGTTGTACAAATCATTCCGCAACAATTTCATGTCGTATTGCCTGCGCAACATCGGATCAGAAAGCGTGAGGTAAGCTTCGAGTATTTCTTTAAATTTTTCTTCCGCCAGATGATTGCCCAGATTTTTATCTGGATGCCAGCGTTTGGCCAGTGTTCGGTATGCTTGTTTGATATCCGAATCACTGGCATTTTCCGAAACACCGAGTATGTGGTAATAATTTTTGCTCATGCAACGAAACCGTTTCTAGCCATGTGCGAAAAACAACATTCACGCTTGAAGAACGTTTTTAAAAGCACAAAATTTTAGGGGCTGTTCTAACAAGGCTAAAATTTTGCCCGCGACCGCGATTTGTATTTGCGGGTATTCACCACTTTGTTCTTCGGGTATTTGATCGAATAGGTGATGACCACCTTGATCGTTTGGCCGGGCGGAATATCAAAGCCCCATTCCACAAAACCCGTTGCTGGATCGACATTGCCACCAGAAACTTCCATTTGTGTTACAATGATTTCGGCATCTTGCGAAATTGGAAGTTGATCGATCAACATTACATGAACAGGCGCATTGCGTGTGTTCTTAATGACCATTTCATACGAATACGTTTCCTTGCGTGTTGTGGTCGAACTTTTTTCGCTGTTAAACTCTTTCAGTTTGTTGCGCGTAACAACCAACTTCTGGTCGCGGCCCAAAGAAAGATCAAGCGTGTCGTCAATGCTGCGTGTGTAGATGTATGATTGGCCAACATACGTGCCACCAAAATAGATATTGGCAGGGCCTTCAACAAGATCCAATTGTTCCCAGCCGGTGATGCGGGCTAACAAAAATGCTTCGCGTTCAATTTTCGGAACGGCGCGGTATTCATACGTTGCGTTGAGGTTGTACGACGTAACATCAACAATGTATGGGCGGCCATCAGAAGGAATATCATACGTTGATTTAATGTCAAACTCAGCACTCAATTCAGAGATTTGAATTTGTTCGTATTGAACAGGTGCAATAGTTTTTTTCTGATCTTGCGCTTCATCTTTCGACATACTTTCGTAAGAAATGTCGTTGTTGTTGTAGAGGTTTTGTTGCGAGAGCGAAGCAGGCGCATTGCCACCATACACCGATGGTTGCTGTTGTTGCTGATATTGTGAAGCATAATTATTTGGATTCTCAAAATTCAAGGCCCATTTTTCGAGTTGTGGCGCAGAAGCACTGCGCATCGGATCGGCGGTAGAAAGTTTGAGTTTAATGTCTTTCCAATCCACGTCAGTATTGTTAAACACTTTAGCGCGGTATTTTAGTTCAATGGGTTTTCCAACATCTTCTGCAACGAGGTCGTAGCTTGGTGCCCAGCCCGCATCGCTTACCACATAATGCAGCGTAATATCCGATGTGATTTTTGCTGTTCCGGTTACGTTCACAAGGATGGTAATTTCTCCCATCGGCGGGTTGGTGCGGCGGTTGGCTTCATTGAGTTGCAACGATAGTCGGTTTTGTACTTCGGTTTGTTGTTCTTGTTTGCGGCGCAACTTAACCAGTTCGGTATTGATTTCGGTAATGCGGCTGCGGTAAAAATCGGCAGCGAGTTTAAGTTCAGCCGCCGAAAGCCCCTTTTCTTTTCCACTCATGTTTTGATTGGCACGAAGCAAATTTTTCTCGCTTTCAAATGCTTCAATTTGTCCGGTCATGATTTCGAGCGCATCGGAAATTTGCTCCAAAGAATCATTGATTTGTTTGATGCGTACATCGTTTTTCTTTTGCCCGAAAATATAGTCGATGCGGTTGCTGATGGCGAGCAAGGACACATTTCCGGTTGCAGTAAACTGAATGCTTTTCGGAATGAGTTTGGAGGAAAGCCCTACAAAAACCAATTCATTTCTACCGGGCGAAAGCGTAACTTGTTTTTTGTGCAGAACTTCTGCGCCCGTTAGAAAAACGGTAATCGAAGCGGGTTCCGTTTCGAGTTTTTGTTTGTTGTCGTCGGCGCGGAGGATTGCGGGTGCGAGTAGGAAGGGGAGGAGAAGACGGAGCTTCATGGTTTGATGTATTTGTTAGGAAAAGAAACCCCCGCCGGATTTTGGGGGCGGGGGAATTTTTATGTTAGAATGGATGTTTTATTGACCTTCTTTTTTCTCTTCGGTTGTAGCTTCTTTTGCACTTGAAGCGTTAGTAGAAGAGTCTTTTTTCTTGTCATCTTTTTTGCGTTCGTCCTTGATGTAAACCTGAGAAAAGTCGAGCAGGCGCATGGGGTTCGAGAAAAAGTTTTTAACGCGGCCCTGAGTGAGGCGATAATTTTCATCGTACCACAAAATCATAGCCGGTGCATCGTTCATCATAGTTTGTTCGGCTTCGCGGAAAAGGGTCAATGCTTCGTCTGTTGTTTTTGCTGTACGGGCCGCATCATAAAGCGAATCAAACTTGGCGCTTTTGTAACGCGATGTATTTGGAAATGATGGAACTGATAAGCTATCGGGAACGTCGGCACCGTAAAACAACGAAAGGAATGTTTCTGGTGAAGGATAGTCAGCAACCCATGCCGAGCGGAAAATATCGGAGCGGCCATAACGTGCATCGTAAAGTTTTTGCTGAAACGAAACGTTTGCAAAGTCGATGTTCACGTTGAGTACTTCGCGCAATTGATTTTGAATTTCAGTAGCTACGTTTGTATTGCGCGCGCCGCCGCTATTCACAACAAGTTTTACAGTAGGGAAATCTTTTCCATCAGGGAAGCCTGCTTCGGCAAATAGTTTTTTGGCGAGTTCAGGATTATAGTCATAGCCTTTGATCTCTCCGGCATTGTAGCCGGGCAGAACTGGCGGACAAATGCCATTGATACCAGGGCCGTATGCTTCGTTTGAGAGTACCGATTCGACAATGCGTGTGCGGTTGATGGCGTAATTGAACGCCTGACGCACTTTCACGTTGTTGAATGGTGGACGTGTGGTATTAAACTCATACATCTGCGTAACCATTTCGCCCGAATGTTCGAGAATGTATTTTGGTGGTTTGGCATTGAGTTCTTCAATCGCAGCAGGTACAAATGTTTTTACCGCTTCGCCAGGAAGACCCCAAACAAAATCAAGTTTACCTTCTTCAAACATAGACAACTCGGCACTCTTGTTGTCGATGTACGAAATGCGAATGGTATCCAAAAAAGGAAGTTGATTGCCAAGCGTGTCTTTTCCGTAATAGGACGGATTGCGAACGAGGTTAATCAGACTTGAATCTGGGGCAAAGTTACCGATCATGAACGGACCAGAACCAACGTGCGCCTTCACACCATATTTTTCGACAGCTTCTTTCGGGATGATGACACAAACCTGATTGGCGAGAATCTCAATAAACGAAAGGCTCGGTTGGATCAACTGAATCTGAACCGTATAATTATCAACGGCTTTCACTCCAGCTAAAGAGCCTGCTTTAGCAGAAGAACCAGCAGCAAAAAAAGCGTCAGCGCCAACAACACGTTTGCTGAATGTATTGTTGAAATTTGCGTTTTTACCGTCGTTTCTGCAGAGCAATTCAAACGAATAAACAACATCTTGAGCGGTCAATTCACGACCTTTACCTTCTGGAAAGCAAGCATCGTTGTGAAACATAACGCCTTTGCGTAGTTTGAATGTATAATTCATTCCAGAAGCATCGGGAGTGTAAGACTCTGCAATTGCTGGAACTACTTTTAATGTACGCGAATCGAGTTTAACCAGCCCTTCGTAGATCTGAGAGGCTACGTGCGAAGAAATAGCATCGGTTAGCAGTGAAGGATATAATGTTTGAAGTTTTTCGGTTTCGTTGAAACGAAGTGTGCCACCATAAATGCGACCACCTTTTCCTTCTTTTCGAGAAGAATCGTCGGAGTTTGTATTGGAGCAGGAAAAAAGCAGACCCGCTAGTGGAAGAACGAAGAGAACTTTCTTCATATTAGTAAGTAGAGTATGAAATTGATATTATCGAAAAGCCGGAATACACCTTAATTTCGTCGTGCAAAACTAGGGTATTTATCGCAAACAGCCAAGCATTTGGCAGGTATTAAAATTGGAAAAGAAAAGGTGTGTTATTTCGCGTTTGAACAAGCAAATTATATGAGCCAATACAGGGGAAACCACCTTTTGTCGAAAAAAAATGGTGTTTTATTTTTATATTCCGGTATTTGGTACTAATATTGCCCGTCGAAAAAAGACCATGCGTCCCCACGCATAGACATAAAACAATGAAACACAGGCTATTCCTGTTATTTGCGCTGAGTTTGCTCGTAACCGTTGCTGGTTATGCACAGTCTATTATTCGCATCGAAGGCAATTATCAAGGCAAAAACATCTACGTTCAGAACCCGTTTGCTTCAAGCGGCGTTGGTTTCTGCGTTTACGAAGTTCGTGTAAACGGAAATCTGACTACCGACGAAATTGGTTCAAGTGCGTTTGAGGTTGATTTGCGTAACCACAACCTGAAAATTGGCGATCCTGTCGAGGTTCAGATCTTTCACAAAGACGATTGTAAGCCTAAAGTACTCAACCCTGAAGTGCTTAAACCGAAAAGTACTTACGAAGTTGTTTCCATGGAAGTGGCTAACTGCGAAACGCTCAAATGGTCAACCAAAAACGAACAAGGAAAACTTACCTATATTATAGAACAATACCGTTGGAACAAATGGGTGAAAATTGGTGAAGTTGACGGAACGGGCCTTGTTGGTCCAAACAATTACTCGTTTAAAGTAACACCACACTCTGGCGAAAATCAATTCCGCGTAAAACAAGTCGATTATACCGGTCAGCCACGTATTTCGAAAGTCGTAAAATGCACATCAAGCGTTCCTGAAATCAAGTTTTATCCTGTGAAGCCCGATAAAGAAATTACTTTTGAAGGTGGTGAAACCATGTACGAAATCTACGACCAATACGGCAATATTGTGAAGAAAGGATTTGGAAGCAAGATCGATGTTAGCGGATTGGCGCGCGGAGGATATTTCCTTAACTACGACAACAAAACAGGCGAGTTCTTTAAAAAATAATACGCCATAATTCATACACCACAACCCCGAAATTTTCGGGGTTGTTTTTTTTCAACCCAATGCAGAAAATAGAACACCTCGGTATCGCTGTTTCGAACTTAGATGCGGCCAACGCCTTGTATGCAAAATTGCTCGGCACAATGCCCTACAAAACTGAACGCGTCGAAAGCGAAGGCGTTAATACCTCATTTTTTCAGGTCGGTGAAAGTAAAATCGAATTGCTAGAAGCCACCAATCCAGATAGTCCGATCGCTAAATTCATTGCCAAAAAAGGAGAAGGCATTCACCACATTGCGTTTGATGTTGACGATATTCATGCCGAAATGCGTCGCCTTCAAGCCGAAGGTTTTGTCTTGCTCAACGAAGCGCCCAAACGTGGTGCAGACAATAAGTTGGTTTGTTTTATTCATCCCAAGTCAGCGAATGGTGTCTTGGTTGAATTGTGTCAGGAGATTCGCGAAGCAGAGTAACCCGTTTAAAAACGGATTCCGTTTTTTTGCAGGAGCGAAATAATATTTTCCGTTCGAGGCATAAACAACGTGTGCAAACCCACACGCATAGCACCTTCAATGTGCTGCATCGAATCGTCGATGAATAAGGTTTCGGCGGCAAGCAATTTGTTTTCGTTCAACACATGCTGAAATATTTCAGCATCTGGTTTTCGCATACCGATGCGGCACGAATAATACCAGCGTTCGAAGTAATCCGAAAAATCAGAAATGCCGTATGTAGTTTGTAAATAAGCAGAAAATGCAGCTACATGAATATCGTTGGTATTGCTCAATAAAAAAATACGGTATCGTTTGCCAAGTGCTTGCAGCAGTTCAAGCCGTTCCGTGGGTAAATCCAGCAACATGGCATTCCACGCGCGATCTATTGCTTCAGAACTTGTGTTTTCGGGCAAATGTGGACGAAGAAAATTCCGAAAGGCATCCGACGAAATTTCGCCCTTATCAAAAGCATCAAACCAACCCGCTTGCTGCGCTTGTGTAAAGTGTGCATCAAAATCGCGCATGCCCAAGCCCCTAAACGCGTTTGAGGTCAAGGCATAATCTAAATGGAGTAAAACCCCTCCCAAATCAAAAATAATATTCCGAATGGTATGCACGCGACAAATATAATTCTTGTTCCGACATGGCTGAAAGAAGACGATTTTATAAAAACATTCCTGCGCGATAAATCAAGATACACTACACTTTCTAACGGTGTATTATTATCTTTACCAAACACCCGTAATTTCAGATGAAGCATATTCCTATTTATACACTTTCCGGTCTTGCGCTTGCTTTGGCAAGTTTGCTCTTGTTATTCCCTTTTGAACAGCCTTTGTTTGCAGGCGTTTTGGCAATGGGCGGCTATTTGCTTGCCATGAAAGATTTTTCTAAATACACCAGCTGGCTGCAATTTCTTACCCAAACAGTTGCCGCTGTTGCAGTAGGACTTGCGTTAGAATTTCCGTTTGAAACCATTCCTTGGTTACTTATCATGATGGTGATGACCCTGCTCTGCACGTTTGGACGCATCATGTTTTTTCGATTTTTCGGCTATACCAATTATACTTGGTTTGAACCAACCATGTTGATTGCTGCATTGATTTGTCATGTTGTTGGAAACCTCGAAGCACATAGTTCTTGGATGACGTGGTTACTTCCTGCTCCCGCATTAATTTTTTCTGCAATCATTGCGTGGGGCATTATCAAAGACAAACAACAATTGTTTGCAGCAACAAGCAAAGGATATAAAGTTGCTATCGGCGCGAGTGCGCCAGAATTTGCATTGCCCGATCAAAATGGAGAAACCATCAAACTTTCGGATTACCGTGGCGATCGTCATTTGCTTTTAATCTTTGTACGTGGCGATTGGTGTCCGGGCTGCCACATGATGTTGCGAACGTATGAAAAGGAACGCGAACGATTTAAGCAGAAAAATATTTATGTCTTATCCATCGGGCCAGATCCGGTTGGTGTAAACCGCGAAATGGTTGAACGTCTTGGTTTAGATTTTAAAGTGCTTTCTGACGAAGGCCAACGCACCGCGATGCGTTATGGTGTTCAGCTCGATGAGTATGACAATGCGTTTTCGGAAAAATACGACGAGGGAATTCCGCTGCCCGCTTCTTTTTTGGTAGATAAATCGGGTGTCGTCCGTTATGTTTCGCGGCCAGATAAAGTGGGCGAGTTTCTCAATCCATCCATGATTTTTCCAATCATCGAAAAATTAAACTGATTTGTTCTTCCTATGGAAATGCTCTCCTATATTTTTCTTTTTTTGTTTGTTGCAGCGAGTGCGATAGCTGTTATTTTTTTTATAAAAAGTAAAAAAGCAAGTGCTGGCGATCAGCAACAAAGCAAACAAATTGATAATTACCAAAGCATCATTGATCAAGCCAATGATGCCATGCTAGTTATTGATATTGTTGACGGACGCATTCATCAATCAAATCCAAGTGCGGCGACTATGTTGGGTTATTCGCAGGAAGAACTCGCGAAAAAATCGTTATTTCATTTACACCCGAAAGAAGATCTGGAAAAAAGTTCACGCATTGTAGCCGATGTTTGGGAAAAAGGTGGATTGATTTACAAAGACATTCCATTTGTGCATAAAAATGGCGACTTGCTTCCTGTTGAATGCAGCGCAAAAGTCGCACCGTTTTCGGGTCGGCCCGCCATTGTCATTTATGCACGCGACATCCGCGAACGTCTGCGCTTAGAGAAAGAAGTTCAGATTCAGGCTGCAGTCATCGAACAAAAAAACAAAGACATTACCGATAGCATTAATTACGCGAAACGCATTCAAGAATCCATTCTTCCAACGGACGAGGAGTTGACACAGGTGTTGAGTGAAAATTTCGTCTATTACAAACCAAAAGATATTGTGAGTGGCGATTTCTACTGGGCATCTTCTGTAATCACAACACCTCCTGGAGAAAGCGAATCGCAAAAACTAGCCATCATTGCGGCGGTTGATTGTACGGGTCACGGCGTACCGGGTGCATTTATGAGTATCATCGGACATGCTTTATTGGAACAAACACGTACCGCTAAAAACGTCAACTCGCCAGCAGAAGCACTCGATTATTTAAGCAATGGTGTTATCAATACGTTGAAACAACACGGCGATTCTGATGCGTTGCGCGATGGCATGGACGTATCGATGTGCGCTATCAATTGGAACGCTTATCAGCTGGAATTTGCTGGCGCAAACAATCCGCTTTACCTCATTCGCAATGGCGAACTGATCGAAACCAAAGGCGATAAACAACCCGCAGGCCGTTACCTCGACGAAGCAAAACCATTTACCAATTGCCGTATGGATCTCAAGCCCGGCGATTGCCTATACATTTTTACAGACGGTATTGCCGATCAGTTTGGTGGTGAGCGCGGAAAAAAATTCAAATACGCGCAATTGCAAAACCTGCTTAAAGACAATTGGCAGAAACCGATGCACGAACAAAAACGTATTTTGAAAGAAGCCATTGAAGGCTGGATGAACCGCCCAGAAGCAGAAGGCGGCAGTTACGAGCAAACCGATGATATGTTGCTCATTGGTGTTCGTATTCCTTAGTCAAATCAATGCTTATGCCTTTTTCTTGCGTAGCGTAATGACCGTAATTTCTGGCCAAATGCCTACGCGTCCGGGAAATCCTAAAAATCCAAATCCACGGTTAACATATAAATGGCGCTCGTTTTCTTTGTAGAAACCAGCCCAGTGCGGATAACGGAATTGAACCGGACTAAATTTTATGCCCGGAATTTCTACACCAAACTGCATTCCATGTGTATGTCCAGAAAGCGTCAGGTGGATGTGCTTTTTGTGCTTGCTGATGATCTCGTCAAAGTGCGAGGGATCGTGCGAAAGCAACAGTTTAAACATATTGTCTGGAACACCAATTAATGCTTTATCAATATCGCCTTCTTCTTTAAATCCTTTGCCCCAATCTTCTACACCAATAAGTGCAATTTGTTGTCCCGCTTTTTCAAGCATGACATGCTCGTTGAGCAAAATTTTAAAACCAACTTGTTCGTGTATTCCAATCAAACGTTCGAGGTTTGCTTTTTTAGCTTCCTTGCTAGGCCATTGTACATAATCGCCGTAATCGTGGTTACCAAGAATTGAAAATTGGCCATAAGGAGCTTTGAGTTTGCTAAACACATCCATCCACGGATCCATTTCGGAAGAAAGATTATTCACCAAATCGCCCGTAAAAACAAAGAGGTCGGAACCTTGCTTGTTCGCCAGATCAATGGCTCGAATAACTTCCTCACGGTGGCCATCTGGATCAAAACTCCCCACATGAATATCGGAAAGTTGTGTAATGGTGAACCCGTCAAAAGCATCGGGCAAATCAGGCGATTCCAATGTTGCACGTCGTACTGTAAACCGAAATTTTCCAGCCACAAGTCCATGAATAGACCCAACAAACGGAACGGCGGCCAAGAGCAAACCAATACCACTCACAAATCTGCGCCGACTTTCGCCCAAGGCTATTTTATCCTCGCTCAACGCATTGTGGCCAAGACCGTATGCGCCCCGAAATAAACGATAAACGTCTTCGCCTAAAAGAACCGTTGCAAACACCAATTTGGGAATGAAAAACAAAACCCAAATTCCCATAAAAGTCATGAACACACGTGTACCGGAACCGTCTTGCTTAAAGGTCAACAGCAAAACAATAAACCAAACAAACATCCCGATATTGATAAACCAATAAACGAGATGAATGATTTTTCGTGTACGCGCTTCCGCTGTGCTGGTCAAGGTTTTGATTCCTTGAAAAACATATACATCGATTAAAAGAAGAATTCCCAAGAAGATGAGAATGCCAACAACTGAAGGTCCGGTACGCATAAGATTGCAAAGCTAATACACACAAGTCGGATGAAAGCACAGAATTAGTCTATGCGAAAAAAAAGAAGTGAAAAAATCGGCGAATGTGCTATTTTTGCTCCCCAATAGATTTAGAAGGTACTTAAATTTCAAAAACTTCTAAAAAATGGGCCAATAGCTCAGTCGGTTAGAGCGTCGGACTCATAATCCGCAGGTGCTAGGTTCGATCCCTAGTTGGCCCACATCCTTTAAAAGGGTTGATGCACAAAAGCAATCAACCCTTTTCTTTTTTATTCCATACACCATGATCACCGAACAAAAGTACAACGACCTCGTTTTTTCACTTACAGCCGAAGAGGCGTTCAGCAAAAAAACAGCCGAAGAACTGATGGAAGCGGATGCTAATCCTACTGCGTTCTTCGAAAAGCATAAGGGCAAGTATTTCACCAATCGAGGCATTGATAAACCCGGGCATCCCGAACAAACCCTTTGTTATTTACTCGATGTTTTGGGCGAAAAAAATGTGGTTTACGAACTCGATTGGAAAGCCGATGCTGCAGAATTGAATCATGCCATCAAACTCCTGTCGCGCGGCAAAATTTCGGATGAGTTAGTTGATGAAGATGATGAAGAAGATGCCGAAGAAGAAGGCATGTTTGAATTATTGGACCTCATCGAAAATCCGCTCGAAGAATATGGATACGCCCTCGTCTTGTTTGGTTTAGATAGCGATAGCTATCCGATAGCACTCGTTAGAAAAGAAAGTTATGAAAAGGTACAAACGTTGATTGACGAGTTGTTTGATTGACAGAGAACCGTAAGCCAAAAAATGTATTTTTGAACTAGTTTTTGTAAGCACTAATTTTAAAACCACCCCATGAAAAAAAATATCCTCACGCTCTTTCTCGCCCTTTGTTCTTTAGCACTTGTTGCACAAGATTTTGAAGTACCCGAAAATTATAAACTCGAAAAAGCGGGCGATTATGCGCAGTACGAACAAGACATCATCAAATGTGTCGATTGGTTAATCAAAACACCCATAACCGAACAAAAGACAAAACGCAAGGCTGCCAATGCGTTTTTGTTGAAATGGATTAGTGGAAGTCCCGATGTAAGCGTAACTGTCGATCCCAAAATTGTTACGTTCAAAGGTGGTGATATGCTCCTGATATTTATGGGTGGCTGGGCCAAATACGCCATCGAAACACGTAATTTCAAAGACAATGTTGGCGGCAATGTGGCCGGTATCGAAGCCGTTATTGCTTTTTATACGAACAACAAAGAAACGCTCGGCAAAGACAAAAACGTCGAGAAATACGTCAAAATGAAAGAGCAAGGAAAGCTTAAAGCATACATCGAGAAGAAAGTATAAGCGTTATTTTAAGCTCCGTTTGGTGCACCACTTATCGGATAAAACCAACAGTTCAACGATATGCTGGGATCGCACGAAATTAATTCGCTGTTAAATTTTACCTGTTAGATGGTCTGAATGGCCCGTCCTGCTTATTGTTTCAAATAGCAGAGGCGCTATTGGGATGAGGATTGGGGCTAGGCAAGTGTGTTCTGAGCCTGAAAAAGCCGTACCTTTGCGGCTCTTTTTCAGACACATGCAAAACATACGCAATATTGCGATTATCGCACACGTTGACCACGGCAAGACGACGCTGGTTGACAAAATGCTCCTCCAAGGAAAACTTTTCCGTGAAAATCAGGAAAGCGGAGAGCTAATTCTCGACAACAACGACCTTGAACGCGAACGCGGAATTACCATTCTCGCCAAAAACGTTTCTGTAACGTATAAAGACACCAAAATCAACATCATCGATACACCCGGCCACGCCGATTTCGGTGGTGAGGTAGAACGTGTACTCAATATGGCCGATGGTGTTCTGCTACTCGTCGATGCGTTTGAAGGCGCGATGCCGCAAACACGTTTCGTTTTGCAGAAAGCTTTGCAACAAGGCAAAAAAGCAATTTTGGTAATCAATAAAGTTGATAAACCAAACTGCCGCCCAGACGAAGTACAAGAACAAGTTTTTGAACTCTTCTTCAACCTTGGAGCTACCGAAGAACAGTTGGAGTTCCCAACGGTTTATGGTTCTTCTAAACACGGTTGGATGGGTGCCGATTGGAAAAATCCGGCAACCGACATTTCGCATTTGCTGGATGTCATCCTCGATTATTTCCCCAACGCACCACAATACCAAGGAACACCACAATTGCAAGTTACCTCGCTCGACTTCTCGTCGTTTGTTGGTCGTATTGCTGTTGGTCGTTTGTTGCGCGGAACAATCCGCGAAAACATGCCTGTTATTCTTTTCAAACGAGATGGTGTAACGAAAGTAAAAACACGCATCAAAGAAATTTTTGTCTTTGAAGGTCTTGCCCGCAAAAAAGTAGCTGAAATGGGTGCTGGCGAAATTGTGGCTGTTACCGGAATCGAAGGATTTGAAATTGGCGATACCATTTGCGATTTTGAAAATCCAGAACCATTGCCAGCCATCAATATCGACGAGCCGACGATGAGCATGTTGTTTACCATCAACAACTCGCCATTCTTTGGTAAAGAAGGAAAATTCGTTACCTCGCGTCACTTGCGCGACCGCCTCATGCGCGAACTCGAAAAAAATCTGGCTTTGCGTGTTGAAGAAACAGCATCGCCCGATTCGTACCTTGTTTATGGTCGTGGTATTCTTCACTTGTCAATCCTCATCGAAACCATGCGTCGTGAAGGATACGAAATGCAAATTGGCCAACCACAAGTAATCATCAAGTACATCGACGATGCGAAACATGAACCAATTGAGGTTCTCAGCATCGACACACCAGAAGAAACATCTGGAAAAGTAATCGAATTGGTGAGCCAGAAAAAAGGCGAAATGTTGGTGATGGAACCGAAAGGCGATTTGATTCATATGGAATTTAATATCCCTGCGCGCGGATTGATCGGCCTTCGCAACAACATTCTTACCGCCACCGCTGGAGAAGCAATTATGGCACACCGCTTCAAAGCATTCGAACCGTGGAAAGGAAATATTCCACAACGTATCGCTGGTGTTTTGATTGCCAAAGAAAAAGGTACCGCCGTTGCTTATTCAATCGACAAACTTCAAGATCGCGGACGCTTCTTCGTTGATCCAGGTGCTGAAATTTATGGCGGACAGGTTATCGGCGAACACATTCGTCCAGATGATTTGGTGGTCAATATCGTTACCGAGAAAAAACTCACCAACATGCGTGCTTCTGGTACAGACGAGAAAATGAGCATTGCGCCAGCGATCAAGCATTCACTCGAAGAAGCTATGGAATATATCCAAGCCGACGAGTACGTTGAAATTACACCGCTTTCTATTCGTATTCGTAAAGTTTATCTCGATGCGAATGAACGCGACCGCAACAAAAAGAAAATGACTGCAGATTCATAAGTCAAATTCATCTATAAAAAAACACCCGTTCAACTTATCGAACGGGTGTTTTTTTATGCAGTAGAAAAGAAGATTAAGATTTCGGAGCCTCAACGGGTTTTGCGCGAAGCGAACGAGCCGATTCGATCATTTTTTCAATGGCTTCTTTTTTGAATTGGTTGTCTGGATTGTCGCTGTTGTCGTGAATGAGGTAAGCGTCTGTTCCAACTTTGCGAATTACACAGAAATGACTTGCAACATGCTCTTCTCCGAATTTCGTTTCCCAAATGAGTATAGAGTCGTTTTCGGTAGAGAATGTGCTTACGCCTGCATCGGTTGCGGTAATAAGTGCCTTGCGTGCTTTGAGATCGGCATCTTCACCAACGGCAACATTCAAAAGAATATCGAAATTGTTGCCAACACGTACTTGAACACCGCCGGGTGTTTCAGCAATTTGTGCAACCCCTTTCGTAGAATCTGGAATGTTGATTTTTACAGCAAACCCTTGTGCGGTTAAATCGGCAACAGCCATGCCCGGAGGAATCACTTCAGGAGTTACAGTAGGAGCATTGTTGCACGACATCCAAAGCAAGGGAGCAGCAACTGCGGCGAGTAGAATAATTCGTTTCATGTGGTGATGTAGTTTATGTGCCAAAGATAATTTTTTCGGTGTTCCGTATTTCAAGACATTTCTGTTTTCATCAATACGCGCATGTCTAAAAAAAAACCTCCTGCCGAGGGCAGAAGGTTTTTCATTTCTAAGCTTCTAAGCTTATGCTTTTTTAGGAGCAGCTTTCTTAGCAGCAGCTTTCTTAGGAGCAGCGGCTTTCTTAGGAGCAGCAGCTTTCTTAGGAGCAGCTTTTTTAGCAGCAGCTTTCTTAGGAGCAGCAGCTTTTTTAGGAGCAGCAGCTTTTTTAACAGCTGGCTTCTTTGCAGCAGCTTTCTTTTTTGGAGCTGCTTTTTTTGCAGCAGCTTTTTTAGGAGCTGCTTTTTTTGCGGTTGTTGCTTTCTTTGCCATGGTTTTTGGTTTTGAAAAATTTATTTGCTGACGAAGTAAGAGAAATTTAGAATGCAAAAAAAAATATGCGTTGCTATTTTTTCAACACGACTTTGTTAATAAGGTTGATAATGAATGAACTAACGAATGCCGTTTTCGAGATTTTGAAAAATAAAAAAATCATTTTAGAAAAAACAAAATCGCTGAAACAATTGATTTAACTGGTGTTTCAGCGATTCGTAAAAATGTGCGGGTGTTTGATTAGAACAATGCCCGATGAAAAAATGTACTTAAAAATCAGATCAGATTTTTTTTGTAAAAACTGCCGCATAAAATCCATCGCCATCAAAATTTGCTGGACTGATGCGCAATTCTTCATCGCATGACCAAGAAGTGCCATGCTCTTCGATAAATTTTTTCGTTTGCCATTCTCCTTCCGAAGGAAGAATGCTACACGTTGCAAAAACTAATTTTCCACCCGGCTTCACAAGTGTTGCATACTGCACAAGCAAGGTATATTGCAGTGCAATCAATTCTTCCAACTCCTCTGGCTGCAAGCGCCACCGAATATCTGGATTACGACGCAACACACCAAGACCCGAACACGGAAGATCGAGCAAGACCCGATCAGCCGACTCGGCCAAACGCTTGATTACTTTTTGTGAGTCGATGGTTTTTGCTTCTGCAATCGCTACCGATGCACGACGTACGCGTTTGCGCAATTCCTGCAATTTTGTTTCAGAAACATCGAGTGCAAGTAAGCGGCCTTTGTTTTGCATCAATGCGGCAAGGTGCAATGTTTTTCCCCCCCGCCCCGCGCACGCATCCACCACTCGCATTCCCGCTTTCACATCCAGAAGCGGAGCAATGCGTTGCGACGAAACATCCTGCACCTCAAACTCACCCGCCTCGAATGCTTCCGTTACAAACACATTTGCATAATGCGGAAGACGCAACGCATCAGGTGCCAATTCATCCTCTACGGTTTCAATACCAACTGCCGCCAAACGCGCTTTTAATTTTTCGCGAGTCGTTACCAACGTATTCACACGAATCGCAATTTCTGGTTTTCGATTCAACGCTTGCAATACGTTTTCCCAATCCGATTCGCCAATCTCGCTCAATCCACGCTCATCCAACCAATCAGGAATCGATTCGCGAATCTTCCGCACCCCTTTATATTTTGCAAACCGATCGGCCCAACGCTTCTCCTCATCCGTTTTTATTTTCGTGCTGCTGTGACGAAACGCAAAAACTTTCCACGCATGAACCAAAATAGCAAGTTGATTTTCGTCAGCCGGATCAGAACATCCCGTAGCCGCCATCAGCGGACGCAAATAACGAATAACACCATAAACACATTCTGCTACACGTCCGCGAATCTTCTCATCACGCAACCGATATTTCTTCATCACACGCATCAAACCAACATCGGCAGGTTTGCCATCTGCAAAAATTTCGAACAAGGCTTCCTTGCTCATTCGCCCTTCCGATATGATCGGAGCTTCTTGGGAATGTTTTTTCTTCATCGCGGCAAAGATACGGCTCTTTCCTTCGTCAGTCCGACACTTTAAAAAAACAGCCACCGCTTTGGTGCCCATGCTTCGACATTAGCACATAAAAAACCACAACCCTCTGGAACTTGAAATTTCCAAGTTCCAAGTTCCAAATTCCAAGTTCCAATTTCCAAATTTTTAAAGTACAAACTCAGAAAATACACTGCTCTCGCCGAAGCCCCAAATTTCAGAAACCTTTGCACTTTGGAACTTGAAACTTTAAATCGTCATAAATCTCCAAACCGAATCCCTCTGGAACTTGGAACTTCCAATTTCCAATTTCCAGATTCCAAATTTTTAAAGTACAAACTCAGATAATACATTGCTCTCACCGAAGCCCCAAATTTCAGAAACCGTTGCACTTTGGAACTTGAAACTTTAAATCGTCATAAGTCTCCAAACCGAATCCCTCTGGAACTTGGAACTTGAAATTTCCAATTCGTCTGTGTCTCCAAACCGAATCCCTCTGGAACTTGGAACTTGGAACTTGGAACTTGGAACTTGGAATCTCCAATTCGTCTGTGTTTCCAAACCGAATCCCTCTAGAACATAAAACTGCAAGCACAAAGAAAAAACTATCTTTGCGCACCAATTGCGCAGGTTACACCATGATCAAATATGTTGTCGAATTAGACTGGAATGGAATCATCCTACGTGATCCGGTTACGGCATTGACCAATGTCATGATGTTTGCCGCCGGAATTTATGGCTGGAAAAAAATCAGAACTTCCGACAAATCCGATTTCTATGCACGCAATTGGGCCAGCTTTTTTTTATTCCTCGCCGTCTCCTCACTCATCGGTGTCGTTGTTCATGGATTTTCCTATTACACATCAGAATCGGCACACCTCGGTGTTTGGATGGCTATGGTCATTGTCCAAGGATTAGGAATTACATACGCCCAACGCGCAGAAGCATTTCGCTACATTCATAAACGACACCGCTTTCTGCACCTCTTTCCCGCATTGCAAGTTCTCTTGTTTATTGTGGCCATGATCTACTGGAAAAATTACAATGTTGTAAAAGTCCACATCGCACTCGGCTTGCTTCCCATTATGTTTTGGAATATTATTCTTGGCTTTCGCCGTCATGCCGGAACAGGATTAATCGGATGGGGAATTTTTATGTCAACCATTACGGCTGCAGTTCATACGTTTAAAATTTCCATCCACCCAATTTGGTGCAACTACAACGACATTTCCCACTTGCTCATTGTTGTTAGTTTTTTGATGATGGCACAAGGGCTGAAAAAAGTAATCGCCTCCTGATTGCAATTACTTATCGAGCATAACCCGATCTTTCCCATCGAAATACGGCGCTTGAATCGACAATACTTTCAAGGGTTCTTTTGAGGTAACGCGAACGGCATGAGCTGTGTTTGTAGGAATGAAGATGATGTCGCCCGCACGAATGTGAATGGTGCTATCGCCCAAAAGCATATCCGCTTCGCCCGAAATCACATAAACATGTTCGGCATGGTGCTCGTGTTTATGTTTTTTGACTTCCTTATAAATCACAATAACAAAACTACTCACCGCCGAATCGTGGTAGAGTGGTCGATTATATACATTTTCGACCTGCTTCGGAACCGTGATGGTATCTAGCGACTGGTGTGTGGTTTGTGCTTTTGTTGCTTGGGTAAAACAAAAGAGCAAGGACAAAATGATAAAGTAGCGCATGGCAGAAATTTTAAAAGGGACAAAAAAAATCCGAATACAAACGTAAACGGATTTTTTAAAAGAAAAGCGAATGATTAGAGGGAGAGGAAATCGCGCCAATCGGCAAGATTAGCCATGACTTGAAGTTGACGATACCGCTCATGAAAAGCCAGATCGTTTGTTTGTGCATTCAATTCTTCGATGCGAAAGCGATCGAAATTATGTAGTGCCAGATATTCTTCCTGTGTTAATGAATCGCCACTAAACTCGCGATCGCGCAGGTCATTGATGCTTGTTGTTCCGCCAATGGTTGCTTTGGCAAAATATTTTTTAAGAATGTCTTCGCGGGTACTCATAAAGATCAGTTGTAATGGATGCAAAGTTAACGCATACACCAACCACTAGGTTACAAAAACCAATGTCTTTTATTAACAAATGAATGTGAACCTGTTATTTCGACGGCGGCAAAACAATTTTTTTCTCCAAGGTCATGACCGAATCCAACATGCGTTTTGTCCGTTCGTTGGCTGGGTCCGAAGCTAAAATTTTAGTCAAAATCCGTTTCGATTCGGGGAAGAACTCCGGATTTCCGGCAAATGTATTCGCCATGTTCAACATGTATTGCAAATTGCTCGAATCCTTGTTGTACATGCGTTGCGTACTATCGCAATAATACATCACGTTAAATCCTTGTTGCGCATTGGCAGAATCTTGTCGCCATGCAGCAACCGCCTCGTTGGTTTCAAAAACACGCGGTTTGCGTCGGAATGCTTCGTTGAAAGCCATTTTCGCCACACCAAAATCGCGCGCCATATAACTCGCTCCACCGTAATCAATCCAACCTTGAATTTTATACGGATTGGTGAGTGCCGCTAACCGCGCCCAGTATTGCGCTGTTTTATAATCTTTTTTCTCCGCAGCAGCTTGCATGCGTGTCGAAAAATACGACGCATAATTTCCAAGCAAGGGATGATTGCGGAAATACGTTGCACCATTGTACCAAGCCTGAGCAGCCTCTTCGTAATGCCCGCGATGGTATTCGCAAAGGCCCAAATTCAAAAACCCATTGACATAACGCGTATGGAGTTTTGTTGCACGACTCAGATAGGTAAATGCCGAATCGGAATAGCGTCGAAGCATGGCAGAATCTTTTCCTTGATACGTCAACGCCTTATCCATGTATTGCGCACCCGCATTGCCATTGCAAAGCGCACTGTTTGGATTCGTCAACACATCGCGCGTAAATAACGTATAGTCGCTTGACCAGTTTGCGTTGCGCTCCCAGGTATAAGAAAGACACGGAATAGCTACCGCAACAACAAAAACCAATGCCAGATAACGCGTGCCCGATCCAAATTTTTCGAGCTTCTCAATTCCCGTAATCAAGCCCCACGCCACTAACATCACAAAGCCCAACGAAGAATGGAAAATCAAACGCTCGCCCATCGTTGCACCAATATCAAAGAGCATGTTGCTCACCAAGGCAAAAAAGCCAAGGTAAATCAACAAGGCAAATGCCATCGCGTGCTTTTTTCGCCAGAAATAAACGAGCAATGCCACTAACCCAAGCATGGTAATTAGCGAAAGCGAGAATCCCGCATCAAACATCTTGCTGTACGGAAAATGTTGGTACGAATAATCTGCCGAAAGCCGATACGGAAAAACCAAAAGGTGCAAGTAATCATCGAGCCGATCAACTTTTGAGGCGAATGCTTGCGATCCTTTTGCATACATGTACGGATCATTGAGCGGATCTTGTGTGCTTTTGTCAACAGGCGCCGTTGCCAATCCCAAAATGCTCAGACGAATAAAAAAGTAAAAGAGGAAAACAGCACCCGCCGCACCCAGCGACGCGCGAATCTCCGAGAATTTACGCTTGTGGAAAAGCATCAATCCTGCCGGAATCAACACAATCATCACAAAGGCATATTCTTTTGAAAGTAGCGCCAAAAAGAAAAACACACAGCCGCGAATCAAATCATTGCGTTTACGCTCAAGATCATATTTGAAAAAGAAAATGAATGTCAGTCCAATAAAAAGAAGCGAAAAAATCTCGTCACGACTTTTTACGTTGGCAATGACTTCGCTATGAATTGGATGAAAGAGAAAAAGCAACACCGTTAAAAACGCAATATCTGTGTTTTCGCGGAAAATGAAATGATGCAAAAAGTAAAACACAATCAACAAGGCCAGAATGTACCAAAACACTTGAAATCCATGTCGAATTCCGGCAATGGAAAGGTTGCTCGCTTTGATGCGTTCCTCTAACTCCGTGCGGCGGTTGGCCAATCGCTGATAGGTGGCCACGTCTTTGGAATTGACACGATTCATGGCCATAATCGAATCGCGAACATCGGTAAACTCCCCGCCAAGGCACTCGCCAAAAATTTGTTGCTCGATGGCAAATGTTACAATAGACAAAGGACGATAACGACCGCCGGAAAGCTGTTGTTCGATGCCCATACTGGCATAAAAACTTTTATACGCATCATTCGACATGATTTCGCCAATGCCCGAAAATCCTTTTTGCACATACATGTTCTGACGCATGATAATATCATCGTCGAGCGCGTATTTATTGAAAATAGTGTTGTAATTAAACACAATCGTCAGTACCGCAATGATTGCAGCCTGCATGCGAAAATCGCGAACAAAGAACCAGCCTTTACCCGATAGCTCAGGTTGACGAAAAGCAACAGTTCCTTTTTTAGTAGCTTGTTTGGCCATAAACGAAAATACAATTTCGGAAAGATAGCAGGAAATTTTTTGCCTTAGAGCCTGTTTGAAATTTGTTTTTGAGAATTGTTATGATGCATTTTTGTGCCAGACGAGGCACGTTTTGAAGGCCATAGCGGCGCGCCTACGGTCAAAAAACGTAACGAAGTATGGTGCA
Source organism: Bacteroidota bacterium (assembly GCA_013298545.1). Taxonomy (GTDB): domain Bacteria; phylum Bacteroidota; class Bacteroidia; order Palsa-965; family Palsa-965. Next base: position 11,809 of record JAAFIA010000042.1, on the reverse strand, counting down.
AAAAGGCGCATAACAAACTCAAAGGATGAAATTTAAACAGGCTCTTAGACAAGTGCCGCTTTTTTGTCGGTAGAAATTTAAGACAGGCCTAATCCATACGGGCTTAAATAACGTTTGTTTGATATGCAGTTGAAACAAGAAAAGGAGAACCGATACCAACGAGCGGCAACGATAAAACGGCAGTACTAGGCCATGCCCCGTTTTTCATAACCTGTTCATAAACCATTTTCAGGTTTTATAAGACCAAGATTATCCTGAACTAAATTTGTTTAACAGAATCATTGCGCCCCCAGCAACATGGCAAAACGTCTGAAAATAAAACGATCCGATTTCGATCACCCCATGCTCGATATTTTTCAACCCGCTTTCGACCGCAGGTTTGAACTCTCTTTATATACTGATTCCGTTGCTGCGGGTTTTCCTGCGCAAGCTGAATCGAGCGAAGAACAACGCATCGATCTGAACGAATATTTTATCCGTAGGCCAGAATCTACCTTTCTCGTTCGTGTAAGCGGCGAATCCATGAAAAATGCGGGCATTGCAGATGGCGACCTCTTGGTTGTTGATGCCATGGAATTGCCATCGGATGGTCGGATTGTCATTGCTGTTGTTGATGGCGAGTTGACGGTAAAACGCATTGTACAAAAAGGGAAAAAATTATTCCTTATGCCGGAAAATAAAAAGTTTCCACCCATTGAGATTAAAGTAGGGATGGATGTTGAAATTCGTGGCGTTGTAAAATACATTATTCATAAAGCCTAAAACGCTTTTGTTTGCCCCAAAGATTGCGTTTCAATTCAACGCAAATTCCTACCTTTCGGCAAATCAGGTTCACCAAACCCATTATGCGTTTTGACCCTTTTCTGAAATCAAGCATAAAACAGACAAGTCGCCTTATCGCGGTTGCTCTTTTTCTTCTTGCCGGGCTAGCTTTGCGCGCGCAAGGCGATATGCGCTTTTTCGGAACGGCCACTAAAGCGGCTCAACCGCTTGCTGGTGCCAATGTGGTGGTGCTCATGGATGGCAAACAAATCATTAGCCTGACAACAGGACGCAACGGGAAATTTAAATTCACCATCGACCTCGGCCACCAGTATCGCATCAATTTTTCAGCACCCGGATGTGTCGATATGCACATGCTCATGGACTTGCGTGTGCCCAAAGAAAAAGCAGGTCTTTATCCCGATTACGTTGCTGAAATTCCATTCTTCAGTGCTGGCGATCCCAAAGTAAAAACCGAACTTTTCGCAAACAAACCATTTATCAAAGTCGTTTTTGATGGAAGCAAAGGCTTTCACGACGATCCGTCTTATCGCTTCATCGACGAAATTTTTAAAAATCCCGAAGAAGAACGCCGCAAGCAATTAGCCATCAAAGAAGCCGAAGAAAAAGCAAAGCGCGACGCCGAAGAAAAATCGCGCTTGGAAGAACAAGAACGCCAGCGCTTGGCGCGTGAAGAAGAAGATCGTAAAAAACGCGAAGAAGAAGAACGCCTACGCAACAGCAACAAACCAACAACGAACCCGACCAATGAGAAGTCGGACGAGCCTTCTATGGAAAGCGACGAAATCAGGCTGGAACGCGAAAAACAACAACGCCTCGAACAAGAGAAGCAAAATAAAAATGTCAAATCGCAATACGAAAACAACCTGTTGAAACTCGTTGCCGAAAGCGAACGTCAGACCAATTTGCAGAAATACAATAAAATGAAATCAGCATCGGAATCCAATTCCGTTGTTGAAACCATGCGCCGCGATGCCGAAACAAAAGCGCAAAACGATACGCTTAATCAACAACAAAAAGCAAAAGCGCAAGAAACCGCCACCAATAAACAAACCAAAGACCAACAAGTAAAAGTCCTCGTCGAAACGGCGGCCACCGAAGAACGAAAAGATAAAGCCGGAAAACTCAAAACCGTTGCCACAACCAATGGCGGCCCACTCAATTACGAACCGTCGCCAAACATTGTGATTACGTTCCTCGATGAAACATTTTCAGATACCAAAACGACGGTCATCAGTTGGCCCGGAGGAAAAAAAATTGTCTATAAAATGGAAGTCTATTGGTGGGGAAGTACCTACTACTACCGCGACGATGTTGAAATTGATGAAACCACATACAATGCTGAACTGGCGAAATACAAAAAATAAAATTCTCCTCTTGTTGTTGGTTTGTCTCGCCTCACTGGTGCAGGCACAAACCACGAGCTTCATCAATTATGGAGTAGAGCAAGGGCTTGTCCAATCGCAGGTGCAAACGCTTGAACAGGACAATGAAGGAAACTTATGGATTGGAACACTCGCTGGCCTGTCGAAATACAACGGACGGACGTTTGAGAATTTTTCGCGCAAAAACGGATTGGCAGAAGATTGGATTACGGTTTCGTATAAAGATAAGCGTGGCGATTTGTGGTTTGGGCATTGGGCGGGCGGCGTATCGCGGTACAATGCAAACCGACATAAATTTGAAAGTTTAAACCTCGAAGAATACACACGTTTCAAAACTGTTACCGCAATTCAGGAAGATCCACAAGGTTATTATTGGATTGCTACCGAAGGTTCTGGGATTTTTATCTACGATCCGGGTAAGAATAAAATGTTTGCCCTCAATGTGAAAGACGGCATTGCTAGCTCCAATGTGTATGATCTTACGCTGGATAAATATGGTAACATGTGGATTGCAACGGACAATGGCATTACCATTTTTGATACGCACCTCGATGTCAGTTCGCCCGCTTCGTTTACGGATTTAAATGCGGCCCGCGGATTTCCAAGCAACACCATTACCTGTTTTACACAAGCAAACGACGGCAATGAAATCTGGGCGGGTACAGCTGATGTTGGCGTGATTGTTTTGCAATTGCCAACGGGTTTTGCAGCGCGCAATGCTCCCGTTTTATTGCCAACACACAAAGTTGTTTCTACAACACAAGGATTGGCCGGAAATTTTATTGAGTCGTTGTGTGCAGATAAGCGTGGCTTTGTGTGGGTTGGGACTGTGGGCGGCGGTGTAACCAAAATTATGCCCGCCAAAAGTGGAAACAGAAACACCGCAATCGACCAAGCTATTTTTAAAACATACAATACGCGCCAAGGCTTGAATTATTTCAATGTGCGCGCCTTGCTCGAAGACCGCGAAGGAAATATCTGGATTGGAACTGACGTTGGTTTAAATCAATACCGTGGTGAACGATTCCAACTGTTTGATCGGCAAGATGGTTTGCTGAACGATATTGTCTGGGCAACATGTACCGATCGCGCAGGAAATATCTGGCTCGGCACAAACAATGGATTAACGAAGTTGAGTTTTTATAAAATGTCGGGCAATAATGAGCAACGGTTTACCACAACCAATTACACCACGGCAAATGGATTGGGAAGCAATGTAATTCTCTCACTTTTTGAAGACGAGCAAGGAACGATCTGGGCCGGAACAGGTTTTGGAGGCGTTAGCAAACTCAGTCGTGGCGCATCGCAATTTGAAACCTATACAACAACGGATGGGTTAGCCGGAAATACGGTTTACGCCATCAATGCCGATCCGAAAGGAAATATCTGGTTTGGAACAAAAGAAGGCGCATCGAAATTTGATCCCGCGACCAAAACATTCCGCAACTATTCTACCGAAGATGGTTTGGGGGGAAACAACGTCTATCGCATTTTTCGCGATAGCCAAGGCCGACTTTGGTTTGGGGCACTTGGTGGTTACCTTTCGGTGTACGATGGAAAAAGTTTTACGCGCTACGACGAATCGAGCGGAATTATTCACCGCTTTATTCTCAGCATCAACGAAGACAAAGACCATAACATGTGGTTTGGTGCGTATGGCGGCGGTCTTTATTTATTCGATGGTAGAAAGTTTAAAAACTTTACCATGGAAAATGGCCTTTCAACCGAAACGCCTTATGCCATCATTACCGACAACGAGAATAATGTTTGGGTTGGGAACAGCCGCGGACTTGATCGCTACAACCGCCAAGACAGTAGTTTTTCGCACTATGGCCGCAGCGAAGGATTTCTCGGTGTTGAAGTCAATCCCAATGCCGTTGCGCTCGATCGCGATGGCAATCTTTGGTTTGGAACCATCATGGGCGCTGTAAAATTTGATGCGCGCGAGAATACAAAAAACACCACCGAGCCGCTTACACAAGTTAATGGGCTAAAGATTTTTATGCGTAACGCGGCATTCCCCGAAGACGCACGATTTACGTACGATCAAAATCACCTCACCTTTCAATTTGTTGGTGTAAGCCTTTCTGCTCCACAAAAAGTACGTTATCGGTACAAATTAGAAGGGTTCGACAAAGATTGGTCGCCTGTTCCTACAACCATCAATGAGGCGGTTTACTCCAACCTTCCGCCAGGCGAATATGTTTTTCAAGTTCAGGCTTCCAATAACGATGGGGTGTGGAATACGAAACCCGTGGAATATAAATTTTTTGTCAAACCTCCTTTCTGGCAGACCGCATTTTTCTACATCGTCATGACCTTGCTCGTGATCTTCTGCATCTATGGTTTCGATAAATTACGCACGCGCAAATTGCAGAAACAGAAAAAAATATTGGAAGAAAAAGTAGAACAACGCACACTCGAATTGGCTATTAAAAACGAAGAGCTGGCGCAAAAACACAAAGAAATTACCGACAGTATTCGGTATGCCAAACGTTTGCAAGATACCATGCTCTTGCCCGGACGCGAATTGAAAACCTGTTTGCCCGATTCGTTTATTCTCTACAAGCCGAAAGACATTGTTAGTGGCGATTTCTATTTCTTCCGCCAGGTAAATGCCAATGGAAAAAAACGCGCCTTAATTGCTGCGGTCGATTGTACAGGCCACGGCGTTCCGGGTGCGTTTATGAGCATCATTACCAACGACATGATTTTACAGGCGATCGATGGCCACGAAAGTGCAAGTCCGGCACAAATTTTAGATCGCCTGAATCAATTGATGACGGAGAAAATGCGCCATTCGGTTGATGAGTTCCGTATTCTCGATGGTGTTGACATTGCCTTTGCGGCGCTCGATTTGCAAACGCTTGAATTGGAGTTTTCGGGCGCATTCAATTCCCTTTATTTCTTCCGTGGAAAACAGTTTCAAGAACTGAAAGGCGATAAAATTGCGATCGGTTCCATCAAAGAAAACGCAACGGGTAAATACCAAAATCAAATCATTCAACTGCAAACGGGCGATACGTTCTATGTATTCTCCGACGGTTACACCGATCAGTTTGGTGGGCCGCAAGGCAAGAAATTCAAAGCGGCACAACTCAAAGCCGTATTGCTTGGCTTACAACACAACGATTTGCCCGAACAGGGAAAACTCCTCGACCAAACCATCGAAAACTGGCGGGGTATGCTGGAGCAGGTAGATGATATGCTCGTGATTGGTGTGCGTGTATAGTGGCAACGTGCATACATAAACAATGCGCATAGTGCCTCATAAGTGCTATTTCTGACATCTAAAAAAGAGCATGTATTACCAAGTCGTTTTTTCATTACTTTTGTATCGAAATATCTCGATATGTTAATATGTCGAATTTGACAAAACCACAACTTAAACGCTTGGCCGTTCAGGCCGAAATGCTTAAAGCGTTGGCGCATCCGCAGCGGTTGGCCATTCTTGCCTTGTTAGGACAAGATGGGCCACTTTCGGTAACAACCATTCACGAGTCGCTCGATATGGAGCAGGCATTGGCTTCGCATCACCTCGGTATTCTTAAAAACAAAGGAATTCTCAATGTTACCCGCGATGGGCGCAATAGTTTATACATGTTGCGTTATCCTTGCTTAACACAAATTTTCGATTGCCTCGATCAATGTAAACGACCGCTGTCATGATGGAATACTTGGCCTATCCGGCGGCAATTTTTATGGGCGTTTTGCTTGGTCTCATCGGTGGTGGTGGCTCGATGTTGACACTTCCTGTGTTGGTTTACCTCATGCATTATTCTTCGGGAGAGGCGACAACCTATTCACTTTTTATTGTTGGTGTTGCGGCCTTGGTTGCGGTTACCGATTATGTACGCAACCAATTAATTTGTTGGCGTTCTGTTGTGGTGTTTGGTGTACCGTCGATTATTTTTATTTGGTTGGTGCGTACGCAATTGGTTCCACGCATTCCGGCACAGCTTGGTATAGGAAGTTTAACCCTCGACAAAGATTTATTTATTCTGATTTTGTTTGCACTCTTGATGCTGATTTCTTCCCTCACCATGATTCGGCCATTTAAAGTAATTCGTCAGGAGGAATACCGCGAAGCGAAACGTTACCGGTATGTTTTGATTTTGATTGGCGGGATGGTTGTGGGGGGCATTGCGGGTTTGCTGGGCGCGGGGGGCGGATTTCTAATCATTCCCGCATTGGTCGTCTTGGCCAATTTGCCCATGAAAAAAGCCATTGGTACTTCGTTAGCACTAATTTTTATCAACTCTACGATTGGGTTTTCTGCCGATCTGGTTCAGGGCATTCATCCCGACTGGAATTTTTTGATCCTTTTTACATCCTTTGCTGTTTCTGGGATTGGGATCGGCTTGTGGCTTTCGCGACGCATTTCAGGGGCAAAACTCAAACCTGCATTTGGTTGGTTTGTGCTTGTTCTTGGCATTTTCATTTTAATTAAATCGTATTACGAACATAAATCTCCAAAACCAACATCACATGTATATCGAGCAACTCTATACCAATTGCCTAGCTGAGGCCGCTTATTGGATTGAATCGGAAGGCGAAGCAATTGTTATTGATCCGATTCGCGAAACAGAACCGTATCTCGAAAAAGCAAAACAGCGCAACGTAAAAATTAAATACGTTTTCGAAACGCATTTCCATGCCGATTTTGTTTCTGGGCACATCGATCTTGCCAAGGCAACTGGTGCAACGATTGTTTATGGACCACTAGCCAACACAGCATACGAAGTTTATCAAGCAAAAGACAAGGAAGAATTCCAGATCGGAAAAATCACCATGCGTGTTTTGCATACGCCCGGTCATACGCCCGAATCGTCATCGTTTTTGCTTTTAGACGAGAACAAAAAACCGCATGCGATTTTCACTGGCGATACACTTTTTGTAGGTGATGTTGGCCGCCCCGATTTGCTGGATGGAAAAATGTCGAAAGAGGAATTAGCGTCCATGCTTTTTGATTCCTTGCAAGATAAAATCAAAGTGCTTCCAGACGAAGTGCTTGTTTATCCGGCACACGGCCCTGGTTCTGCTTGTGGAAAAAATATAGGTAAAGAAACATGGTCAACCATTGGTCAACAAAAAGAAACCAATTATGCCATGCGCATCAACAACCGCGAAGATTTTATTGCGGCGGTTACGGATGGACTTTCTGCGCCACCACAATACTTTTTTGCCGATGCGATGATCAACAAACAAGGCTACACGGCAATTGATGCCGTAATGGAACAAAATCTGCATGCGCTTTCGGTTGATGAAGTAAAAGCACAACTCGCGCAAGGTGCAATGATTCTCGATGTGCGTACTCCAGATGCGTTTGAGCAAGGCTATATTCCGGGTTCAATCAACATTGGTCTTGAAGGAACATTTGCGGTATGGGTAGGCACACTCATCGACATTAAACAAAAATTGATTCTTGTGGCTGCTGAAGGGCAGGAGCGCGAAGCCATTGCGCGTTTGGCGCGCGTGGGCTACGAACACGTCTCTGGATTTTTGAACGGCGGCATTGACGCATGGAAAGCCGCTGGCAATCCACTTGCTCAAGTACAATCGATCGACGCGCAACAATTTGCCGATGCGATGAATGAAAATCCTGATGCACGTGCCGTGTTGGATGTGCGTCGTCCAGGCGAATACGAAGGCGGACACGTGCAAGGCTCAGAAATGTTCTGCCTCTCGAAATTTGGCGACAGCAAAAATCTGGAAGCCATTTCAAACACACAACCGTTTTATGTGCATTGCGCCGGAGGTTACCGCTCGATGATTGCCATTTCGATCTTGCAGGCAAAAGGATATACCAACCTCATCAATGTGCGTGGTGGTTGGGCCAAAATTAAAGCAACAAACGTTCAGCTGGAGTTGCCGCAACAAGTTTGATGTAAAAGCTAAAAAAACGCGCATTTAAATTTTGATGCGCGTTTTTTATGGACAATAGCTATTTGTATTCGGTATAATCTTTTGGAATTTCAAACAACGCATCGGCAATTGTTTTCTTTTCGATGCGTGTTACTTCGAGCCGCGCAATTTCTTTGCCGTTTAAATCTTTTTGGATGGCCAGAAAAGGGAATGAGCCATCTTTCACATTTAAAGCAAAATAATAGGACGAAAAAGCTTCTTGTCGGTTAAGCATTTTAAGCATGGGCAGGAAGAAGCTAAATTTTCCGGGAGCAATCCAGTAGCAGATTTCGGTACTATCGGCATTGTTTCGCACGACATATTCGGCACAGGAATAATTGTGGAGCGTTTGTGTTTTTTTGGTTTGTTTTACGGTAGCGTTGGCTGGTGCGGAGGGCGAGCCTTCGGGCTTACGATCGGTATATAATTTACGTCCGTGATTGAGCACGAGCATTTTGTTTGTCTTAAACGACAAAATATAACTCCCTTCCACTTGTTTCGATTGTTCACCAATTTCGTCAATGCGCACATGGTCGCCTTTGACGTAGTAGATGTATTTCATCGACATGCCGTTGGCGTTTTGTTTTTTAAATTCAATAACGCCTTCAAAATTTTGTGCCGCGAGTGGAACAAGCATTCCAAACAAAGCAACAAGGAGAGCAAACGATTTTCGCAACATGATAGTAGGTTTGTGCAAGTCGAAATTACAAAATCCGCGCCATTTTTGGTCAGTTGATTGTTGTCAATATACGAGCAGAAATCAGTTTCGTTTATCTTCGCGCCATGGCAGACTCGCACAAGGCCGGCGCACAAGGCGAAGAACAGGCCGCAGCTTTCCTTCAACGGGCAGGATTTCAGATTCTGCACCGCAATTGGCGCGTCTTGCACCTCGAAATAGATTTGGTGGCCATGAAAGACGAAAAACTCATCATCGTTGAGGTCAAAACACGAGGAACGGACGAATTTGGTGAGCCAGAAACCTTTGTCAGCAAGGCACAACAACGCAACCTGATACGCGCCGCTAATTTTTACCTCGAGCAGCATAACCTCGACAACGAAGTTCGGTTTGATGTTGTGGCCATCGTCAACCGCAATGGACAGGCCCAAATCAAGCACATTCCCGACGCTTTTTCGCCACTGGCTTGATTTTCGGCGGCTTAAATGCCCAATATGCAGATCAGGCCCGAAAAACAGCTACCTTTGCGGCTTACAAAAAACTTGCTGCTCATGGCCTTCCCAGGAAAAAGTTCTGGTCGCGGTCCACGTAAACCCGGTGGGGATCGTGGAAAATCGTTTGGTAACAAAGGAACCGGAAAACCTTTTCGCAAAAAATTTAACGACGACGATTCTTCCGATCGTAAACCTTACGCGAAAAAAGAAGGTGGCTACGGCGAACGCAAAACCTACGGTGAGAAAAAATCGTATGGCGACAAAAAGCCTTATGAAAAACGCGAAGGCGGTTACGGCGAGCGCAAGTCTTATGGCGAAAAGAAAAGCTACGGCGATAAAAAAGAAGGCGGCTACGGCGAACGCAAAACCTATGGTGAGAAAAAATCGTATGGCGACAAAAAGCCTTATGAAAAACGCGAAGGTGGTTACGGCGAACGCAAATCTTACGGCGAGAAGAAAAGCTACGGCGATAAAAAAGAAGGTGGCTACGGCGAACGCAAAACCTACGGTGAGAAAAAATCGTACGGCGACAAAAAGCCTTATGAAAAACGCGAAGGCGGTTACGGCGAACGCAAATCTTACGGCGAGAAGAAAAGCTACGGCGATAAAAAAGAAGGCGGCTACGGCGAACGCAAATCGTATGGCGAGAAAAAATCGTATGGCGACGACAGCACCGGATATGTTAAGAAAGAAAAGATATTTGAAGACGATTTTACGCCAGCCAAAAAAACATTTGCAGAACGTAAATCAGAAACCGATAAACGCAAAGCAGGCCGCTTAGAAACACGCAAATCGGCTATTGAGAAACGTGTGAAGGGCGAAGATGAAGAATGGGAAACATTTGAAAATACATCGGCCAGCGATTTTGTAGAAAAGAAAACACGTAAACGCACCATTCGCAAAAAAGCAGATGCACAACCGAAAGGTGAAATTCGCTTGAATCGTTTTATTTCCAACACCGGATTGTGTTCACGCCGCGAAGCGGATGATTTGATTACCGCTGGCGTCATCAAAATCAATGGAAAAATTGTTTCCGAACTTGGTACGAAAGTGATGCCCGGCGATGTTGTTCATTACGGCGATCAATTACTCCGCAGCGAACGCAAAGCATACATCCTGCTCAACAAACCCAAAGATTTTATCACCACGACCGACGACGAAGAAGGCCGCCGCACCGTACTTGATTTGGTTGATGGCGCAGTAGAAGAACGCCTGTATCCTGTTGGTCGTTTAGATCGCAACACAACCGGATTGCTCTTGCTTACCAACGATGGTGAAATTGCAGAACGCCTCATGCACCCGCGCTACGGCATTCGCAAAATTTATCAAGTGTCTTTAGATCGTCCGTTGCATAAAGACGATTTCGAGAAAATTGCCAATGGTATTGAACTCGAAGACGGCCCAATTAAGCCAGACGAATTGAGTTATGTAGGCGATGGCGATGATCGTCGCGAAGTGGGTGTTATCATTCACTCGGGCCGCAACCGCATTGTACGCCGTATTTTCGAATCGCTGGGTTATGAAGTAGAACGTTTGGATCGTGTTTCGTATGCCGGTCTTACCAAAAAGGACCTCCCACGCGGCCGCTGGCGCCACCTCACTACTTATGAAGTGAATATGCTGAAGATGTTGTTGGGAAAAGAAAAGAAAGAGAAGTAGAAAAAAATAAGGTTTTAAAAAAGCACCGCTTGATTTTTCAGGCGGTGCTTTTTTTGTTAATAAGTTGCACTTAAGGTAATATTATAGATAAACCAGTAAAACAAAATAAATAATTAGTTGTTAATATTCTATAATAAAAATATATTTGCTTCGTTTTTAGGCAAAACAAAGTAGAAATATGAGTTTAATTACTCAAATAAATAGTTAGCTAAGGCCATCGATTAAACGAGGCCACATATAAAGATTGCTTTGTGCTTGAATATTTTAAAGCAAATACCCAATGCTTTGATGTTTCCGGACAAAGTAGAGTGCCACATCCCTAGTATCGAAATGCGCGAAATTTTTATTGAGCATTTCGTATGTTGATTTCATCCCCAATAGTATTCTTTTTGTTTTCGGTTATGGTAGCTACTAACCGTTGGGAAAAGAACACCCCTAAACTAAAGTGTTTCGAAACGTGTTGTTTCGAGAAGATGAACTTAAAACTAAAAAAACATGAAAAAGGTAAAAACCGCAATAGCTGTCATGCTATTATCCTTGGGTTTGAATGCCCAACAATTTGTTTTCGAGTATGGGAATACCACGCGAGATCAAGCAACTGATTTGGCCAAAGTAAGCACAGGATATCTGCTTGCTGGAAATCAGACCACAGGAGCTGGTGAATTAATTTTAATCAGAATAGGAGAAGACGGCTTTTCTCCGAATGCTACTTTTTTTAGTCGTCAATATCAACTGCTTAGTTCGAATAGCATACAAGCACGTGTTAATAATACACAAGTTGCTGGACTGCCCGGAGGTGATGTTTTAGCGGTTGGCTCATTTACGCAAAATGCCGGAAACGGTGTGTTTCTAGCGCGATTGAGTTCTTCAGGAACGGTATTGAGTACTTCTACGTTTTTTGCACCAGA
>JAAFIA010000041.1 GCA_013298545.1 Bacteroidota bacterium | reverse complement strand
CTACCGTTGATACCGTCATGGCATTCGGCTCGTTTACTTTGGCATCTACCGCTTCGCGAAACCAGGTTTCAAACTGAAGCATGGGATTGGGATTGGTCATCGCCTCATCTAAATGCTGCATTGAAAAATCGTGGCGAAGCTGATTGATGTAGGCACGTAAATCTTCCATAATTTTTTCCTTATGATAACAAAGATAAAGCGAACGGCGCTTTCTAATCTATTATTGGTTTGTGATTATTTTGTTAATTAACAAGTGAAACAAGCAATTTCATTTCGCCAGACAAACTGTATTTGGTAATATTGAACCGATATGTTTCCTGCCGATAATCGTTTAAACCCAAAACAAGGTCGTTTGCTCATTGCCGAACCATTTATGGGCGAAGAGCATTTCAAACGCGCCGTCATTTTATTGGCCGAACACAACGAACAAGGATCAATTGGTTTTATGCTCAACAAACCCATCGACCTCAAACTGCACGAAGCCATTCCCGATTTTTCAATTACCGATACACAACTCTTTTTTGGTGGACCTGTTCAACGCGAACAACTGTTTTACATCCACACACTCGGCAATCTGGTCGAAGATAGTTTGCCCATTGGTAACGGTTTGTTTTGGCTCGGCGATTTTGAACGCATCCGTGAATTGATTGAGAGTGAGCGGGCAGGGCACGATCAAGTGCGTTTTTTTGTGGGTTATGCGGGATGGGAATACAAACAACTCGAACGCGAACTTGCCGAGAAATCGTGGTATGTGGCGCAGGCCAAAAAACAAATCATCTTCAATCCCGACAGCGATAAAATTTGGGAAAACGCCGTGCGAAGCCTTGGCAAAGAATATGAAATGATGGTCAACTTTCCAGAAAACCCTTCGTTCAATTGATTCGTGTTGATTTTAATTTCGGATAAATTTCTGCGTCATCCGTTTTCCTTCCGATGTTACTTCTACAACGTAAATGCCAACGGGTAAATTTTTCAAATCGATCACAGCTTCGTTTGTGGCGTAACGCGATTCAAAAACAACTTGGCCAGATATGGTCAGCAAACGAATCTGTTGGATCTGTTGTTGATTTGGCAAGTTGACCACCAACGCATCGCTAGCCGGATTGGGGAAAATCTGAATCAACGCATTGCTCGAACTAACAAGCGAAGTGCTTAGAATTGTACCTGTAGGCGCATACGCACGTACAAACCAAACATCTAGCGAACCATCGCGCGTATCAGACCATGTAGCGTATATCGTATCGTTTTGAATCGCCATCGACATAAAATCATTCCCACTTTGCGAAAGGATCGTGTTGTACGAAACAAGCGAATCCGTCAATACCCGATTGGGTTGAAAGTTGATTGAATCGTGATGACGATACGCATAATAAAACTCAGAAGCTTGTGCATAACCAATACCCGCAGCATTACGCCGATCGCGCCACGAAATAGCCAAATCGCCATCGCTATCGAAATCGGCCCAAATCATATCTTGCATTTTGCCGTTATTAGCAGCATCATCGTTGATGCGGATCGCATTGCTCCAACTTGCACCACCGTTGTATGTTTCACGCATAAAAATATCTACATCGCCTGAATTGGCATTACCATAAATAAAAGCCAAGTGAAGCGAATCGGAGGGATCAGCGATGATGCGATAGGAAATTTTTGCTGTATCATTGGTGTTGCTATTCAATCCCGCAAAAATTGAACGGTATTGAAATCCAGCAGCAGCATTGGTTGAGGTAGCTAAAATAAATTGCGGGTAAATATTTTGTGCCACAACATAACTTGGATAAACCACATGTAACGTATTTTGTCCAGCAATTGTTGGGAAAGGCATGGGCTGTGGAATAATACTTCCCACAAGAAAATTTGTAGAATCGACATACCGCCATGGTTGAAAACTAGCACCCCCATTGGTTGATGAAACGAGGTAAGGACGATTGGGTGCTGCAATCCAAGAAGGTGGCATTGAGGAAACATACACCTGTGTTCCAGCAGGATTAACGGTTATCCACGGACGATCAATCGGATGCTCGCCACCATCAGCATACACATCAATGGCTTGAACGGGCGCTGTCCAAGACAAACCACCATCCAACGATTTGCATACATACACACCGCCAGAATCAGGGCTTTCGCGGTAATCGATATAACTTAAAAATAGTGTACCGTTTTGTGCAAAACACATCGACACATCTGCCGATTTGAATGTTGATCGAATGTGTGGAAGATTAACTGCCGTTGACCACGAGCGACCACCATCAAAGCTCGATTTTGCACGAATAGTCAATGCTGTTCCATTGTTAAACACAAAACCCATCCACGCAATGACTACATTTTGGTCATTTGCCGGATTAACAGCAATAAACGGTTCGCCATCAAAAAACTGACCGTTCGAGATATTTTGGTTCTGTGCCGAAAGCAGGGTGGAGAAGAGGCAAACAGCGGATAGTGTGTGGAAGATATGTTTCATGCGGAGTATATGACGAATGAAAGGGCAAATGGTTTAATTCATTCCATTCCAATTATCAGAAGCAAAGGTAAACCTTGTTTGCAGAAATTTAAACAGGCTCTTAGGCAAAGAAATGAATACGTTGATACATGGCTATAAAATCATAAATCCGTAGCTTTACCAGATGGACGAGCAGGAATCAAAGAAGCCGCGTCGTGTGCGCTACAAAGGTACACACCCGAAAGCGTTTAAAGAAAAGTACAAAGAACTCAATCCCGAAAAATATGCGGATGATGTGAACAAAGTGATGCAGCAAGGCCGTACTCCTGCGGGCATGCACCGTTCTATTTGTGTCAATGAGATTTTAGAATTTCTTCAACTCCAACCCGGACAAATTGGTTTAGACGCTACACTTGGTTATGGCGGCCATACGCAAGAAATGCTCAAAGGCATTCTTCCCAACGGACATCTATTTGCCATCGATGTCGATCCAATCGAATTGCCGCGCACACAAGAACGTTTAGAAAAAGCCGGATTGGGTAGCGATGTGTTGACCATTCGAAAATTGAATTTTTCAAGCATCGATCAAGTGGTACTGGAATCTGGCCCACTGAATTTTGTATTGGCCGATTTAGGCGTTTCGTCTATGCAAATTGATAATCCAGAACGTGGCTTTTCGTTTAAAGTGGATGGGCCTTTGGATTTGCGCCTCAATCCGAAAAGCGGAAAATCGGCAGCCGCATTTTTAAAAACCATTTCGCGCTACGAACTAGAAGATTTATTGATTGAAAATTCGGACGAAGTATATGCCGAACAAATTTCACATGCGATTGCTGTAAAAATTGGGAAAAAACAACCCATCGAAACAACGACGCATTTGCAAACGGTTATTGCCGAAGCTTTAGTTTTTCTTCCGGCAAACGAACGCAAAGAAGAAATTAAAAAATCGTGTCAACGTTGTTTTCAAGCCTTGCGCATTGCCGTAAACAATGAGTTTGAAGTCTTGGATAAATTTCTCGAAAAACTTCCAGACGCATTGGCTTCCGGCGGACGTGTAGCGATTCTTTCTTTTCATTCGGGCGAAGACCGACGCGTAAAAAAATCATTTCAACGTTTTTTTCGCGAAGGGATTTACAGCGAAGTTGCTGCCGATCCCATTCGCCCATCGGCAGAAGAATGTTTTGCCAACCCGCGCGCCCGCTCTACAAAAATGCGTTGGGCTATTAAATCATAATGTAAGTGTAAATTTCCGAAGCATGAAAAAAGCAGTTCTGTTTATTTGTCTTGTTACAGCATCCATCTGTAACGCGCAAGTGCCACTTGATAGTCTAAAAGCCTATTATGCGTTTGACAATAATTTGGCCGATTCATCTGGCCATGCGCACCACATAGTATCTGGATCGGGAACATTTGTAAACGATCGTTTTGGAAATCCCTTACAAGCCTTACAATTCAACGGAACAAGCGATTCGCTTATACTTCCTGTTCCCGAATTTTCACCCATTCAAGGCGACTTTTCGATTGCTTTTTGGTATAAAACCAGTTCGCCCGAAAAGATGAATTTGTTTTCTTCCAAACAAAATCCACTTGATACAACAAGTAATTTTGAAATTCAGTTGAACAACCATTCTAGTTTGCAAACCATTCTCGAAGTTTGGTATCAAACCTATATTTACTGGAATGGTTCGGGTTGGGCACAAAATGCGTTTGGTGAAGGCTCTGGCGGACCATTCATCAAAGGTAAATGGTCGCTCATGGTCATTCAACGTGTGGGCGATACTTTGCAAGTGTATCACAACCACGCACTTTATACCGCTTCTTTAATTACCTATTACAACGGAACCTTGGGCGATGCCGTCGATCTTGCGGTGAGTGCCGCACCGCATAAATTTGATGGTGTTATGGACGAATTGCGCCTGTACAATCGTGCCTTGACGCAAGCCGAAATTGATGCACTTTATTTTGAACACCGCCCATTTGTTTTTGTCGAACCAAGAGCAACGGATGCATACGCACAAGGAACAAATCTCTTAGCTTATTGGGAATACGACGATGCCCAAGTGAGCGATTCCATTGTGGTTGAATATCGTTTAAACAATGGCGCTTGGCAAGCGACGAACCATAGCAATTTAGCTTATGTGTATTACCATTATTTCCCACTCAATTATCCCTATGGTACAAGCATAGAGGTTCGCGTTTCAGATTTTTTTGATACGAGTTTAACCGCATCGTCAGGCGCATTTATTGTGAGTGAATACGAATGGCAAAATGTTTCTCCAAGTTTACCTTTCTCTCCGCGCGATGGTTCTGGCTTATTGGTCTTAAACGGAAAAATGTGGTTGCTCGGTGGCTGGGATCCTCCCTTTCATCAAGCTACAAATTATACGCACAACGAAATTTGGAGTTCTACCGATGGTATCAACTGGACATTTGAACTGCAAGCGCCTTGGTACGGACGACATTGCGCGGCTTGGTTGGTTCACAACAACGAAATGTGGGTCATTGGTGGCGACGTACAATCAGGAGCATTGCGCGATGTGTGGAAAAGTGCCGATGGGTTGAACTGGATTCAAACCGAGGATACCATTCTGGGTTATGACCGACGTACCGTACCCAATTATGCAGTGCTAAACGGAAATTTGATGCTTTTCGGCGGACAAGAATTTCCCAATTATGTGCCTCAAAATATGAATGAAGTATGGCAAAGTCCCGATGGTATTTCGTGGACACAATTGCCTCCTGCACCTTGGAAACCGCGCGGTATGATCATCAATTCGTGTATCGATGATAGCGGTGAACTTTGGATGTTAGGCGGTGGCCGCTTGAATGATCGCCGTTGTTTCAACGATGTTTGGAAAACGCCTGATGGCATCAACTGGACACAAGTGAATGAAGCTGCGCCTTGGGGATCGCGCTACTGGCACACTGTTGCTTGGTATGATCACAACATGTGGGTTATGGCTGGCATTGTCAATCAAACAGATGCGAATGATGTGTGGTACTCGCCAGATGGTGTTTCGTGGCGGGAGTTGCGCAATACGCCTTTCCCGATAAGGCATGCACATTCAACTACAATTTATGATTCGGCACTTTGGGTCATGGCGGGAATCAATACAAACGATGCGTGGAAATTGGTCAATGTAGCAACCGTTGGAATACAAGAATCGGCACAAACCGTTGAGTTGTCTGTTTTTCCAAATCCTGCAACAGGAATGGTTACCATTAAAGCCTCAAACAGTATTGTGGGTAAAGAATACGCGTTGTTTGATTTGCTCGGAAATGTAGTCATGCAAGGCGTTTTCCAAAACGAGTCAACTACACTAAATTTGCAAGGCTTACCTTCAGGTATGTTTGTGCTGCATGTAGGCGCAACAACTGCGAAAATTATTAAATATTGATTCACTTAAATTTTTACTGAAAATAGTACAGATACTTTGCCAAAAACTTAGTTTAGTATTTTGACGACGTATTTAGCGGTTTCAAAATCATAGACAATCTCCAGATTTTCTGCATGCATGAAATTGAAATACAAATCAAACGCAGCATTTTTTTGAATAGGAGTGCCGTCACAGAATAATATCGTTTTGTTTCTGTTCAATACGATATGTTGAGCAAAACTTTGTTCCATTTTTTCGTTCGCTGCCGATAAATTGATGCTCGTGTCAGAAAACACGATTTGCTCTGGATACCATGTTTGCAGGTACAAAGTGTCGCTGTTATTTTTATGGATCAATTTAACAGAGATATTTTTTTTAGTCTCGAATGTGTCCAATGAATAGATTTCAAAATCGCCCGGGAATATTTGTCCTAATTTGTAATTGTGATTCGCTCGAAATTTGCAAAGCATTGTTATCCTAGTTGTGTCAAAAATGCGTTTACGATCCGTTGTAATTTTGCCTGTTCGTTGAAATGTTCGTTGAAATACGATTGTATCAAATTGACTAGCAGGATTTACATTTATGGTGTAAACGCCGTTCTTGTATTTTAGGACTTGCCCATTAATTGTCCATTGATAATGCTTTTGGGCAATTTTTGTAAATTCTTCGTAAGGGTATTTTTGCTCTTCGTTAATGTGCAGAAAAGCATGCATACTGCTAGCGATTTGCCCAAACGCATTTTGTCCCAATAAACTAAGAACAACACATGCGAGGTAAAATGCTTTTTGTTTCATCATCATTTTTGCAAGGGTTAGTTTACCGCACAAAATCTTTGGTATAACTTGTTGTATTGCCGCATTTATCCGTCAATTCAAGCAGCAACGCATGTTTTCCTTTCGCCACGCGCTCGTCAAACGTGTACCAAAGCAAGCGTTTTTTTGGTTCGTATTCCAACAAAACCCATTTTCCATCAATGGTACAACGATACGAAGCCAAGCCAGAAAGATTATCGCCAACCGTAAACTGGACCGATTTCAATGCGGTAAAATTGGTTTGTACTTTTCCTTTTAAATCGAAATTGGCTGGGCGCGAAATGGGCGCAACGGTATCAATCATCACCGCATACTTTCCAAATTCTTTGATCTCTGTTTTTACGCCACCATCTTCCCACTTGCCACCCACAGACGAATAACCACCTTTGGGATTGACTTCAACGATCAATGCTTTGGATTGCCATTCGGGAGGAACATTGGCCTTGATCCATAAAACAGAAGCTTTGTGCATCGGCTCGTAGCGATCGCCAATCCGCAATATCGGCGAAAACATAGTCTTGCTGCCTTTTTCAGAAGCGGTAGAAAATTCGCCATTGTCATAAACCGATTTGGAAGGCATCTCGAAACGATATAAATTGACTTCTTCAAATACATTGGTCGTATCCCAACGCATGATTTGAATAAAGGGTTTGTAAACACTCGTGATCGAAATGGGTTTAGAAACAACACCATGCACTTTGAATTTGACTACCGAAACATTGCCATAGGCATCGGCCACACGGTAACGAAACTGGTGCATCGAATCGCCGACAAACATCACCGTACCATCGCCAGCCATGGTATCGTATATGGGTAATTCATTGTTGGGAAATTTCCAACTACGCATCCAGTATTTGTTGGTCGTTTCTTTGGCTTTGTAATCGATGACACAATTGATGTAACGCATTTTATCAAACGGAATGCGTTCGAGGTGATGGTGATAAATGGTTTTGTTGTTGTGCGAAAGTGAAATGGCATACACCCCATTTTTTCCAGTCGGTAAATTTTCTTTGTCGAACGCATCAATGGCAAATCCCACGCGCCCGCTCACCCGCAACGAATCTTTCGGATTGGCAAAAACATAAACACCGTTTTCTAATTTTAATGGAATACGAACAATATCTGTTTTACCATTCACTTGACTATTGCGCAACGGATAAACGGCAAGCGCTACAACAGTAGGTTTTACATTGTCTTTGACAGGCATGCCAAACAACAAGGGATTTAATGCTTCTTCTGTTTTCGCATCACGGATTTCAAAATGAAGGTGTGGCCCAGACGAGCCGCCTGTATTGCCCGAAAGCGCAATCACTTGACTTTGTGTTACCGGAAGTTCTTCTGGTTTTGGAAACCATTCGCCTTCAAAATTTTCGCTCGTATATTGTTGTGTTTTGACATACGTTGCAATTTTTCCAGCAAAGGAAGAACAATGTCCATAAACCGTTACAAAGCCATTGGGATGTGTGATGTATAAAACGCGACCATAACCAAATGGACCAACTTTGATGCGCGATACATAGCCATCAGCAGCCGCATAAATGGATAAACCTTCTTTTCCGTGGGTTGTAATGTCGATACCCGCATGAAAATGATTGGGACGCAATTCGCCAAAATTTCCGGCCAGTTCAATCGGAATACCTACAGGTGAGCGGAAATAATTTTGTGGATAGCTTTGCTGTGCAAGCAGAAAAATGGGTTGCAGTATGGTGAAAAAGAATAGTAGAATTTGTTTCATTGGAGTAGCATAAAGGTACTGCGATTGGTGTTTTTAATATAAATGATTTGACTTGCTTACTTCTTTTTAGGCTTAATAGATTTACTTATTTTTTTAATTTCTTCTTCAAAATCACTTACAAAATTTTGATCTTGAATGATTCTGAATTTATCATAAGCATCTTCTGCTATTTTTAGAGCTATTTCGTGACTAATTCTTCCTCCATTCTTTAGTATTTCATATTCATTGAATTGTAAGAAGGCATCCAATCGGTTTACCCAATCTTTCATTTTCATGGGTATTTTTTTTTCTGCTTGAAGTTCGGCGTAATCCAAATACATTGTAACAATTCGTTCCAATGTTTTGATCTCTTTTTCCTGCATGTAATTTTTGGCCGTCCCGATATCTCCTTTTAGGATTTTACCTTTTGGCGCGTTTTTCCATGACGTTAAACCCATATTGGGTTTACTTGGGTCTGCTCTTTCAGCAATGAGTTCGGCTGCTGTTTTTCCTGTAATAGCCCAATGCAATTTGTTTTGTACCGTTTTGAAAAAATGGCGTGTAGTCTCAGCCTCTTTATGATAATCAATACTACATTGCTCATAGATGTCAGTTATTTTAAGATAAAATCGCCTTTCGCTAGCGCGTATCTCTCTGATGCGTTCTAATAACTCATCAAAATAATCTTTTCCAAAATGCGTACCCTGTTTAAGACGCTCATCATCTAGCACAAACCCTTTTATAATAAACTCCCGAAGCGTTTTGGTAGCCCAAATACGAAATTGTGTAGCTTGGATGGAGTTAACGCGATAGCCGACAGCAATAATGGCATCTAAACTATAGTATGTTGTTTTGTAGCTTTTTCCATCCGCGGCAGTTGTTTCCAAAATGGAAATAACTGAATGTTCTATCAACTCATTAGCACTAAAAATATTGGATAAATGTTTACTTATGGCTGGTATTTTAACGCCAAATAACTCGGCCATTACTTTTTGAGTAAGCCAAAATGTTTCGTTATTAAAAACAACTTCTATTCTTATATGGCCATCTGGACTGCTATAGAAAATAATATCTGATTGATGGTTTAAATTATCATTCATAATAAAGTGTAGTTTGTTTTCAGTCTATAAATATACTGCGATTGACGTGTTTAAAGTATAGCTGCGGCTGATCCAAACCCAAAACTTTTCAACCAATTTTTCAAGCCTTTTGTCAGGCTTGATGTATCTTTGTAATTCCTTTAAAAACCTCACTCAAATGCGTTATTCGCTTGCAATTTTAATTGTTTGTTTCGCTACGTCGCTTTTTGCCCAAAATGACCCTGCTGCAAAAAAACGTGGACGTGGTACTGTTTATTACGACGGCTCAAAACAAAAAGCCTATTCGGGGAAATATAAAAAATACAAACGCGAAGGCGTATGGACTTACTGGCGCGAAAACGGAAGCGTTGATAAAATTGAAACATATAGCAAAGGCCTGCTGCATGGCCCATGCACTGCCTATTACGAGAATGGTGATTTACGTTCGGTGGCGAATTATCAATTCGGTCAACGCGAAGGCAAAACAAACTTGTACTTTCAAGGAAATAAGAAAGAGGCAGAATTGAATTATTTGGCCAATGCGTTTCATGGCGAACAAACATTTTGGTACGAAAATGGAAATGTATTTCGGCAATCGATGTATGAAACAGCAGTCATGACGTATGAGCGTACCAATTATTTCAATGGTCGCCCCAAACGCATCGTGAGTTATAAAAACAACAAACCGAATGGTGTCTGGCGCACCTATCCCGATCCGCAACAAGTAAGCGATACCTTTCCAGAGAAAGTAGAAACTTGGAAAGACGGAAAACTCGACGGTCCTCTGCGCCGCTATCGCGCTGGGGTCTTGGTCGAAGAAGCAGAATATACGGATGGTCGTATGAATGGACATTTTCAACAATGGGATTATAGCGGCATGAAAACCATTGACATGTATTATACTGCTGGATTGAAAGATGGCTTGTGTACGTTTTACAATTCGGGTATGCGCACGTTTGAAGGCAAGTATAACAAAGGAACACCAGAAGGCAAACACACCGATTTTGCACGCAATGGAAATCCTGAACGCGAAGTATTTTACAAATTTGGGCGGATTGATTCTACATTAACGTATCACAAGAACGGAAAATTGGCATCGCGCCGGATGGTTGTTCCTAGTGCTGGCGGTAGCGGAATTGTGGCTACTCGTAAAGAGCAGTATCAAGAATATAGCGAGGAAGGAATTTTGTTGCAGCAAGGATTGTATAAAGATGGTGCGATGGATGGTGAATGGAAAACGTATTATTTAAATGGTGCAAAAAAATCAATCACGGTTTACGCGGTTGGCGTCATTCAAGGCAAGTATGAAAAATGGTACAGCAATGGCAAAAAAATGATTGAGTTTCCGTGCGAAAATAACTATGCTGCCGCCGCACCAAAAGTATGGGACGAAAAAGGACGTGTCTTAAAACCCAAAACGCGCGAATACGAAGAAATTGTAGAAAGCAGCCTACCCGGCGATTTGTACTACGACCCCAATCGGTTTGATAAGAAGGGAAGAAATGAAGAAATTATTCCCATACAGGAAGCGATATGGGATGAAGAAATGGTCGTAGAATCAAACGAAACACAGGCTGGTGATGATGGTCCTGCATTTATAGAAGCATTACAACCCGTATCTGAAGATGTGGTTTACCAAGTGGTAGAAAACATGCCCGAGTTTCCCGGTGGAAGTGGAGCGATGATGGATTTCATTGCCAAAAATATTCGCTACCCAATGGAAGAAAAAGAAGCTGGTATTCAGGGACGTGTGTATGTGCGTTTTGTGGTGCGTAAAGATGGTACAGTCAACGACATCAATGTGATGAAAGGCGTATCTGGTGGCCCAGGACTCGAAAAAGAAGCCATTCGTGTGGTATCAACTATGCCCACCTGGACTCCTGGGAAAAACAATGGAAAGCCAGTTAATGTGCAGATGACACTACCGATCAATTTTGTGTTGCAATAATTTTTTTGATATGAGAAAAAGCATTGTGCTATTTTTCTTGTTGATAGGTTACTGCTCGGTGTATGCACAAGCCGATTCGATAGCCCTTTGTGGATTTCCTAGTAGAGCCACTTTGTCTGAATTTCCTAGGGGGAACGATTCATTGCAGGATTTTTTGAAAGCCAATATCCATTATCCCGAAGCAGCGAAACAAGATAGCATCGAAACTGTGGTGTATGTTTCTTTCGTCGTTGAGCAAGATGGTACAATTTCCGGTGTAAATATCCAGCAAGGAGATGCACAACATCCCGCTTTTTCTACAGAAGTTGTGCGCGTAATTCAGTGCATGCCCAAATGGATTCCTGCCAGTGCGAATGGCAAAGCGATAAGTATGAATTACACCATCCCAATACATTTTAAACGATAAACGAATAATTAAAACTAACCCTAAACAAAAAAAGTATGCGTTTCCTAACCCTATTTTTCTTGCTATGCAGTTTCAGTCTGCATAGCATAGCACAAGTCGAAAAGAATGTTGTTGAAAATGGTTTTGTAACCGACAATTACATTGGCACAACACAAAAAGCGAGATCAGGCATGTACAAAAACG
The DNA here is from genome assembly GCA_013298545.1 of Bacteroidota bacterium. Lineage (GTDB taxonomy): Bacteria > Bacteroidota > Bacteroidia > Palsa-965 > Palsa-965. The sequence goes on along the minus strand of JAAFIA010000041.1, from coordinate 29,437 downwards.
GCCAACGAGAAGGAGAATGGAGGGCTTGGAGCAAGGAAGGTTTTTTATGGTATGTGTTCAATTACCACCACGATACGCTAGAAGGTGCGTACACAGAATACTACTCAACGGGACAAATACATACCAAAGCAACTTACTTGCATGGCAAAGAGGAGGGCATTTGGACCAGTTTTGATATGAATGGTAGGCCAATTTTAGAATCGAATTATAAAGACGGAAGACACGACGGGCACTGGCGTTTGTGGAATCCGAATGGAAATTTGTTGATGTATAAATTTTATGAAGCTGGTTTCATGGTTTTGAAAAAAGATTTTTACGACGATGGACGGCCCAAAGCAATTGAGTATTACAAGCAAGGGAAAAAAGATGGTGCATGTATTTATTATTCCGATTATGCACTAACACTAGACACTTTTCCGCAGGTAATCAAACAATATAAAAATGATTCTCTTCATGGTCTTATGCGCACGTATGTGCAAGGAAAATGCACCAGCGAATCTGTTTTTGTTCATGATAAAATTTGTTCTCATAAATCATTTTATATGGATGGAACGCTCATGGGTGAAGAGTATTACAAAGATGGTAAACGCGATAGCGTTATGAGGCGTTTTGAATCTGGGGTAATGGTGCTTGAAGGGTATTACCAATTGGGCTTTCCAATAAAAGAACGCCGTATTTTTTACGATCGGAAAGGGAAATTAAAAGAAGTTCGTACCTATCCCAATACGCCTCCTGCAATTTTTTCGTATCAGAAGAATACCGAAGTTTATTACCTCAATGACCAAAATGAGGAATGTTTAGCCTCTCGCTATCCAGCCGATAGAATTGTAACCTACTACAAGACGGGCGCAATCAGTTCGACAAAAGAAATCGATCGAAAAGAAACGGAAGCACAAAAAGCCAAGGGAAAGAAAATATATACCTATCAAGAATTTGATGAGCAAGGCAAATTGATTGAAAAAGGTACATACACAAACGAGCTAAAATCAGGCGATTGGTTTTCCTATTACAGCAACGGAAAAAAGAAATCAGTTATGCGTTATGCTAGTGATGATGGAAAAGGAAAATTTGAAAGTTGGTACGCGAGTGGGAAAAAACAAATGCAATGCGATATTTTGAAAGGAGAGGTTGCGTCAAAACCATTTGTCTGGACCGAATCGGGCGAAGTTGTGGCCTTTGATACGCCGCTTTACAACGACATCATTGGTCAAGCACTAGCTGGTAAGTGGAGCTACAATCGGTACGAATTTAAAGCGATGGAAGAAAATGTTCAAGCAACTAAATCGGAAGATCCCAAAGGCCCATACATCGAAATGAACGATACTGTTGCTCCTGAGGTGATGGTTACTGAAGACCCAATTTTAACTTATGTAGAAGTGATGCCTACCTTTAAGGATGGGTGGGAAAATTACATCCAACAAAACATCAATTATAAAGCTTTAGGAAACGCAAAATCGGGTGTCGTATTTGTTAAGTTTGTTGTGGAGAAAGATGGTACTGTAAGCAATGTTACCCTTGCAAAATCATTTTCCGAATCGCCAGTAATGAACAATGAAGCCATTCGAGTTATTTCGTCGATGCCGAAATGGACACCGGGTGCCATGGGTGGAAAACCCGTTCGTACAGAAATGACGATTCCAGTTAAATTTATCATTAAATAAATAGGTTGTATGAAAAATCGTTTATTCCTTTTTTGTTTTGTTGGTCTGTTTGGTGCGAATATGCTTTTCGCGCAAGAGTCGGAAAACAAAATGCGCAAAAATGGTCGTGTTACCAATTACTACAAAGGCACCAAAAACAAAGCCTCTTCGGGGATGTACAAAAAATCGAAGCGTGAAGGTGAATGGATGGTTTGGTATGCAAGTGGTAAAATTAAAGCCATTGAACAGTATGTAAACGATACGCTCGATGGCGCATACATCAGTTATTTAGAATCGGGCGATACGTTGATTAGTTGTGCTTTTATGCACGGCAAATTAGAAGGAAAATTTCTTCGTTTTATGGAGCCGAATGCTCTTGCTGCGTGTTATCAATACAAAAATGGAGAGCAAGAAGGGCCGCAGTACACATACACTTCAGGACGAATCGCACGCTACGAATTGATTCAAAATGGACAAGTTGCTGAACGTGTAAAATATAGTTCAAACGGAAAAATTAGTGCTACCGAGTATTATCAGGATAAAAAGAAAACAGGAACTTGGATTGAATATGGCCGAACGATGTCGGATACATTTCCGCGTTTGGTTACGCAATATCAAAACGATAAACGACACGGCTACACACGCCGCTACCGCAAAGGCATTTTGGTAGAAGAGATTTACTATGCAGAAGACAAATACGACGGACCCCGACGCGAATGGACAGATGAAGGTGTGATGCGTTCTGAAATTTATTACAAGAACGATCGCAAAGATGGTGTAGCTCGTTATTATTTCGATGGGAAATTATCGAGTGAAGGAGCTTTCAGGCAAGAACAACCCATTGGTCAACATCATTTTTATGCGAATGCCATGATGCCCATGGAGAAAATATACTACTACAACGATTCGGTGAAGGCCATGGCTACGATGTACACAGGCAGAATAAACAGCGAAAAGCAAACCTTCGTGAAGAATAAACATCATTTCGAGTATGTGCCCGATTCGATTATTACGTTTTATGCCAATGGGAAAATCTTTTCACGACAATTCTTACTCCCTAGTGCTAAGCAAGACCCTAAGCGTTTGCCTTATTGGGATCAATCGTACACCGAGTATTCCGAACAAGGAAAAGTAATTCTCACCGGAACAATTTCGAGTTACGGTTATAGTGGCGACTGGAATGGATATTACCTCAATGGTAAAAAAAGATCGGTTACGAAGTATGGCGACTATTCCTATCAGCCTGCTGTATTTACGGCCTATTATCCTAACGGAAAAGTAAAAATGACTTGTATGGTTTCTGGTAAAAAAGTACACACACTTCCGAGCGTTTTTGATGCAAAAGGGATAGATATGGAATCCAATACACCAGCATGCAATGCTATTGTGCGCGAAGAAACGAAGGGGCGTTTTGAATACAATCCAGAATGGTTTATCGCAGATGCAGAAGCGGTATCGGTTGATTATGAAATAGTAGATTCAGAACCACCGCCACCACCTGTTGAGAGAAAAGAAGATGAAGTATTTACATTTGTTGAAGTATCGCCGTCTTTTGTTGGTGGAGAGGAGGCCATGCGCGAATACATGAAAAAAAACATGCACTATCCGCAACAAGAACAAGAGATGTATAAGCAAGGAACGGTTTATCTACGTTTCACGGTGGAGAAGAATGGAAGTATAACCGATATTCAGGTGGTAAAAGAAGTACCAGGGGCACCAGGCCTAACCAAAGAGGCCATCAGGCTAATTTCGGGCATGCCGAATTGGAATCCGGGTCAAATGAATGGACGCACGGTGCGTACTGTGCTGACCATTCCGATTCGTTTTCAGTTGAATTAAAAAATGGAATGGTGAAAAGAGTAAGCCTCATTCTGCTTTTTGTATGGCTATCCATACACGCAATTGGTCAGCAAGATGCTGCAAGACTTGAAACGTTACAAACAGAAGATGACAAGGTTATTCAATTTGCAGAGAAAGCACCAGAATATCCAGGAGGTGTTTTAACCTATATTTATAAAAACCTACGCTTACCTCAAGATACTTCATCTGAGGCAAAATTCGGAACAGTTTATGTTTCGTTTATTGTAGAACTCGATGGCTCAGTTAGCCATGTGAAAATTGTGAAAGGTATTCTCAATGCTCCCATGCTAAATGCCGAAATTGTACGTGTTATTTCAACCATGCCACCCAACTGGAAGCCTGCTGAAATGAATGGCAAGCCTATACGCTTGAGTATGACTCTGCCTATTCGAATTGAATCCAAATAAAAGTGAAAAAAGATGAAAAAAAACCTTACACTTTTTCTCATACTGCTTCTTGCTTCTTGTCATCCTTCAGACATGCCTCAGCTTTTGAAAGAGATGATGAATAAGCAGAAGAACTTAAATGAAGAAAATTTGTATGGCGAGAAAATGCCCTACTTTCAGGGAGGGCAAGATAGTCTAACACTATTTTTAAAAGACAATATCAACTATCCGCAATTTGAAAAAGAGCAAGGGATCGAAGGAACAGTTTATATCAGTTTTATTGTCGAAAAAGATGGTACGGTTTCAACTGTTAAAATTGAAAAAGAAGTTTCCAATGGGCCAGGATTTGCTCGCGAAGCATTACGCGTTGTTAAACTTATGCCTAAATGGAGTCCCGCAACATTGAAAGGAAAACCTGTTAGGTTATCGATGACAATTCCAATTAAATTTGTTTTACATTAATCTCTAACCCAACATGAAAAAAATAACCCTTCTCCTTTTATTTTTAGTGGCAAACGTTGCAATGTATGCACAGCAAGATTCTGCAAAGGTGTTGCACGCCAAAACAGATACAACAGATCAAGATGCCAATGATCCAAACGCCGTAGAGGTAATGCCGGAATTTCCAAATCCAAGAGGTGTTGCAGATCCGATAAACGAATACTTGAGCTTAAATACCAACTACCCTCAATTCGAAAAAGAGCAGGGCAAGCAAGGTACTGTTTACGTTTCTTTCATTATTGAAAAAGATGGTAGCGTATCGAATGTAGAAGTTGCAAAAGGTGTTCCCGGTGCCCCCGGTTTAGGACGAGAAGCGGTGCGTGTAATCAAAGCGATGCCGAAATGGACTCCGGCAACCAGAAACGGCAAGCCTGTACGTTTGCAGATGACCATTCCAGTAAAATTTGTTTTGGATAAAGGGAAAAAGAGTAAACGACGTTAGGAATTGGAATAACTACTATCATAAAAAAACGGCTCAAGCAAACACCTGAGCCGTTTTTTTTTAACGATTATCGCACCACCAACTTCCCACAAGCCTGCGTACGTTCACTCATAGCTTTTACAACATACACACCCGCGCGCGGTGAAAATTTTTCTACATCCAGTTTATACGCCCCCGCGCAATTGCCATAGCGCATGCACACGCGTCCCCGCGCATCTATAACCTCTACTTGAAAAATTTCGCCTAAAGGTAAATTAAGTGTAACCGTTTCATTGCTTTGTACCACCGTCGGAAATAAATTTAATTCCTGCGTTGAAGCATACACATCCTCAATTCCTACCGGATGATCGTAGCGGTAAATTGCGCCACTATCACCCACCGCAAACGCCAACGTCGAATCAACTGCATATACCGCATGAATAATTTGCGGAACCCCATCGTATTGAGATCCCCACCCCGTCGCATTTCGAATTTGTAAAAATCCAGTTCCACCTGTTTGTGCATAACCACCTATTACGCCAAAACCATTGTCGAGCATATCAATATCATAAAACTCAGGATAGAAAAATGTAAACGCGAATGTTTGATCAATGCTAAATGACTGTCCATCATCTGTCGATACATACGCACTTGCAAATTGCGCTTTACTCGAAATGTAAAAACGATTGTTTCCCGCATAATCTACCGCCGTAAAATCATCTGTACCATTAACCACAATGGTGTCCCAGGTCTGAAAATTATCGGTCGAACGAAAAATTTTTCCGCGATCGCCAACCGCAACGGCTGTATTGGTTGCCGGATTGTACGCCACACCACGTATTTGAATGTAGGTATTATTGATAAACGTGTAATCGAGCAATTCGCCACCGCTCCAAGTGTTACCATCCCAATGCGAAATGTATGCACCACCAAAACACCCTTGTCCAAAAAGAAAACCATTGGTTGGCGAAGCAAAAAATAATCCGTCCGGAAAACAAGGGTTTATGGAATTGTTGTTGCTTGTCCAGCTAATACCCGAATTTGCTGTTTGCGGAATACCACTTTGATAAAGCGGAGCAATATACCCCGTTCCATCGCCAAACATCCAAATTCCGTTGAGGTTTCCAGGGTTATAATTGGCTACATCATTCAGCCGTGTCCAGGTATTTCCGCCATTGGTGGTACGCAGCAAAACACTGTCGTTTCCCACCACATAGCCTGTATCGCGCGAGGTGAAAAATACATCGTTTAATTTTTGCGTAACACCTGAATTGAGCGGAATCCAGTTTTGCGCAGTTATGGCAGTTGTCAAAAGCGACAAACAAAAAAGGGCGATTGATTTCATGAGGTCTTGTTTTATGATTCAATTACAAAAGTAAATGCGTTGTTCGGGGCGAACAATGCAAGAAAATGCCAAATGCTTGGATTATTTACGGATTTAGAATTGCTGTTTGAGTTGCGCTTCTTTTTCGTAAGTCCAATATTCTCGAATAAATCTAGAATCGAGGATTTATTTTCCTTGAAAATGGTCTGAGAAAGATGTTTTTTTAGGATTTTAAGCCATACGATTAGTTTTTTACAGACTGGTATTTTTTCAGGTTTCGGTTCATACATTCGGTTACTAAGTTGCATAGTTTACAGAAAAAGCCATTGCAAGAAGCCTTGTTTTTGCTTGCTAGAAATAATCACGAAACGCTTGGTGTTTGCATCGGCCCAGTACTTATATTTGTAGCATCCTGAACATCAGGGCAAAGGCTTAATTTATGCGTAGTATTACTTCACAAGTAGCGGCACTTCGGGCGAAAACCGAAAAAATCCTACATTTGCAGGAAACCCTGCAATCGGATAACCGTGTCTTGCGTAAGCAAAATGCCGAGCTTGAAAGTAAGGTTGCCCAACTGGAAAACGATAAAAAAGCGATCGAAGAGAAATATAAAGTGCTTCGAATAGCCAAATCGTTGGCTGGCGACGGCGAAAAGAATTTAGCAGTAAAGTTGAAAATAAATGAGTTGGTGCGGGAAATTGACAAGTGCATCGCTCAGCTGAATAAGTAAGTATGTGCTTTTGGTGCATACTGAATGACCGAGGAATCCGAAACGCCGCGCAATAACAACGCAGCCTATCGGAAACATAAAACAAAAACATCGACCAATCAGATGGGCGAACGATCGATACGAAGTACCATTGCCGGAAGAACCTATCCACTCACCGTGGATGCGAAGGAAGAGCCGCGCGTTGTACGTGCCGCAACCCTCATCAATGAGCGTGTGCAGCAACTCGAATCGACCTATGCCGTCAAAGACAAGCAAGATTTGCTGGCTATGACCGCCCTTCAATTTGCCTCACAATACCTCGAATCCCAGTCGAAAGTGGTTGATGACCACGAAATACTGCTGGCCGAACTCGATAAACTGGAGCAAATGTTAGATGTTCACCTCGCAGCGAGCAACACTTCCGTTTAAATCCTGTTTTGAGCCTTTGGCTTGAATCGGTTTTAAACAAATACAATTCCCGTAGGCAAACTCTCCCATTCGGAGCGTGGTAACCGTACGGGATTTTTTGTGCCACATCCTTGAAATGTTGAACCAAAATCTAATAACCCAAAAAGTATGAATCCGATCGTATTGGCGATCATCTTTACATTAGTAGGTTTGCTCGTTGGTGTTGCTATTGCTGCAACTGCTTTGCGAAAAGCAGTTGAGAAAAAAGCACAAGACAGCCTCAAGCAAGCCGAAATCGAAGGTGAGGCCCTGAAAAAAGAAAAACTCCTGCAAGCGAAAGAAAAATTCCTGCAACTCAAAAGCGAACACGAAAAAGCGGTGAACGAACGCAACAACCAAGTTGGGCAAGCCGAAAACCGCATCAAACAAAAAGAACAACAAGTCAACCAAAAAGTCAACGAGTATGAGCGCAAAGACAAAGAAGTAGAAAAACTGCGCAACGACCTCGAACATCAAAAAGAACTTTGGGAAAAACGCAACGAAGAAGTTGAAGCGGCGCATCGCAAAAAATTAGAACAATTACAAGCTGTGGCTGGAATTTCGGTTGAAGATGCCAAAACACAATTGGTTGAATCGTTGAAAGCCGAAGCCAAAACAGCAGCCATGAGTTTTGAAAAAGAAATCATGGACGAAGCGCGCATGAATGCGAATAAAGAGGCCAAACGCATCGTGATTCAAACCATTCAGCGTGTTGCCACAGAACATGCCGTCGAAAATTCGGTTTCTGTATTCCACATCGAAGGCGACGAAATGAAAGGCCGCATCATTGGGCGCGAAGGCCGCAACATCCGTGCGCTCGAATCGGCTACTGGTATTGAAATTATTGTTGACGATACACCAGAAGCCATCATCCTTTCTGGATTTGATCCGGTGCGTCGCGAAATTGCACGTTTGGCCTTACACCAATTGGTGGGCGATGGCCGTATTCATCCGGCCCGCATCGAAGAAGTGGTGGAGAAAGTGAAAAAACAAGTAGAAGACGAAATCATCGAAACGGGCAAACGTACCTGTATTGATTTGGGCATTCATGGCTTGCATCCTGAATTGATGCGCATGGTTGGCCGCATGAAATACCGTTCTTCTTACGGACAAAATTTATTGCAACACTCGCGCGAAGTGGCAAACCTTTGCGGCATTATGGCTTCGGAATTGGGATTGAATGCAAAGGCTGCAAAACGCGCCGGATTGCTTCACGATATTGGAAAAGTGCCTGATGATGAACCCGAATTGCCACACGCTATTTTGGGCATGAAACTGGCCGAAAAATTCAAAGAAAAGCCAGACATCTGCAACGCTATTGGCGCGCACCACGACGAAGTAGAAATGACGACGATGATTGCGCCAATCATTCAAGTTTGCGATGCTATTTCTGGCGCACGGCCAGGCGCACGTCGCGAGATTGTCGAGCAATACATCAAGCGATTGAAAGAACTCGAAAACCTCGGTGCTTCTTATCCGGGTGTTGACAAAACGTATGCGATTCAAGCTGGCCGCGAATTGCGTGTGATTGTTGCAAGCGAAAAAGTTTCGGATAAAGATGCCGAGAAATTAGCGCTCGATATTTCACAGAAAATTCAAAACGAAATGACCTATCCCGGTCAAGTCAAAGTAACCGTCATCCGCGAAACACGTGCGGTGGGCATTGCTAAATAATTTTTTTCATGGCCTCACGCCACAGAATTGTCATTGAACCCGACCGTCAAGGTGGGCGCTACTGGAAAGACCTCCGCGAATACCGGGGGCTTTTCTGGTTTCTGGCTTGGCGCGATTTGATTGTGCGGTACAAACAAGCTGTGGTCGGTGTGGCGTGGAGCGTCATTCGTCCGTTCATCACCATCGTCATCTTTACGGTGCTTTTCGGAAAACTCGGAAAATTTGAAACGGGTGGTGTGGAGCATTATGGCTTATTGGTGTGTGCTGGAACATTGGCTTGGCAATTTTTCGCCAACATGTTTAGCGATGCTTCCGGTTCACTCGTTTCCAATGCGGGTATGCTCACCAAAGTGTATTTTCCGCGCATTCTTGTTCCTGCAAGTAGCATTGTGGTGAGTTTGGTTGACTTTGCGTGTTCGCTGCTCATTTTTGCCATTCTGTGTATTTGGTACGGCTACTATCCAGATTGGCGGATTGTGGCTTTGCCCGCTTTCTTGTTGCTTGCCATCATCACTTCGCTTGGCGCTGGATTATTGGTCTCGGCCTTATATGTCAAGTACCGCGATTTTCGTTTCATCATTCCATTCATTATCCAATTTGGATTATTTCTTTCGCCTGTTGGTATTCCAAGCAGTACCATTTTCGGAAATCCGAATTTACCTGTTTGGGTGAAATATTTATATGCCGCAAATCCAATGGTGAGTGTGATTGATGGATTTCGTTGGTGTTTGCTGCGCGGACAATCAACAATTTGGTGGCCGGGCTTTGCATTGAGTTGTAGTGTTGGCATACTTTTATTGATTACGGGATTTTTCTATTTCCGAAAAATGGAAAAAAATATTGCAGACGTTATTTAAATGAGCGCCATCATCACGGTCGAAAATCTGAGCAAGAGTTACCTGCTGAAACACAAGCAAGGCGATCGGTACGTGGTATTTCGCGATGTGCTGGCCAATGCGTTTAAAAATCCATTTGGCAAACGCAACAACACCTTTGCCTCAAGCGAAGAGTTTTGGGCACTGAAAGATTTGAATTTTGAAGTGAAACAAGGCGACCGTGTTGGAATCATTGGTCGAAATGGTGCAGGAAAATCAACCCTGTTGAAAGTCCTGAGCCGCATTGTTTCGCCCACTACTGGACGCATTACGATTGATGGTCGTGTCGCATCGTTGCTCGAAGTTGGAACGGGTTTTCATCCAGAACTGAGTGGCCGCGAAAATATTTATTTGAATGGTTCGATTTTGGGTATGTCGCGCGCAGAAATCAAATCGAAGTTTGATGAGATTGTGGCGTTTGCGGAGATTGAAAAATTTCTCGATACGCCGGTCAAACGTTATTCAAGTGGGATGTATGTGCGGTTGGCCTTTGCGGTGGCAGCTCACCTCGATCCCGAAATTTTAATTGTCGATGAAGTGCTTGCTGTGGGCGATTCGGCTTTCCAGAAAAAATGCTTGGGAAAGATGGAGGAGGTGAGCAATGGCGGACGAACTATTTTATTTGTGAGCCATCAAATGGATACAGTTACCCGTTTGTGTAATCGCGCAATTTTATTGAAAGATGGCCAATTGGTAACGAGCGGCCCCACCGATCAAGTGATTAGTACTTACATGCGTTCGGGTTTTGGAACAACGGCACAACGCAGTTGGACGGAAGAGCGCGAGCAACCGGGCAATGAAATTTGTCGGTTGTTGGAAGTGCGTGTGCATGATGCCAATTTCGAGGTGATGGAAAATTTTGATGTAACGAAACCCCTTGGCATCAGCATGGATTACGAAGTGTTGCAAGATGGCGATGTGTTTACACACAGTTATAATTTTTTCAACGATCAAGGAGTAAATATTTTTAATACACACGATACGGTTTCTGAATTGCGTCGTGAGCCGCGTAAAAAAGGCATTTATACAGCAACCATGTGGGTAGAACCGAATTTGTTGAATGAAGGTGCGGTGGTTGTGGGTGTTGCAGCAATAAAAATTGAGCCATTCAAAATTTATTTTCACGAGCGCGATGCGGTAAGTTTTAATGTGATTGATCATTTGCGCGGCGATAGTGCGCGGGGCGATTATACGCTTGGGTTTGGTGGTGCGGTGCGTCCGCTTTGCCAATGGGAAACGAAACGGAAGTAAATGCTAGTAGATAAAAAAAACGCGGCTCTGAAATTTTTCAGAGCCGCGTTTTTTATGGGGCGAAAAACTATTCAATACTGATGTACTTAAAATGCGCAAGTTTTTGTTCTGCTTGTTCAACTTCAATCACCAATACTTGATTGCGGTAATTGGTGTGTACCAATTGCTGAAACGTTTCAAAATCATTGACCTGCAAGCGTTCAAGCAAACGTCCGTCTATGCTGTAAATAGAAACATGAGAGGGCATTTGCGTTTTGAACGAATCGCGAAAATCGGAAATGGTGTAAGGTTGTTCTGCTGCATTGGGATTGGCCATGCGTGCATACATGGGACATATAAAGTTTAGACTGACATACTCGCTAACACCATTGGGAAGTGGTCCAACGGTAACATCTGCATTTGCAGGATTCAGTGTTGGGCAATTTATTCCTGTAAAAAAAGGTGGGCCTGGGATCATGCCACAGCCTTGTTCATAACAAGCGGCATCAACACTCGATATGAAATGCGTTACCACAAAATCAGCGTCTGCGAGTGAAGCGGCAAAAGAAGCATGTCCGCCCGGTTTGGTGTAAAGTTTTACCTGAGCAATATTGTTTGTAGAAACGTAATCGTAGATAGAACTTGCTCCGTACATAGGCGAAAGAATACTGCTGCAATTTGACGAAATGGGGGTACCATAAATAAATGGAACAACAGGGTCGCCTATACCATGATAAAGCACATTGTAGGTACCCGGTTTAACATACGTCATATTGGTTACACCGCCGCCAATAGAAAGGCTGCCCATAAATTTAAATGTACCTGGCGATTTGGTAATCGCTCCTTCCAATTGATGAAGAATGGGCGCTTCAATATCAAACTCGGCTTGTGTTGCGTGCATATTTAATGCTGTAATTGCGCCTGCGCTATATCCGCCAGCAAAAACATTCCATCGGTATCGGTCAGGATTGCTGATGTCGAATGGCGCATTGCCCGCATTGAAGATAAAATAATTAATGGCGGCATAAGCATCTTGCACCACACGATAGGCGGCTTGTTGCAAGGCCAAATTGCCATTGCCACAGGGATTACTTGGGCCATATCCCCAACCTTTGCGGTAATCAATGTTTAAGACAATCATATTTTCTTCCTGAGCAAAACGTTCGGCTAAAGGTGTCATCGAACTGCGTGAACCAAATTGAAAATAACCACCGTGCATGAGTATCATAATGGTAACATTAGACGGGCCACATTGATAAAAAAATGGATTTGTGTCTGCGGGCATTCGACAACCTGCAAACGATGAAGGAATGTAGCAATCCATCGAATTGTTGTTTCCATAAACAACAGTTTCCATGCGGTAGGCATAAGACAACGTTGTCATGCCTAAGAGCAACACTAGCGTAACTACGATTTTGTTTTTCATAGCGTTTAGTATTAATGGTTGACTTTTATTCTCAATGAAATTTAAGGTTGTTTGGCTTTAGAAAAAAATAATTACTGTAAAATAATGGGTAAGAAGTTTAATTATTTGTGCAAGGTACTTGTTTGAGCAAGTTGGGCATGGCCATAAATGCGTTTAAAACGGTAATTTCAAATTCACGTCGATTGACGTACATTTGTGGCTTATGTCTGTTTTCCGAAGTATTTTAAAAGTCCTTGTTCCGCGTGTGTTTGTGCGCATGTGGCAAAATCGTCATCTCGAATTGACGGATTATTATTTGTTGCCACGCAAAGAAATTACCTATCACCAAGATTTACTTTATACCTACCACAATTCCGATTTTCAACAAGAACCGAAATTTGCTGAGGCTTATGCCTTGGCCAAAGAATTGGGTGGAAAGTTGTTGAACAATTACGACATTCAATGGCGTGTGCACGTCTTGTGTTGGGCAGCCAAACACGCTTCTAAACTAGAAGGCGATTTTGTAGATTGTGGTGTTTATACTGGATTCTGTACGCGCGCAATCATTCATTATACCGATTTTGAAAAACTGGGAAAAACGTATTGGTTGTTTGATACGTTTGGTGGCATGGATGCGCGTTACAGTACGGAGTATGAAATGTCGCGCGATAAAAAATTGGGGTATAAAGAATCGGGCGATTTATACGAGCAAGTAAAACAAACATTTGCACCATTCCATGCAAAACTGATTAAAGGTCCAATTCCAGATACATTGGCAGAAGCAAGCATGCCTAAAATTAGTTTCTTGTCGGTTGATATGAATAGTGTGCAACCGGAAATTGCGGCCTTGGAATTTTTTTGGGAGAAATTAGTTTCGGGTGGCATGATTGTTTTGGATGATTACGGCTATCCCGGTTGTATCGAACAAAAACAGGCTCACGATGCGTTTGCACGCTCAAAAGGTGTTGAAGTGCTGTCGTTACCGACTTGTCAAGGATTGATTATTAAACCCTAAGTAAATGCCAGAGCGCCCGATTAAAGTTTCGATTTGCATTCCGGCATACAAGCAAGTAGCGTTTTTGCGCCGTTTGTTGGAGTCTGTTCAAGCACAAAATTTCCCAGATTATGAAGTGATTGTTACTGACGATTCGCCAGACGATGTGGTTGAAAGGCTGGTACGTGAATTTGATTTTGAAGGGAAATTAATTTATCAACATAATACGCCTGCATTAGGATCGCCCGCCAATTGGAATGCGGCCATTGCATTGGCAAAAGGCGAATACATTAAAATCATGCATCACGATGATTGGTTTGCGCACGAACAAAGTTTACGTGAATTTATCTGGTTGTTGGATGAGGAAACGGATGCTGATTTTGCATTTAGTGCAACAAGTGTTTTTCGTGCCGATGATCATTCTACGCACGTACATTGCGCCACGAAAGAGCAGTTGAAACAATTGGAATTGGATCCGAAAATTTTGTTTTACGGCAATTTTATTGGGCCGCCAAGTGTTACTATTTTCCGACGGAAAAAATTTCAGCGGTTTGACGAACGTGTAAAATATGTTGTGGATATTGATCAGTACATCCGCATGATTGAAGGGCAGGAGATGCGCGTGTTGGCGTTTACGTCGGAGCCGTTGACCGTAAGTGTGAGTAATTCGAAGCATCAAGTTACATTTGAATCGCAAGATGAAGAAACACAGGTAAAAGAATATGTTTACTTGTACAATAAAATATGGAAAGGGGCTTGGCCTAAAAAGATGGCCATTCAATTTTTTCAAAACCTATTTTTAAAATATCATGTATATTCATTTGCTCATGTGCAACTGATTGCAGCCGATTGCCCTAGACCAACTTGGCTATTCCGCTTTTTGTTGCTGCGATTGAGGCTTGTGCATTTGTTTAAACGTACACGATAAAACGACCATCTTAAATAAATTTTAGCATGTCCTATCGTCTTAAAATGCTTTATCAATCTGTGTTTGGACAAAAGCGCAAGTTGTTAAAAAAAACATATTCGCAATGCGGTGAAGATGTAATTATGAGTCATCTTTTTCATGAATTGCGTATGCCTCAACCATCATTTATCGACATTGGTGCGCATCATCCAAAGTATTTAAATAACACTTATTTTTTTTATAAAAATGGTTCTCGCGGCATCAATATTGAGCCTGATCCTGCTTTGATTGATGCGTTTAAAAAGCAGCGTGCCGACGATAAAAATCTCAATATTGGTATTGCTGATGATCGTGGCATGGCTGATTTTTATGTGATGAACGAGCCTACATTAAATACATTTGTCAAAGAAGAGGCCGATCGTATTCACCAAGAGCACCCAGGCTATTTCATCAAAGAAGTGCTCAAGATTCAACTTGTTCCGCTTGCCGAGGTGATTAAAGAACATAATAAGGGGGTATTTCCTGACCTATTGAGTCTTGATGTTGAAGGTTTGGATGAGGTGATTCTTCGCTCCATAGACTATGATGTTACTGCGCCCAAAGTAATTTGTGTAGAAACGATTTCGTTTTCTACCAAAGGCGAAGGCGTGAAGAATATGGCCATTTTAAATTTCTTAAAAGATAAAGGCTATCGTGTCTATGCCGATACCTATATCAATACGATATTTGTGCATAATGATACATGGGAAAATCATTTTCAACGAAAATAAATGGCGTTCCCTATTACCGAGCGAATCAATGCGCTGCTGGTTCACTGCTATGGCCTTCAAAACGCGCCTCGTCTGGCACAAAAATGCAGCATAACAATTCTCAAAAACAAATTTTAAACAGGCTCTTAATTTGAGCAACGTTTTCATCGGTGTTCGTCTTATCTGAAATTAGTGTTATGGCTGATCCTCTAGTAAGTGTTTTGTTGCCTGTTTATAATGCCGAAAAGTATATTGCGGATTCGATTCGCTCTATGTTGGCGCAGACGTATAAAAATTTCGAATTGATCATCATCAACGATGGTTCAAAAGATAAATCGGGCGATGTGATTCGTGGCTTTGAGGATTCGCGGATTCGTTATTATGAGCAGGAGAATGCGGGCATGGGCGCAACACTCAACCGTGCGATTGCTCTTGCACAAGGTGAATTTATTGCGCGGCAAGATGCCGACGATGTGAGTTTGCCAGATCGGTTTGCATTGCAAGTAGCTTTTCTGAAAGCGGAAGAAGGGTATGGATTGGTTGGTGCGCACGCCGCTATTGTTGACGAAAATTTGAAACCAACGGGGCGTTTTCATGCGCATCCGCTTCTACACACGGATTTGGCTTACGATTTACTTTTTGATAATCCGTTTGTGCACAGTGCCGTTATGATGCGGAAAAGCATGTTGGATAAAATTGGGCCTTATGATTTGACAAAAGCTTCGCTCATTCAGGATTATGAATTGTGGACACGTTTTGCCCGTAAGTTTCGTATCGCGAATCTGGAAGAAAATTTAGTTTTATATCGCGAAGTAACGAGTGGTATGTCACAGACTACACGCAATTATGGCGAAGTGGTAGCGAAGCAAGCAGAAGAAAATATCGGTTGGCTCTTGGGCAATTCGGGCGAAAAATTAACACCAGAATTGCGCCAACACATTCGTGAATTTTGTTTGTTGTATCACGGTGCTTTCGCTTTGTTGCCGAAACAACCCGATCGCGCGCAGATGCGTTTTGTTGCAAAACAGATTGAGCAATCGGTACAACAAAAATGGATCGATTTTAATGCGAGCCGCGCACAAATGCATCAAATTAAATTGGCCAAGCATTGGCGCGATTACCTGATTGGCCATGCCGATACGCCTGCTATGAAACGCTTTTGGTTGAGGCTGGAGCGGAAGTTGATGGGCTAGCGATCCATTTTACAGAGCTGGTTGGAGATCGTGTACGCAACGCGATACATAAATTTTCATTTTCCAAAATGTTAAAAAACGTGGCTTTAAAATCCAAAAAAAGTTAATCCTTGTATTGGCTTTGCGCATTCTATTATGTTTGTCGCAAGTAAGATACGCATACTGCTGCAAATGAATCACCTAACCGAAAGTCGATACATGAGAACATACATTACAATCGGTATTGTATCAATTGCCTTATTCACAGGAATTAATGGCAAGGAACGAAGCCATCAAATTAGCGCAAAACAAATTGCATCGATCAACGAATTGGTCGAAGACCTCGCCGCAAAAGATAGATTTTCAGGGACGGTACTGATTGCGCAAGGCGATAAAATTTTGTATCAAAAAGCAGTTGGATTTTCGGATCAAGATCAACAACGCAAGAATACAATAGATACGAAGTTTAATCTTGGCTCCATGAACAAGATGTTTACGAGTATTGCCATTGCTCAACTGGTCGAGAAGAATAAATTGAAATATTCAGATAAAGTAATGGCCTATTTACCGAATCTTCCAGAAAAGATATTTGGTAAAATTACGATTGAGCAACTGCTCACACACACATCAGGCACAGGCGATTTTTTTGATAATCCAAAATTTATGGAGATAAAAGATACGGCTAAAACCATTGCCACGTATGTGAATTTAGGCTTGAATGAACCCTTGTCGTTTGAGCCTGGAACTAAGTTTCAGTATAGTAATTATGGTTACGTTTTATTGGGTGCTGTAATTGAGAGTATATCTAAAATGACTTATTTTCAGTATGTAGAAGAATTTATTTTTTCTGTAGCAAACATGAAACATACCGCGAGTTACGAAAGGGATCAGGTGAATGAAAATCTAGCTATTGGTTATGCAGCTCCGCCACCTATGCCAAATCAAGGACCAAAGCCGATGAGTGGAAACATAACAAGAGAACCTAACACAAAATTGATTGAAGTGAAAGGAAATTCTGCTGGTGGTGGCTATTCAACAGCAATTGATTTGCACCAATACGCATTGGCATTGCTTTCAGGAAAACTAGTGTCAAAACAAAGTGTTGATACGATTACTAAAGGGCGCGTCAATTTACCCATGCCGCCCATGCCAGCGAATGCAAAACCATTGCCCCCAATAAAATATGGTTTTGGCTTTGGGGAATTGTATAAAAATGAGGTACGCATCATCGGACACAATGGTGGTGCGCCTGGCGTGGATGCACAAATGGATATTTATCCAGATTTAGGTTACACCGTAATCGTTTTGGCTAACTACGATCGGTGTGTCATGCCGATTATGAATTTTATCGAGGAGGTGATTACGGCAAAGGAGTAATTGGAGCATAAAACAATCAACTACTTGCGGTTTTCTACACTATCTTTTCGAGCAAGTGAAAAAACAGTATCAAGCTGATATGGTAAATAACGTTGATATAAGAAAATGGTATCCGTTGCAATTCCAGTAATTTCTTTTTCGCTAATGATGTAGTTGTCTTTATCCACCCACCACCAACTTCTGATACCGTCATTGGGGTATAATGGATTGGTTTTATACCAACCGTTAAATTCAAAGCCACCATCAATTTCATTGTTTGGAATGCCTTTGTTTTTTAAATAGGCAATAGCTTTCCACCTGCACTTTTGAAAATTGAAAAAATCATGAGTTTCGACCACACTAAAAAAGTAGATCATTAGGATGATACAAACACCAACCGTTTTCTGAAATTTGGTTAAGCTGATTTTTTCTGGGATTAAAAACAACAGCAATAAAAGGAATAATGGCAATGTATAGCGATCAAAATAGGCATCGCTAATTGTTATGAAAACATAGTATATTAAACTTGTTCCGATAAAAATGATGACCGATAATTTATTTTGCGATATACTGCAACAAAAAGGCTACCATACATGGTTTGCGAAATCAAATTCATGGCAGGCCATTCGTCAACTACAAATTGCTTGTTTACAACTAAGTTGTAAACGTTTTTAGAATATGCCCAGTCATCGTTCACCGGAAATTCGCCAATAGGGAATACTACAAAAAAGCCAATTATCCACATCAGGAGTATGTAGATTTGGTATTGATATTTTTGCCAAAAAATCGAAAAATGCATTTTTTATTTTGTTCGGTGAAGAATGAGAACTTTTTGTCGGTCGATTTGTTGATTTTCAATCCATTTCATCAATCCTGTTTCTGAGCAAGTCAAAAAATAGGCGCCGTAAGCATCAGGACAATAACTGGAATATCCGTTTAGTGTTTTTAGTTGAAGAACTTGTGTTGCAAGCATCATATCAAGGTGGGAAATATATGCAGGTCTATTGGTGTCAACAAGTGCAATATACATTTCAGGTGTTGGCTTTGCTAACTTAATTTCGGAAATCAATTTGTCCTTTCTTTTGATCAATTCATGTTTTGACTCACGAGGAATTTTTTGAGCGTCGAAACTATTGTCGATAAATACAAGAAGGAAAAATATGAGCATTAAAGAACTCTTGAATCGTTGCATGAAGAAGCCAAGAATAAACAGTAATAAAAATAACTCAACGTGCATAAATCGGTTGAGCACACGCATGCTGTTGATTCCAGGCAATTTGAAAATTAAAGCGTATAGTGTTCCCCGATCTCCAATACGAATATGTAATGCAGTTATAATAAGGACAACAACAATCAAGGTTTTGAGTAATGGTGAAATTTCAATTTTTCGAAAAAAGGTATAGCTAAGATAGATCGCTGAAAAGATTAGTGTTCCAAGAACGATAATTCAGGGAAAGAGGTACATTTCCCACCATTTTTCGTGATGTGTTTTGGCATGTTCAAATAAAAAATTCCAAGGCTGCGAAGCTTCATGCGGCAAAATGTATGTTTGGAGTTTTGGGACATTGGGCAAGATTTCGCTGTATAAACGTAAGCCGACGATTTTTGACATCGCGAAGTAAGGAACAAATAATGCGGCAAGGATTAAACCCGTAACCAAAACAATTGAAGCAACTTGAATTCGGTTTGATTTATTGAAGTATGCCAATAAGGTAGTTTTGAAACTTTTTGAAAAATAAAAATAGAGTACTAGAAATAATATTGAGAAATAAAACAAATAGAATCCGGTGTAAGGAACCGCATAAAATTGCCAAATAAGCATGAGGCAATAAACTACTAGGTATTTAATGGATACAGATTGAGCAATCCGGTAAGCAGCATAGAAAGCAACTGGAATCGGAAAGCGAATGATCATTTGCATGTAATTCAACTGTCCGAGATTAAATATGGAGAAGGTAAATATCCAAGCCAATATGCAAGCGAGTAGTGGATTCTTAAATGTTTTATGAAAAGCCCAATAAGAAAACCAGAAGTTTAGTGTACAAATTGTAATCCACCAGAGTTGATAGGACGTTTCTGGTGTAAAACCAAGCCAGCGCCAAGGTGTATAAAAAAATTGTGTTCCAAGCATTGAGTCCGAAAGCGCTATTGTATGTTGGAACGGAATCATAAAATCAGCACTCCAGAATGAATTGACTTTGCCACTGACAAAGCAATACCCATGTTCGAGCAAGTAATTAATGAAGCGAGAATCGCCGAGATCGCCAGGAATGTAATCGAGTTGCGTACCTAAAATGCGTAAGCAGAAATACCATATTCCAAAAAGGAATAGCAAGGGAGGAGCAATTTGCGTATAACGTTTTGTGGAGTCGGAGTCTAAACGAAGCAATGGTTAAATCTTTAGGTGGAGGTTAACTATATGATCAATTCGGTTGAGTCTATTGTTAGATCACCTATTGCATAATGCGTTTAAATCAAACGTGGACTTGCTATATGACGAATATGCAAAATATTATTGTAACAAACCAACCTAAAGCGCATAAAAAAATCCTCAGCAAAAACTGAGGATTTTTTGTGATCCCGCTGGGGCTCGAACCCAGGACCCCAACATTAAAAGTGTTGTGCTCTACCAACTGAGCTACGGAATCGTACTTTAATTCTGCGTGTTTATTCAAACGCGGGTGCAAATATAGAGAGTTTTTGAAAGTTGACAAATACTTTATTCACATTTTTTCGGAGAGATTGTTTATTTCTTCGTTGACCCCTTTATTTACGGGGTTTTGTAGTATTTTGGTGGTTGAAAAAAAATATTCAAATGGCCACATTCTCCCTACAACAAGGCCGGGCTTATGGTT
Source organism: Bacteroidota bacterium (assembly GCA_013298545.1). GTDB lineage: Bacteria > Bacteroidota > Bacteroidia > Palsa-965 > Palsa-965. Next base: position 8,932 of record JAAFIA010000041.1, on the reverse strand, counting down.
CGCTCCGTTTTGGTGCTAGTCCTGTAGATGCCGAAAAAATTTTTGGCGCACCCGAAGAAATTGAAGACGTAGAAGGTATTGCTGAATTACCAACACTCGTCTGGCACTACTGGAATCAAGGCTTTTCGCTGTTTTTCGACCGCGAATCGGGTGAACGTTTTTCGTGTGTTGAATTTGAAGTACGCGAAGAAACGACACTCTTTGATGTGCCTGTGTTTGGTATGAAAGAAGCCGAACTCAAACAACTTTTTCGCCAACAAGGATTTAAAGAACTAGACGAAGAAAATCAAGATTGGGGCGAAAAACGCATTAGTTTCGACGATGCGCACACCGATTGTTATTTTGAACGTGGAAAACTTGTATCAATTAATTCGGGTGTTCACTTGCAGGTTGAAACAGTTCCGTTAATTTTACCCAACTAAACTAAACATATGCGAATTTTTCTCATCGGATTTATGGGCAGCGGAAAAAGCATGCTCGGCAAACAACTCGCCGCAGACTTGGGGCTAGATTTTATTGACTTGGATCGCGAGATTGAATCGCGATTTGGAAAGGATGTTGCTGCAATTTTTGCAACCGATGGCGAAGCTCATTTTCGCGATCTCGAAAAGCAAGTGCTCAACGAATCGCTCGAACAAGACAATTACGTCATGGCTTGCGGCGGCGGCACTGCGTGCTTCTCCGACAACATGGACAAAATGAATGAAGTTGGTGTTACGGTGTATCTTAAACTTAGCACCGATGGTATTTACGAGCGCCTAACAGCCGATGCCGGAAACCGCCCTCTTTTAAAAGGAAAAACAGGTACCGAGTTGTGGACATGGATTCACGAATTGCTTCAAACACGCGAGCCTGATTACCTGCGCGCGCACTATAAAGTAAAAGGAAAAGATTTGCGTGCAAAAGATCTCGCAGAATTTATCCGTCTTTACGAAATGAAGGAAACACGCACCGAAACAGAAACCGCTTCGGAAGCATAAGGTGCTTACACATCAAACAAAAAAACCTGAACGTTTTGTTCAGGTTTTTTTGTTTTGGAGAATGGCTAATGCGGCATTAGTAGCTTCTTCGTTTAGCCCAATCAGGTTGGATGTAATGACACATCTTTTCTTGATTTCTGGTGGAAGATCGTTTAAGGATTTATCATCGTCTATGATGACAAAATCTGTTTCTGATGAACTTGCTCGCCATTTCAGAATCTCTTCTTTACGGCTCAAATGTTGCTTGTTTTCGGTGAGCGTTCGGATTGCTTTGGGGCTAATTCCTCTACGATGGAAGATACGCATCCATTCATCGCTATTAAATCTTGATTTGTGCGATGTGGTGAGAACAATAGATGCTGATGTTTCTGAAAGAATGTGTTGAAGATTTGAAGACGCACGGTTATTGAACATCGAAAATTCGTCGTCGAGATTTTCAATGTTCTTCCACGGAGGAGTGGTTACCATAACACCATCTATATCCAATAAAATCAACATACCACAAATTTATGTCTTTCCTCTTGGTTTTCCAAGCCTTTCTCATTTTTCCCCATAATCTTCCTCGTCTATAACCACATTGGCCCATACTCTAATACGGTTTGCCTTTGGGCGGATGGAAGGAACTTTTTCTGGACATTTTCCAAACAGATGTCCAGAAATATATCGATGATGACCATCAACAATAGCTGATTCTGCAACATGGATCGCTTTTGGTAAATGTCCGTTTCGCAACAGTAAATAATACCTTTTCAACATTGGAAAAGATAACTTTTCTTGTGTCGGGACTAAATTAAAATCTGTTTGCTGCATGTATTGACGAACAAATTCAATATCAATACAATCTTCATCTGCAACGATGCAATTGTCTAAATCTTCGTAACGCATAAAATACTTTAAAAAATAAATTCTTAATAAACGCTATCTCTATAAGCCTAAAAACACTAAAAAAAACGATCTAAAATCGCTGCAATGATACAAAAAAAATAAACTAGTTCTAATTTGCTTACTTTATCAATCCAAATAAACCGCGTGTTCGCCTTGCTCCGAAAATTCCACGCGAATATGTTCGAGCATTGTTGTTGCAAGTGATAGGCCAACAAAATTTGTCTTCACAGGATAGCGGTTGTGGTCGCGATCGACCAATACCAATGTGAGAATACTGCGGATTGGAAATTCTAAAAAAGGTTTTACGCCATACATCAATGTGCGGCCTGAATTGGAAACATCGTCAATCACAATCACCGTTTTGTCGTTCAATTCTTCTGCTGTTAAATGCAATACTGGCGATGTCTGCAAAGGATTGTCTTTGTCGAATTTCAATTCCACAAGTTTAATCGTTAACGGAGAAATGGATTCCACCAATTGCTGAATACGACGCGCGAGAAACATACCGTTTTGAGCAATTCCTGCGAGAATAATTTCTTGTTCATCATTACACGCTTCATATACTTGCCAAGCCAACCGATGCAATCGTTGCTCAATTTGTTTGGCGTTCAGCACTAAGGTTTGATTCTCCATAAAGTTGATGCTTCTTGAACTACAAAATTGGTGAAAAAAACAGGCCGTCGGGAAAAGCGACGGCCTGTTTTTTAAAATTCTACAAAAAGACTTATCGGACAACGCTTACATGACCAATGTAATCATGTTTTTTATCAAAGACATCGGTGATTTTGGCTTTCCAGATATAGACATCTTCTTGGCAAAGTCGGTTTGTGCCTTGCACCGTTCCGTCCCAACCTTTGGTGATGTCATCGCTATAAAAAATCATATTGCCCCAACGATCGAAAATCCAAATCTCGTATTGGGCAATACCAATGCCCGTTCCAAAAAATGTTTCGTTGTTACCATCGCCATTGGGCGTAATGGCATTGGGAAAGTAAACCACAAATTCAGGATCAATACACACTTCTTTGGTGGTGTCATCAGGACAATTGTATTGGTTGTTGACCAAGAGTGTAACGTCATAACATCCGGCCACTTCATCCGGAAATTCATACGTTGGATTTTGATCGGTTGATGAGCCTAACTGTTGGAACGTCCAGCTCCAGCTCGTTGGTCCGCCAGTCGATAAATCGGTGAAGAACACAATTGGATTGAAAATGCTCGTAGGTTGTGGAACAGCACTGAAATCGGCAACAGCATTGGGATTGACGCAAATGTAATTTTGCTGCAAGGCCGAATTGGTACACCCATTATCATCGGTATAAGTCAGTAACACATCATAGCATCCGGCAGTTGTATAAACATGATTCGGATTGCAGTTGTTGGATTGGTTGCCATCGCCAAAATCCCATAAACAGGTTGGGTTGTTTGCAGCAGAAGAAGTATTGACAAATGCAACATCAAGAGGCGCGCAACCCGTCAGCGGATTTCCGGTGAAAGAAACCGTTGGTATTGGATTTACAGTTACCGTAATTACTGCAGTTGCAGTTGGAATGGTACAACCATCGTCAACCGTTACAGTATAAGTTGTGGTTACAGTAGGTGTAACAACCGTTTGCGATACGTTTCCAGCATTGGCGTTTGGTTGCCACGAATACGTGTAAGGACCGCCATTTCCACCACCACCATTTGCGGTAAGGGTTACGTTTTGTCCGGCACAGATTGTTGTAGGATTTGCCGCTAAGGCGATATTGAGTGGTGGATAAACAGTAACCGTAACAGATGCAGGAGCCGATTGGCATCCATTGCCATCGCGCACAACAACCGTGTAAACTGTTGTCGTAGTAGGACTAACCGTTTCGGATTGGTTAGTGCCCGTACCCGCAGGTGTCCAGTTGTAGGTATAACCACTTCCAATTCCACCGCCGGGTGTTGCGGTAATGGTTGTCGATTGACCAATGCAAATCGTTGCAGGAGCAGCGCTTGCTTGAGCCGTAACAGCAGGAGGCTCGTTAACAATCACATTTATTGTTGCCGTACAATTATTCGCATCCGTGATGGTTACGGTATAAGAACCCGCACACAAGGAATTTGCGGTATGTGTATTCACATTAGTTGCGGTGGCAACAACAACATTGGCTGCATCAACCCACGAGAAGTCGTATGGACCAGTTCCGCCGGCAGGAGTAACAGTTGCAGAACCATCGCACAAGCCAAAGCAACTGGCATCAACCGAAACAGAAGCGGCTTGAATATTGCCATTGGCACCTTGCACCACAATAGAGACCGTTGTGCTGCATCCATTCGCATCAGTAATCGCAATGTTGTATGTTCCAGCGACAAGACCACTAGCAGTATTGGCGCCATTGACATTGTTGGCTGTTTGAATGACAACATTGTTCGCATCTGTCCAAATAAAATCATACGGACCAACACCGCCTTGCGGTGTAACTGTAGCTGTTCCATTGGCTTGGTTGCAACTTTCTGGTGTTGAACCAATGAGTGTTTGCAAGGCAGTTGGTTCTGTAATGACAACGGCGGTATTGGTTACACATCCGTTGTTTTGATCGGTAATAGATACGGTATAAGAACCCGCAGTAAGGTTGTTGATGGTGTTTGCTCCTGCAACATTGTTGCTTGTTTGAATAACGACATTATTAGCATTTGTCCAAACATAATCAAATGGACCTGTGCCAACGGCAGTTGCTGTTGCAGAACCTGTATTTGCGCCATTGCATAAAACGTTCTGCGTAACGATTTGAGGTGGTGCACAACAAGCGAGTTGTGAATTGAATTGAAAAACAGGATCACCCACACAAGCAACATTGGTCCAGTTTCCAGTTTCGCCATCGCCATACGTGTCAACCGTAACGCCAAGATCGTCGCCGTTTTGTCCCGGAGGGCAATTCTTCGCCGTGATTGTCCAGCAGAAGGTCCAGTTTACATTGCCGTTGCAATTGTCGCCAAAATTATCAACCGGATTTCCATTTGGACCACCTTGCACCATATCGCCATCAAAGAAGAAACCAGACATGATTCCATTTCCATTGGGTGTGTTGACGTTATTAAACCATTGCCATACGCCAGGGCCAGCATCGCAGGTATTGGCGGGCACAAGGTTGGTGAGTGTGGTCATGTCCCAGCCATTTCCAAAAGTTGGAATAACTGCATGCAACCAATTTGTGTTTTGCTGATCCCATTGTGTAATGGTGTAGCAAAACGTTACCGTTGTTCCGCCTTGATAGGTTCCATTTAACGGAAGTGGGTTGACGGTAAGATTTGAAGCAAGTAAACAATCGTTGCAACTGTTGTTGTTTTGCAAGGTCATGTTGAACGTTCCTTGATCGGCAGGGCTTCCGCCACTCACTTGAATGTAATAAGTGTTGCCAGGAACCATTTGGTCAAAGGAGGCAGAAAGACTTCCGGCAGCGCCAATGGCGCACCCTCGGCCAACAAGCCCATTGCAATTGCCTTGATAAACAGCGATGTTGGGTTGTGCGATATTGCCATTGATGTTTATGACAAGTTCGTTTCCCGTTACTACGACTGAGTACCAAACATCTGTTGCCGGAGAAGCCATCGGTGTGTTGTTTGATGGCTGGCAATTGATGAGTGTTGTGTAGGGCATTTCGGTAACGGAATTGACATTGGTCAAGTTGTTTACCGTCATAACTGCTCCTAATCCGCTAGGGCAGGGCGCAGGCGTTCCAAGTGTTCCGAGTGGTTGTGCGCCAAAACAATCGTCGTTGGCGACTTGAGCGTAGCTACCTATTCCAATCAGCATAAAGGCAGCGAGCAAAATTTGGGAGAATTTTGTATTCATGAGCTGCTTTATTTGATTTTTGTTTTGGTCATCACTTCTACTAAAACACCATCAGGAGTAAGGTGAAAAATGGAACCTGTATCAAACTCCGGTTCGGTGGTACGAACGCGTTCTGTTTTTACAGGAAGTCCAAGAATACCCATTTCGTGAGCGGAGAACAATTCAACGAGCAATCCGTTTTCGAAGCGGATGGTGTTGCGTTTATCGAAATAGCGGTATTTATCCATGTTCGCTGCGTCGAGTGCAGCTTCGTATGGTCGCACATCAGCAACAACATCTGGATTAAGAATAACGTAAGATTTTACGTTTTGCATTGCGGTAAGCGGGAGGGCACATACGGCAAGCAAGAGTAGCAGTAAACGCATCAGTTTTTTTGGTCTGGTATGCGTCGAAGATACAAACTAAGGAAGTTGATTTTTTTAGCTCATGTTCACCGATTCTCAGATGAACAGAAGCGTTTATTGGGTAAAAACAAGCCAGTTGCTTTGTCGGTTGGTGTGGCTTCGCATCTGTCCAATGATCGCAATATCGGTGCTCTTGTTTGGCTTATACCAACCCTCATCCCAGCCGCCCATATCGGTGTAAAGCGCATTTTTTACGCCAAGTGTAGCTAAATCATCGGCAAATGTTTGTAGTAAGATTGCATTTTGCGATTCAATGACTTCTGTTTTACCATTAGCAAAAATGACCAATGCCCGCCGTTGAAACAGGGCTTTGTCTTTACCAAAACGCAATGGTAAACCATCGCGAATCAGTTGGATTTGTTGGCAGCAGGAAACAGAATCCGCTATAAAATGCTTGACAGACTCCTTGGTATCAAATTCATGGTCTTCGCGTTTCCTGATTTCGATGTGTGCTGCTGTTGTTTTGGTTTGAGGATAAAGCATGAGCAACCCGCCAAGAGTTGTATTGAGTTGCGCCTGAACAAGTTTTCCGCGTTGCATAAAAATTCCATCAATGGCATTGTTATCTAATCGCGTAAACGCACAGGCAATTGAAAAAACAAGGTTGGTGTCTGAGGGCGAAGGTCGTGTGCTGCGAAGTTCGGGTTTGAATGATGATAAGGAAAAACGTGTGTATGTATTTCCGTTCACTCGGCTGGTATCTGTTTTTACCAAGGATTGCGAAGCAACTTGCACAACGTTGTTGAATTGCTTGATATTCAACGACGGTTGCGGCGAATTACAGGCAACAAAAAGCAAAAGGAATAAACAATACGCGCGGTTATTATTTAGTTTGTGCATGAATAATGAGTTGATTTAATTGTTCGCAGACGCCAGACCAACTGTATTTTTCGCGTACGAAAACGAGCGCATTGGTGATGAGTTTTTGTTGCAAGGCTTTATCGTCGAGGAGTTGGCAAATGGCATGGGCATAAGCTTGCGCGGTTTCGGCTACCAGAATTTGTTCGTTGGGAATGGCTTGTAGCGCGTTGTTCGACATGGTTGAGGTAATGCAAGGAATACCCATAGCCATAGCTTCGAGGAGTTTGTTTTGCAAACCAATACTGGATTGCATGGGCGCAACAAGAAGCTGTGATGCCGCAAAACTGGTGCGTACATCTTCTACCCATCCGGTAACGGTAACGCGTTCTGATTTTAAAGCGAGTACTTCGGCGGCTGGATCTGCGCCGGAAAGTAGAACGCGTACTTGCGGTTTTTGTTTCCAGACCAAGGGCATGATTTCGCGCACAAGAAATTGTGCACTTTCAATGTTTGGTGGGTATTGCATGTTGCCGTTAAACAAAACGTCATGCGTTTTTGAACCGGTTTGTGGAAAGAAAAAATCGGTATCAACTCCGTTTGGAATAACCGTTACAGCATCGGTATCAAAAACAGGAAGCAGTTTGCGGTCTTGCTCGGAGATGATGGTCGTTGATTCGAACCGATTGAATATGGTGGATTCGTAATGCAAAAGTCGTTTCCATTCGATGCGAAAAAGTGGGCGTTTCCAAAAAGCAACTTTCGGAATACGTCGTTCAACACCTTTGGAAAACGTATCCATATAATCTAAAATTTTCGGAATGGCTCGTTGCCGTTTCACGTATTCGGTGGTACGAATCAATTGGCAATAGATGCGATCGGGCTTATGCATCTCGACGATTTCGTCGATAATCATTTGTGCTTTGGGATTCCAAAAATAAGCCACTTGAAACGGGAGGCGATTGAAAATAGCGCCGATTAAATTTTTGAGAATGGTTGTTTTAGAAAAATGCAGGTAGTGAATTTGGCTACAAAATTTGCGCAATTCCTTGTCGGCATCGGGGTGTAATTTTTGGTCGTTTATGGCAACCAAAATAATTTCGTGCGCTTTTGCCAACTCGCGCAATTGATGGTATATGCGGAGCTTATCGCCTTTTTCGAGCGGCCAAGGAACACGAGAGGTGATGACGAGCAGTTTCACGAAGGATTGATAATTCGGGTATAAAATTGCAGTAAAAATTCGGTTATTTTTTTTCGTTCAAATTGTTCTTGAACATATTTACGCGCATTGTTTCCGAGAGCCGTTGCGTGTTCGGGATTATTGAGGAGTAGAACAATGGCTTGAGCAAAAGTTGTGGCATCGTCGGCAATTAAAAATTCGTGGTTGTGTTTTCCAGAAACGCCTTCTGCGCCAATGCTTGTCGCGACAATTGCTTTTTGTAAGGCCATGCCTTCGATGAGTTTGACACGCATGCCGCCACCAGCATGTAAGGGAATGAGTTGAATGGATTTTTGCTGCATGTAGGCATGTGCATCGTCAACTTCACCATCTAGGATAATATTTTTGCCTTTAAACTCGGGATCATCAACTTGCAAATAGCGTCCAGCGAGATGGAGTTTAGCCGCAGGTTTTTCTTTTAATACGATTGGCCATACCTCGCGCACGAGCCAGCGCACACCATCGCGATTGGGTTGCCAATCCATTGCACCAAGGTGAAAAATACTTCCAACTTCAGGAATTACAGCCTTAACTTCAGGAATAGGCATCGCGAAAGTAATTACTGCTACGGGGACGTGTGTTTGTGTTTTAAAGTATGCGGCATCGTCTGCGGTAATAGCTGCAATGCCGTCAACCTGTTTCAGAAAATGTATCTCGAATGCGTGTAGTTTTTTTGTGAGCGATGCAAACCACCATTTTTTCAAGCCGGTACGTTCTTGTGTGCGTCGTTTCCAGAGCATGTACTCAACATTGTGTGCGCGGAGAATAACGGGTGCTTTGCTGTATTGGCGTATGAGGGCGAGGTAGGGCGCAAGGTATAATCCTT
>JAAFIA010000040.1 GCA_013298545.1 Bacteroidota bacterium | reverse complement strand
TCTGTCATTCCTCGTTTTCGGCAACAGATCGAAAATGGTGGCCCAGTAACCATAACCGATCCAGAAATTACGCGTTATTTCATGACCATTCCAGAAGCGTGTCGCTTGGTGCTCGAAGCTGGATGCATGGGACAAGGCGGCGAGATTTTTATTTTCGATATGGGCAAGTCCGTCAAAATTTTGGACCTCGCTAAAAAGATGATTCAACTTTCTGGACTGACCTTAGATAAAGACATCAGCATTACGTTTACGGGTTTGCGCCCAGGCGAAAAACTCTACGAAGAATTGCTCAACAATGCCGAAAACACAATGCCAACGCATCACGAAAAAATCATGATTGCACAAGTACGCGAATCGAATTTTGAAGATATTTCGGCCAGTATCGAAGCCTTGATTAAAATGTTTGGTCAACAAGACAATATGCGTTTGGTGAAGCAGATGAAAATGATTGTACCCGAGTTTAAAAGCAATAATTCGGTGTACGAAGAATTGGATTAGCAAGCTTCAAGTTCCAGATTCCAAGTTCCAAGCTCCAATTTCCAGATTCCAATTTCCAATTTCCAATTTCCAGATTCCAAGCTCCAATTTCCAAGTTCCAAATCTCAATTTCCAAGTTCCAAACTTTAGACATGAGGAGGCAGAGATTTTTTGCGCAACCTGAGAGTTGACGAATCAGCACATCACTAAAATTCTCGTATCTAAAATTTGGAACTTCTAAAATCGCCTAAGTAAATGTATCGTAATCCTTTGGAACTTGGAACTTGGAAATTCCCCATCGGTTCAGTAAATAACAACGTAATCCTTTGGAACTTGGAACTTGGAACTTGGAACTTGGAACTTGAAAATTCCCCAATTATTTCTGAACCATATCGCGCTGCAATTCGGGGTGCTCGGATTTTTTGAAGTAGCGAAATTTTTTCCACCACAATTTCATGGCGTTCCAATGAATCAGAAACATGATTTGTAAGGTGATGAATGGAAAACGCAACACATACAAAAGCAATTTGCTATCGCTCAACGCTTGTTTGTTTCCGGTGAGTGTACTGATGAAAAAACGTTCTTCGTTTTTATAATCATCAATGCGGATATTCATTTTTTCGCTTGGTACTTGAATCTGAAAATCAAACTCGGCATCGTGCTCAATGAATGGCGAAACATAAAAATGTTTGATGACCCGCTTGCGAAATGTTGTCCCATCAAACGTTTCGGGACCGAGTAAGTACATTTTCATTTCGCGAAACGTATTGCTGACTTCGGCAATGGCGCAGTAAGGTTGATCGTTGGCATCGAAACAGATGAGAAACGAAACCGGATTGAAGACGTAGCCAAACATGCGCAAGTGGGTGAGTAGGAGGATGCGCGCGGGGCGTTCGAGTTGATGTTGCGCTAAGTACGCATCAATATGCTCACGCGCAGAAGCTTGCGCGTTTACCGTTTTTTCTTGCCAATGATCGCGGTCGTAAAAAGAAAACAGGTTGAATTTATTGCGCGATACCAAACGCATACTTTTCAGATCGGCATCAAGCGCATCAAGATCGAGTGCAAATAAAAAGATGTTGTAATGAAATTTATGCTGCTTCGGCGATAAGCGGTTATGCATCACTAACGACCTGTATAAAGCAGCTTTCACGATTGAACGTATTTAGGAATTTGTTGTTTGTATTTGGTGAATCGCTTCGCTCTTTTTAGACATGAGACATGAGACGAGAGACATGAGACATGAGACGTTGTTCGAGCTGACTTTTTAGGTCTCTTGTCTCTCGTCTCACATCTCATGTCTGCGTTGGTATTTTGCGCGTTGATAATACATTGGAATTTAAATTACTAGACTATTTTAGGATGAAGAACAATTCGTCCCGTAATCTGATTGCATAAATTTACGGCAGAAAGCAATGCGTCTTCATGAAATCCATAACGAAAATAACTGCCGCAAAAATAAATTGGACCACTGGCATTCAACTCGGGTAATTTTTGTTGCGCCGCAATGGCTTTGACATCGAATAAAGGATGCTCGTATTGAATTTTACGAATTACTTTTTTGGGATCAACTTCGCCTTGTTCGTCAATCGAAACAAAATAATTGATGCGATCTGAAACGCCTTGCAAACTATTCATCCAATATATCGTAGATGGCGTGATCTGGCCTTTCTGTTGAATGATGCGGTAATTCCACGACGACCAAGCGCGTTTGTTTTTGGGCATAATGGATTCATCCGTATGCACGGTTGCCATGTTTGACTGGTAATGAAAGCACGACAAAAGTTCTTGCTCCAAAGGTTTCGCATCGGCCAATAAACGCAACGCATCATTTCCATGACAAGCAAAAATCACCTTATCAAAAAACTGTTCGTAGCCGCTTGCTGTGGTAATTTTCACTTTTTCGTTTTCGCGTTTTACCGCAACTACGGCATCGTTTAAGCGAATCTGATTTTTGTACGGTGCAATGATTTTATCGCGGTACATGCGGCTGCCGCCTTCAACTGTCCACCATTGATGTTGCGTGTTGAGGCCAAGGAAACCATGGTTTTTAAAAAAGCGAATCAAGGTGAGCGCCGGGAAATCGAGCATTTTGTCGGGTGGTGTGGACCAAACCGCGCCGCTCATGGGAATGAGGTAACGGTGTAAAAAATCTTCGCCTAAATTATATTTCTTGCAAAAATCGGCCACCGAAATTTCTGGTTGACTGGGATCACCCAAGAGTTTTACCGATTCGCTATTGAAGCGCGAAATCTGCATGAGCATGCGGATAAAACGCGGATTGAAAATGTTTTTACGTTGTGCAAATAACCCATTCAAACCAGAACCGCAATACTCCAATCCAGAAGGAACATGCTGTACACTGAACGACATGCTTGTGGGTTTTGTAACCACTTGCAATTCGTCAAACAAGGCCGTCAATAAAGGATAGGTTTGGTGATTGAAGACCATGAACCCTGTATCGAAATAAACGTTGCGGTTTGCTTCGTTTACAGCAATGGTATTGGTGTGGCCGCCTGCATAATCGTTTGCTTCAAAAACGGTTAAATCAAAATCGTTGTGCAGAAAATAGCCGCAGCCCATGCCTGCAATTCCTGTTCCGATGATGGCCAACGAAGGTTTGCTCATGTTTTGCTAAACAGGATTAATTTTTCTCAAAAAGATAATGTCCGACAAACCATTCTTGGCCATCGCGAAATTTCCAGAGTTCGGCGCAAGCCATGTAAAACACACGCCAATACACCCACCATTTCGTGGTTTCTGATTTGCCGTAGGTTTGCTCAAAAAGCGGCATAATTTCGGCTTTGTGTGCATCCATGTTGCGTAACCACGCTTCGGCTGTTTCGGCGTAGTGGTTGCCGTTTACTTTCCAATCTTGAACAAGATGCAAATGTTCTTTCCAATGCTTGAAATAATCGAAAGATGGCATCATGCCGCCTGTAAAAAAGTATTTCGACATCCAATCGGTATCGTCTTTGGCCTCGAAGAAATACGTCCATTTTTCATGCACGAAAATGTGCACAAACAATTTTCCATCATCGCGCAACCAGCGCGCAATTTTCGCGAGCAGCAAACCATGATTGCGCATGTGTTCAAACATTTCGACAGATACCACGCGATCGAATTGTTGATCGGTGTCGAATGCGTTCATGTCGGCGGTGATGATCGTTAAATTTGTCAAGCCGCGTTTTTGCGCTTCGGCATCGATGAAAATTTTCTGTGTTCGGGAATTGGAGACAGCGGTGATTTTGCTGTTTGGGTAATTTTTCGCCATCCACAAACTGAGCGAACCCCAGCCGCAACCCAATTCGAGAATCGCTATACCATCGCGCAATTGGGCGCGTTCGCAGGTGAGCGCGAGCATATCGTTTTCGGCGGTTGCAAGGTCTTTGGTTTCAGGCTTCCAAAATCCGCTACTGTATTTTAAGTTTGGTCCTAAGCAGGCTTGATAAAACCGTGTAGGTACTTCGTAATGTTGTTCATTCGCCGCTTTGGTTTCAATGGCAATGGGCGATTGGCGGCAGCTATCAATTAGTTTTTTTTCAAAATCGGGAAGTGCATAATTCGCTGCTTCGTCGCGCAAACGTTGATGCAGCAATTTACGAATACCAGAACGGATGAAGGAATCGGGAACTAAATTGCGTTGTAGAAAAAAATCAGCGATCATAAATGGATTTTGGCCTCAGTTGGATTTCGGGGGCAAGGGAAAAAATGGACTTACGCGTTGTTGATATGCTTTGTAGGCTTCTGGTTTTGAACGCAAGTTTTGTTCTTCATTCATCGGAATTCCAGTTACTTTATAAAGCAAGTATAAAATGATGAGTGGACAAATGATGCTGATCCATCCGTATGGCGATCCACACGCAAAAACAAAATAGGCGACCCAAATCATCCATTCAAAAAAGTAATTGGGATGGCGCGACCAGCCCCAAAGGCCAACATCGCAGACTTTGCCTTTATTGGATTTATCGGATTTGAATTTCTGCAATTGACGGTCGGCAATGGCTTCGCCAGAAAGGGAAATGATCCAGAGTGCCGTACCAATGTATTCAAACCAATTTAAACGTGGCGCGGGATTGATGCAAGCCATGAGAAACGGAATAGACAAAAGCACATTGGAAATGGCTTGCATCTGGAAAAACATGAAAATTTTAAATGGCCAATTATCGGCCCAGTCGATGCGGAGTTGTTTGTAACGACCGTCTTCTTCTTCAATGTGCCCAAGCACGCGCACATACAAATACGTTCCTAAACGAATGCCCCAAACCAAACACATGCCCGTAATGAGCCATTTGCGTTCGTCGAGACCGTAGCCTGTAAAACAATAAATCAGGGCGATGACAGGAAAGTTGTAGGACCAAAAAATATCGACAATTCCGGCATTGTTGATTTTTTTCTGCCAAAGCCAAATGAGTACCATGATGAAGCAACAGGCGGCTGTTGCTAGTAAAACCATAAAGAGTGTGTGCATCGTTTATTCGGTTTTTCGGAGACGGATGATGTGCATGACATGCAGTAGGCGCATGACGGGCCACGTTAAATCCAATTCAAACCAACGTTTGGCAAAATTTGGACTGTTCGGACTTTTGTGGTGGTTGTTCTGCATGAGTTCGCCAAGCAGAAGAAAATCAATCGGTAAGGAATTTTTGGAATGGTCGTGATTGTCGAAATTGGCATAACCGTATTTATGTCCGCACCAATTGACAATTGCGCCTTGAATGGGGCCAATGAGAAAATGAATGGGAAGGAAAAGAAACATCCACCATTGTGTGGCAAAGAAAAAGTAGAAAAGGAAATAGGCCACGCCAAAGCTAATGCGTACCAACCAACTATCGCTGATGCGATCAACGGTTTTCCATGTGGGGTAGTTTCCTTTGAATGCGTCTTCGGGTTCTGATTTGTAGCGAACAAAATCTTGATAAATTTTTTTGGTCTTCATCATCAGCCCCCAAACGTCGTTGATGAAATGGGGTGAGTGTGGATCTTTGTCGGTATCGCTATACGCGTGGTGCATACGGTGCATGATGGCGTAGGCGCGCGGGTTGAGAAAAGACGATCCTTGAAAGAAAAAAGTAAGGAAATAGAAAAAACGCTCCCAACCTTTATTCATGCTAAACATTTTATGCGATGCGTAGCGATGCAAGAAAAAGGTTTGACAGAATAAGGACAAAAACCAGTGTGCAAGAATGAATATTAAAATGGCCATAGTTTACTGGTGGTGTGATACAATATACGAGGTTTAAAGATGCTTGGTTTTTTCAAAGTTTGAGAGTGCACATCTTCTTTTTTTTGAACAAGTTAAACGCAGATTTGTTTGTAATCCGGTCAATTGGGTTGTTTTCAAGGAATTAAAACGATTAACTTTAACCACATTTTGAGCTAAATTTCATGGATCTCAGTAAACTCAAAGGAAGGGCATCGTACCCTTTTGAAACGATTGGTGTTGCCATTGCGTTCTCGCCACGACTGGAAGCGCTTTTGGGCGAGGCAAAACGTTTGGCCGATGAATGTGGTGCCAACCTGCTACTTTTTCATATTGGCGACCGCACCCGCACCAAAGAATCGCGCTTGGATGATCTTTTCCGAAAGACAGGAATCAATGAGCAGACCACGCGGGTAATCTGGCAAGAAGGAGAACCAGTAGCCACACTGTTGCAGTTGTGTAAACTAAATATTGTGGATTTATTGATACTGGGTGCGATGCAGCGCGAAAATGTCTTGCAATATTATTTAGGATCGTTGGCACGACGCATCAGCCGGAAGGCGAAGTGTTCGGTTTTATTGCTTACCGCGCCGGATGCAAAAGGAACACGTTTTAAGAAAATTGTTGTCAATGGTGCGGAGAATCCTAAAACGGTACATACAATTCAAACCGCGATTTATTTTGCCGAAAAAGTAAAAGGCCGCGACATTACGGTTGCCACGGAAATTCATCAGCCCGGATTAGCCATGACCATGGCGGGCGATAGTACGGTAACCGAAACAACGAAAATTAAAAAAGAGATGAAGGAGGAAGAGATGAATAAATCGCATTCGATTGTGGAAAGTTGTATCGTTGATTCACGCATTGAGATTACGGAAAAACTAATTACGGGTAAACCTGGTTTTGCAATTCGTCAGTTTGCAGAAACGAAGAAAGCGGATTTATTGGTGATCAATTCGCCGGATGTGAAGTATGGAATTATTGATCGGTTGTTTACGCATGACATGGAATACATTTTAGAAGATCTTCCTTGCAATGTATTGATTGTTCATTCGCGCGTTAATTCTTGATTTATCGTATTGCCCAATGGCTAAGCTCACCCATTCCGATTTAATTATTTTGTTGCTGGCAATCAGTACGATGCTGATTTTGTCGCGCATTGTGGCGGAATTGGGTAAGCGGTATAAATTGCCTGTAGTAATGGGCGAATTGCTTGTGGGAATTATTCTTGGGCCAACAATTTTAGGAACACTGTATCGTCCGGCTTACGATTATTTATTTCCGCTTACCACAAACGATCATGTATCGCTTGCCTTGGACGGAATTTTTTCGTTGTCGGTGATTATGTTGTTGTTTGTGGCTGGTCTTGAAGTGCAATTGCCTTTGGTTTTGCGCCAAGGGAAAACGGCGATCATCACGGGTTTGTCGAGTATGATTATTCCATTTGCAACGGGTTTTGCCATAGCGTGGTTTTTGCCGGGTTTGTTTGGCGAGCAGCCTGAATCGGTGAATCGGTTGGTTTTTGCCTTGTTTTTGGGAACGGCTTTATCCATTTCTGCGCTTCCGGTGATTGCGCGGATTTTGATGGATATGAATTTGTTTAAAACGAATATCGGGATGGTGATTATTGCATCGGCGATGTTTAACGATTTGGTGGGTTGGTTGATCTTCTCGGTTATTCTGAGTATGAGCGGAACAGCGCAGGAAGGCCATTTGAGTATTTGGGCAACAATTTTTTGGATTCTTGGTTTTGGTGTGTTTATGTTGTTGATTGGTCGCCGAATCATCAATCGGATTTTGCCTTGGGTACAAACGAAATTGTCGTGGCCGGGTGGTGTTTTGGCTTTGTGTTTAGGCACGTGTTTGTTGTGTGCGGCATTTACCGAGAGCATTCGCATTCATGCTATTTTGGGCGCGTTTATTGCGGGCATTGCCTTTGGCGATTCGGTGCATTTGCGGGAACAGGCGCGTGAGATCATTCACCAGTTTGTAACGAACTTTTTTGCGCCGTTGTTTTTTGTATCGATTGGTTTGAAAGTAAACTTCGTTGAGAATTTCGATGTGGTAATTGTATCGATTGTGATGGTGTTGGCGTTTGTGGGTAAGGTGGTTGGGGCGAGCGCGGGGGCGTATTGGGGCGGCATGTCGCGCAACAATGCGTTGGCGGTTGGGTTTGGGCTGAATGCGCGGGGGGCGATGGAAATTATTTTAGGAACATTGGCTTTGCAAGCGGGTTTGATTACACAACCGGTTTTTGTGGCCTTGGTGATTATGGCCTTGGTTACAAGTTTGACGAGTGGGCCGTTGATGCGGCGTTTTGTGGAGTTGTAAGTAACTGTTTAAATTTTATCCTTTGATTTTGTTATGCGCCTTTTTGCACCATACTTCGTTGCGTTTTTCGACCGTAGCCGCCCTGCTATGGCCTTCAAAACACGCCTCGTCTGGCACAAAAAGTCATCATAACAATTCTCAAAAACAAATTTTAAACAGTTACTAAATGGTTAATTTTGCAAACTAAATCAACAACTATGTTAGGATTACAACTTCCCACAGATCCGCGTTGGGTCAATATCGTAGAAAGTAATATTGATGAGATTTTGACGGATCATGCGTGGTGCGAACAAAAGGCGGCCTCAAATGCGATTTCGATCATGGTTCATTTTCCAGAGTATTCGGATTTGGTTACGGAGATGATTAAAATTTCGCAGGAGGAAATGGCGCATTTTGGCATGGTGCACGAACGTATTTTGGCGCGTGGAGGTGTGTTGGGGCGCGAGCGGAGAGATCAGTATGTACACGATTTATTAGAATTTTTAAAAGCACCAAGCAAAACGCGGGTGGATGTATTGGTGGATCGGTTATTGTTTGCTGCGATGATTGAGGCGCGGAGTTGCGAACGGTTTCGGGTACTTTCTGAAAATATTACGGATCCCGATTTGGCGGCATTTTACCGCGAGTTGATGATTAGCGAGGCTGGGCATTATACGACCTTCATTTCGTTTGCGCGTAAGTATGGCGAGGGCATTGATGTGGATGCGCGCTGGAAAGCTTTTCTAGCTTACGAAGCAGAAGTCATTGCGCGATACGGAAAAACAGAACGTATTCACGGCTAAATCATTCGATGGGAACCATTCGTTTGCTGCTGGCCATTGCGGTGGTGATCTATCATTCGTACCCAATTTTGGGTGTGCGGCTGACGGGTGGACAAGTTTCGGTGCAGTCGTTTTATTTGATTTCGGGTTTTTTCATTGCCATGATCTTGAATGAAAAGTACAAAGCAGGATCATTTAAACTGTTTATCACCAATCGGTTTCTGCGTTTATATCCGGTTTACCTCGTGGTCCTTCTGTTGACGGTTGGGATTGGTATTGTGGGTTGGTATGGTTGGCACAATGCTTATAGTTCGTCGCGGTGGGTGAGTTATCATGAACAGATGAGTGTGTGGACGAGTGTGCGGCTGGGTTTTTCAAACTTGACGATGATTTGTAGCGACTGGGCTTTTTTTGAAGGGTATGATAAAACGACGGGCACTCTTTTTTTTACGCGTAATCCATATTTAAACAATCCGTTTGTCATGAATTTTTTACTCGTGCCGCAGATTTGGTCGGTAGGTGTTGAATTGTCGTTTTATTGCATTGCGCCGTTGTTGGTGCGCCGAAACTGGAAATGGCAGTTGGGCATTGTGGCGGTTTTATTTGTGTTGCGTTATTTGATTGCTCGTCAGTATTGGCCAATGTACGATCCTTGGTCGTATCGTTTTTTTCCGTTTGAGATTGCGGTCTTTTTATCGGGAAGTTTGATGTATCAGGTGTATGTTCAAATTCGCGATCAGGTTTTCCCGAAATGGCTTGGGCCATCTTTGCTCGTTTTTGTGGTGAGTTTGATGGTGGTTTATCCCATGCTTATGTTTATTCCCGAATTGATTCGTCCGTGGTATTTTTATCCATTCTTTGCGTTTTCGATGCCCTTTTTATTCCATTGGTCAAGGAATTTAAGTTGGGATCGTAATTTGGGCGAATTGTCGTACCCTTTGTATTGTGTGCATTTGTTTGTGATTGGGCTGTTGTACAAACATTTTATTGGTATTCACAACGCGTGGTATGGGTTTGTGGCGGTTAGCATTTCTTTAATTTTGGCTTGGTTATTGGTTCGGTTTGTCGTCAACCCGATCGAACAAATTCGGCAAAAACGGGTTGATCGTTTAAAAGCAGAAAAAACTTTTTAATTTAGAGCCTGTTTAAGCAAAACACACTTCTATTCCTATGACACGACTTCTTCTATTTCTCGTTTGTTCGTTCACACTAGCAACGACAACTTATACCGCAGATTCGCTCACCGGAACATGGATGAGTGCCGATAAAGACGGGAAAATTAAAATTTACGCGTCTGGAGGTAAGTATTACGGCATGTTGATTTGGCTCAAAGAACCAAATGATCCTGAAACCGGAAAACCCAAACTGGATAAGAAAAATAGCGATAAAACAAAACGTTCGCGCCCAATCTTGAACATGGAAATCATGAAAGATTTGGTTTGGGATGCCGACGATCAGGAATGGAGCGATGGCGAAATCTATGATCCTAAAACGGGCAATACATATAGCCTGACTTGCAAACTCAAAACAATTGACCAAATGGAATTGACGGGCTATATGGGTATTACACTACTTGGTCGTACAACGAGTTGGGATCGGGTGAAATAAGTTGCACTAGATTTTATGAAACAGCCGTGGGGGAATTCCTCGGCTGTTTTTTTATTTATAAAAAGTAAATATCTTGCAGGCTCAACCCTAAACCCTTTGTTTCATGATTTTCGTATTTGGCTGGGGCAAGCGCACGCATAGCGATAAAGGCCCAACACTTCCTGTTACCTGTCCTAATTGCAACAATTATGGTTATTGGCATTACCACAAAGCCAAGACTTGGTTTACGCTGTTTTTTATTCCGGTCATTCCGTATGAAAACGATCATTATTTGCTCTGCAATGTTTGCGAACGCGGTATCGAATTGCATGGCGATCGTATTGAAAAAGCGGAGCAGCTGAATGCCGTTACGGGCCGTTTTTTGCGCAATGAAATTTCAGAAGATGAGTACAAAGCGCAGTTGGATCAGACGCCTTTGTTGCAGGGCTGATTTTAAATTGATTTTTTTTAACACCAATGATCCTTGCAAGGCCGTAATTTAGCGCCATGAATTTACCTGCTGCATTGATTTTTCGCCGTGGCTATATCGTTACGCCGATTTTGTTGATTTTGAATGTGGGCATCTGGTTGGTGATGGTGCTTACGGGTGTTCATTTTATGGAACCAACAGGCGAATCGCTTGTGAATTGGGGTTCGAATTATGGGGAGTTGACCTTGAACGGTGAGCCGTGGCGTATGGTAACGGGCTGTTTCATTCACATCGGGATTATTCACCTGTTGTTAAACATGTACGCGCTCCTTTCCTTGGGCGAAATGTTGGAAAACCTGCTGGGTTCGATGCGTTTTGCGGTTTTGTATTTGGTGTGCGGAATCAGTGGCAGTGCGCTCTCGCTTTGGTGGAACGATGGGATGATGAATGCGGCTGGTGCTTCAGGAGCCATTTTTGGCCTGGCCGGAATTTTCTTAGCGCTGCTAACGACCAATCTCTTGCAACCCGATGTGCGCGGACCGATGCTCAAAAGTATGTTAGCCTTCGTGGGTTATAATTTGGTATTTGGCTTGATGGGACGCATTGACAATGCGGCACACATTGGTGGTTTGTTGGGTGGCATGATCGGTGGTTATTGCGTTTGGTACGATTTGATTCAATGGAAGCGTTACCAGAAAATGATTTACGTGGGTATTGGTGTTGGTGTATTGGTGGTGCTTGCGGCTTCGTTCTTCCTTTTTCAGCAAACGGCGAAAAAAGCCAATCATTTGCGTGTACACATTGATGCGATTCAGCAATTTTCAGAACGGGCCTTTACACAGGCTCAACTTGGATCTGAACGGTTGGACGACACACAAAAAAACTATTTTCGGGCCGCTTATCAGGCTTTCGACTCCTGTATCTATCATTTCGAGGCGGGTAAGCCCGAAACGTATAAACGCTTCAAAGCTTCGTTTTATCCCTTTTGTCAGTCAGCGAGTGCGTATTACAAGCTCCAATACCGCCGGAGTGTAGGCGAATCGATTCCGCTTGATTCCTTGCAACGTATAGAGAAAACACTCGATTTGCTAGGTGCACAAATGAAATCGGAGTAGGGTATTGGCGTTAAAAAAAGGATCTATCGTTTGGTGTAAAAAAAAGTGTGATTTGCTGTAAACTTTTCTGAAATTAGTTTGTTTTGATAGCATAACTGGGTGTTTTTATACGCTCTGGAGTAATGCTGTTTCAGGACAGCGTGGTTTGGAACAAAACGGAAGCGTAGGGGCTTCCGTTTTGCATTTGGGGTGTATCGTTCCGTTTAATTTTCATGTAAGCATCATTTGCGCTTAACATTTGCTTCATGCAGCTAGCTGATCTTTGTTGCAATAAAAAAACAAATGATGACAATGAATACCGATTTAGCCTGTGTGTATTTCAAAAATGGCCAACGCCGTTTTGGAATGTTGTTGCAGAGCAACGAACAGGCAGAACAAGCATTTCGCTTTGTTCACCATGCAAACACCGGAAAATTTTTAACCACAGCAGATGATTCTTTAGTAGAGCATTTGGTAGCGGAAGAAATTGAAGGGATTGATTTGTTTATGAAATAAACAAATGACACATCCATTAAGCAAATCCGCGTGTTTTGCGGATGTTTTCAAAAGCTTCTTGAATGTGTTGAAATTGTTCATGCGCGGCTTTTTGTGCCGCTTCTCCTAAATCAGCCACGCGATCGGGATGGTATTTCATCACCATTTTGCGGTGCGCTTTCTTCACTTCCTCATCACTCGCCGTAGGAAGGATCTCCAAAATTTTATAATCGCTTTCCGTATCGCGCCAATAAACAGCGCGAATGGATTCGTATTCGGTTTGCGAAACACCGAGATTGCTTGCAATACTAGCAATGAGTTTCTCTTCGCGTTCATCCACATGCCCATCGGCTTGCGCAATTCCAAATAAGTATTGCAACAATTGCAGGCGTTGCGCTTCGGGCATGTAGAGGCGAATCTGTTTGCAGATTTCGGCAACGGGAATATCGCGTGCCAATAAATCTTTTAAAACAGGCAAGAGTTTTTGTGCGTTGGCTTCGCCAAACTGTACCACGAGAAAGCGTTTGACATAATCCAATTCGGAACGCAATACTTTGCCATCGCTTTCCATGACGGCGGCTGAGAGGGCCAGCAGACTAGCCGCAAAATCGCCCGCAGCGGTTTGCGGATTGTAGCCAATATTTTCACCGATGGTACTGCGCGATACCGAAATTTCTGCTGAGTCGAAAACCGAACCAACCGCAAACCCAATCAACGCGCCTAGTGGACCGCCCAATGCCCAGCCCAGTCCGCCGCCCAACCATTTTCCAAATTTTACCATACGCGTTTGTGTAGCTTAGATTTTCTCGAAAAACAAGGTTACTTTATTGAAATCGGCTGAGGCATTGATGACTTTTCGGAAGTCTTCGTAAACCGATTTGTCGTAATATGTATTGCCGTACAATTCATCAATAATCACGGTTACCGTATTTCCTTCTTGTGTGTAGGAACTTTTAAATTCGAGTGTGCGTTGATCATTCTCTGCACGGAAAATATCAATTTTCAAAGCTTCGAGGTTGGTTACTTTATAACCGTCAGGAACCGTAAACACAAGCTCGCGGTGAAAGGTATGTGGATAGTACAATTCAACCGGTGTACGTCGCTCCGATTTCTGATAAAGCTCGGCTTGTGGCCCAATGATTTCACCGATTTTGAAAATGTACTTATCGCCCGCTTTCTCTAAGAAACTGGTTGTGGTTAAATCGGCTTCTACGGTAAATGGATGTTGGTAAAGCGTGTCTTCACCGCCTTTACCCGTTACGGTGATGTTTTTGGGGTCGGCATCTTTTGCGCCATTTTTGGCAATTTCACGCACCAATTCATCTTGTTTTTCTTGATTGAGGTAAGCGTAAATTGGTTGGTAGCCTAGGGCGTAAAAGCCTGTAAATTGGTGTTTGACATGCAATTTACTTTCACCCAGATCGAGATCGAAGCGAACGTTTGCGTATAAATTATTGCTGTTTTGACGGGCTTCCGGTCCAGTGATTTTTTTGATAGAACCTATGCCCGAAGAATACCCGTCGAGAATGACTGGACGAATGAACAAACCATCTTGATACATCCAATCGGCAGGTGCGTACCCGTAGCGGTAAAATAATTCGCCTGGAGCAATGAATTTTCCGGTGGTGGGGAAATAATATAAAAAGTGTTGCAAATAGGAATAGGTTTCAAAATCGCCATCAAAAGGCCGATCAAAGCGGTCGCTGGTGAGTACAATTTCGCGTTTGATTCCGGCAAATTCAAAAAGTAAATTGTACAAACGCATCACACCCGTTTCGTTGGCATAACGCGTTTTTACAATACCGTCGATTTTTACAAACTGATCGCCAACAAATTCTTCGCGAACAATGATGTTGTTTTTAACATAGCTTTCAATGCGACGTATTTTTTCTTCGTCGCTCATGGTTGTTTTTACACCAATGCGTTTGTAAAAAGCTTGTGCTTTGCGTTTCTCTTTTGAGGTAACGGTATAAATCGATTGGTAAAAAAGATCGGCGGCATTTTTCCATGTGTGTAAGCGCGTTGATTTTGAACTAGACGTATTGTAACGCCAGACGTACAAAATTTTAGGATAAGCAGCGTCGCCATTGGAGTATTTCTCCGATTCAAATCCTTTGATGCTTTCGGCATTGAGGTTGATCTCGAACTTCGTGTCGTTGTCGTCATCTTCTTTGGCTTCGGGCAATCCATTGTAGCCCTTAACTTCAAACGCCAAATGCGAAGGTGCAAACAAACTGAATTCAATTTTGCGGTAATTAAATTCGCTGCGAAATGATTCGGAACTGTAGCGTGTAAATGTTTTTTTTAAGGTATAGAGGTATTCCAATTGCCCGCCTACTTCAAGACCTTCGAGTGCGAAAATTTTGTAAGGGCCGCGATCTTCGTAATTGGGTACTTCTTTGATGGCCGATTCGGGAAGGTTGGTGATTTTTCCGCTTTTAGAAATGGTGCGCGCTTGAATGTTGACGGTTCCCAATACGTTGGTCATGGGAATATAGACTTTGTTGTATTGTTCAATGGCCGCATCGGTATTGACGCGCACAACCATGTGGCGCGTAGAAAAAATGACAATGTTTTCTGCCGTTTCAAAATAGTATTCTACGAGGCGTTTGTCTTTGATGATAACCGCACCTTGCTTTTCTTCTTCGGCAGAAAGGCTATCGCGTTTGGGTTCTTCTTCCCAATCGTATTTTTTGTATTCGGGTATAGCCGCACGTGTTTGCGCTTGAAGAAAAGACGCGCTCACCAAAGCAAGCAGAAGAAATATTTTTTTAGAAAAGGACATAGTCAAGGGAGAATACGGATGAATTATACTTTTTTCTTAATGATAACCGTTTCGGTATAGGCTTTGCCTAAAAGTTTGATGAATTTATTCCACGTTTCAAATTGCTCTGGCTTCACCAAAAGCGTATTGATGTAAATGGTGCGTTCGCAGTAAATACGATCGCCAACTTGTTTGTACGAAATGGTAAAACCAAAATCAGTTCCGTTATACGATGCGTTGGGCGGCATATACCCAACGGTCCAACCCGCTGGTATTTGCATGACGGTTACATGACGCTCGGTGTTGAGGTAATCTATTTCGAGTGGAGCTTGTCGTTTTTCGGTATCGAGCAAGCGGTTTTGAAATGATTTGTCGATGTTGAAATTGACATACATTTCATTGCCATTGCGCCGCACATAATCGTCAATGCGAAAGGTGTAATCGATTTCTAAGTTTTTAGAACGATCATACAAATTGAAGTAATGCAAAGAATCAACGCCAAACGTATTGTTTCCTTTCTCCAAATAACTGACAAAAAACTTCAATTTATCTAGCTCGTTCATCGCATCGAGCGGGTAGGTGAGGTGAATTTTTTCGTACCCACGAATGGTCGAAAATCCTGTTCCATATAACGAAACACCAGAAGCGTTTTCGGCACTCAAATCGGCATACATGATTACGGAATCAACGCGGGTATTTTGTTCTTTGGGAATAATGGGAACACGCACTACTTTGTATTCATTGTCGTTCCAAGCAAGCAACGCTTCTTTGCCTTGAATCATGGATGTGTGCATACCAATTGGTGCATTTTTTCCGGTGGCATCGAGAAACCAATACGTGCTGTCTTTGACATACGTTGCAATCATGTGGTTGTCCGACATGGGCGAAGGCACTTGATCGTACGTGTATGGGATGTTTCGCGTACCAATCCACGTAATGTATGCCGGAATTTTGGCGAGGCGGAGCATGGTAACAATAATATTGCCCATGTCTTTGCAATCGCCATAGCGGCGGTCGCAAACGTCGGCGGCTTCGCGTGGCACAAAACCGCCCATACCGTCTTCAAAAGCCACGTACTTGATGTTGTCTTGTACCCAATAAAAAATCTTGGTTACTTTTTTAAACTCATCGGTTTCGCCAGCCACAAGCGAGTCAACTAATTTTTGGAGGCTTGGACTTTCTTTTTTCCCGACACCCGACACCATGCTGTAATACCAATCATAAAGTCCGTCTGTACCATTGAGGAGTTTGACAACATTGCCGCTCTGGTCGGTAAATTCGGTGATGTACACAACAATGTGTGGCGCGAAATAACTGATGGTGGGGCCATCGTCTTCGGCTTTGTAGCGTTTCGGATTCTGTGCGCGCCAACTGTATTTGATGGCGTTTCCAACTTTTGTTTGGTTGATGGTTAAGTCTTTTTCGGCAATACCAAAAAGTTTGGTAATGATTTTTACGCCTTTGGGAACGAGTACCGAAAATTCGGAATACTCGGTTGGGATGGAGGCGTTGAAAAAGAAACGACCAAAGAAACGCGCTTCGTTTAATTTTTCGGTGTAATTGAGCACCATGCGGCTGCCGCGTTGGATGTTGCCAAAACCAACATGTTGTGCGCGGTAATCGTCGTAAAACGAGCCGGAAGCAAACTCATTGGTAATGCCCAATTTTTCGGCGCGGTCGGTTTTGTAGCCCCCTTTTCCGTCGGGATAAAGGGTGAACGCATCGATGCGCGTGATTTCGGTAAACGAAGAAAAATAAATGTTGCGGTCGGAGTACGTTGACATTTTATCGCTGAGGATCAAAATGTCTTCGTGGTTCTCCGAATAAATGACAGGCTCGTTGCGCTCAATTTTAATCGTGTGGCTTTCTGTTTTGGCAACAAAAACGGAGTTCTCACCCGGATAACGTTTGGCATACGACTCGGTTAAATCTTCTTTTTGTGCAAAGGCTACGGAAGAAAGACCACAAACGAAAAAAAATAAATTCTTACGCAGCATTATTTGGTTGTTGTTTGAGCGAAACAAATGTCATTGTAAAATTTGCTCACCGTGATGGTTGGTGTAGCACCTTTATCGTAATTGTATGTTTTGAAATCGCCGTAGTATTCATCACAAATCGAGAACCATTCGCTTTTGATTTTTCCGTTTTCGAAATACGTTTTTTGCACACCGTTTTCAGCATCAATAACCATATTGATTTCGGCCTTGGGATTGCCGTTTGCATAGAAGTATTTCTGTGGACCATCGAGGTCGCCAGCAATATAATTTTCTTCTTCGGCAAGTTTACCATCTGCAAAATACTCGTAACGTTTGCCATCGAGTTTGCCGTATTTGTAAACGGCTTTGACGGCCAATTGCCCATTGGGGTAATAGCTGAAAAGTGTATCGCCATTGCCATCGGCTTTGAGTGTTTTTTTCTCCACGAGTTTGCCGTCTTTGCCAGGATAAGAATAAGCGACTAAATAATCGTGGCGATACCAACGTACGCCGACCAGCGCACCATCGCGAGCGTAATAGCGGAATTCGCCTTCGGCTTGTCCCCAAACGTATTGCCCTTCGCGTTCGAGTTGACCATTGTCGAAATAGTATTTAAACGTACCATGATCTTCGCCAAGGATGTAGTTGGCTTCGTGTTTGAGTTTTCCGTTTTCCCAGTAATCTTTGCGCAGACCATCTAAATCGCCGAGGACGTATGTTCCTTCGGATTGAACTTTTCCATTGTCGAAATAATTGGTGTATGGGCCGTGTGAATAACCCATAACATACGATCCAGTAAAAGCTTTGTTGCCATTGAAATGTCCGCTGGTGCGTGGCCCTTCAAAGTTTCCGCTTTTGTAGGTAATGTCTTGGTAAACCTTTCCGTTGGTATGATTCCACAAGAAAGCACCAGATCCATCCTTGGTATTGAAATCGTAAACAATTTTGCCCGAGCTATCTTGCTCGATGGAGCGTATCATGATTTTGTTTTTATAGAGGCGGTCTTCTACAATATTTTCATACGCATCATAAAATTCGGTATGTCCTTCAAGTTCGCCTTCCTTATAGAAACGGTAAGCGGCAACTTGTCCCGATTCACTATAAGAATACCAAGCACCTTCGCGTTGATCTTTGACATACCAACCTTCCGATTCAATTTTACCATTGACGTAGTACGATTTAAAGTAGCCGTCGTACTCGCCTTTTTTGAGTTTGCAATCGCTTTGCAGTTGGCCGTTTGAATAGTATTCTTTGCGTTTGCCATTGCCTTCGCCGGCTTCTAAATTTTCGGTTGTTTCGAGTGCGCCGTGGATGGAATAATAATTCCACTCGCCATCTTTTTTCCCATCGAAATAATCGCCGCTAGCCCGTTTGTTTCCGTTAAACCAATAGGTTGTAACACGGATACGTTTGCCACTTGCTTTTTCATCGTTGGTAACTTCACCTTTTTCATTGAAATTGCGAACACGTACTGGCAGGTCTTTTACAAAATCCATCTGCGTTACTTTGGTGCCATCGTCTTCATAGAAATTGGTTTCGCCTTGGCGCAAGCCTTCTTGATCGTAATTGCTTTCTACTTCGAGTTTTCCGTTGTAGAAATATTCTTTCCACGTACCAATGATTTTGCCCTTGGTGTTGTACGTTCCTTCTTCTTTCAGCTTTCCATCTTTGAAATATGTTTTCCAAGGACCACTCATTTCGTCAGCGGTGTACGCGCCTTCAGCTTGGAGTTTTCCATTCTCATAATAGTTGATGAATGGACCGTCTTTTTTCTCTTCCTTGTAGCCTGCTTCGCGCGATTTTGTTCCGTTGGCAAACCAGGATGTCAATTGGCCATCGAGCTTACCTGCTTTGTACGTGGCATCGGTGCTTTTTGTACCGTTGCTGTAATAGGCGGTGAATGGGCCGTCTAATTTTCCGTCTTTAAAATTGCCTTCGTATTCTTTTTGACCGGAATAGAGGTAGGTTACATATTTTCCGTTTTCTTTATCGTCTTTGAATTCGATTTCGGCACTTGGATTTCCGTTATCGTACCAAAATTTTGCGAGGCCATTTTTCTTGCCGTTTGCATACATGATGCGTTCTTGGGGCGTACCATCAGCATAAAAAAGTTCGAATAAACCGTCAAATTCGCCGAGGCTGTTGTAATTGGCTACACCGATTTTATTTCCGGTGAGGCGTTCAAAATAGGTCCATTCGCCGACTGGTTTCTCTTGGGCATTTTCTTTACCCAAAGCGGCAAGCACATTGTTTTCGTGATAGAGGTGTTGCAATCCTTTCGCATCGCCATAAAGCGGTGTTTCCCGATTTTTACGCATCTCGATTAATTTTTTTCCGGCCCATTCGGCAAAACTTTTGATGGCGCGTTTTTTCTTTTTGATGGCCTTTTGAACTTTCTTGCCATTGAGTGTTCCGAGTGAATAAAGCGAGTAAGGAACAAGTTGTCCTTGTTGTTGAATGGCCGTAAAAAAGGGAACGTAATTTTCCATAAACCAGTTTCCGCTTCCTGCTTCGTAATGCAGTTTTTCGATCATCAACTGGCGTTGTTTGGTGAGGTTGAAATTCAGTCCCGTTTTGTCTTTATAACCAGGGGCTTTTCCAATTTTAGAACTGAGGAGTTCGGCAATATCATCAAAAACTTGATCGCCCGCCTCGCGCGAGGTCATTTTTTGGTCGGGGTCAAATTCGTACTCGTCGGTGTATAAATTTTCGCAGAGCGTTACGACTTTGGTGGTGCGTTCTGTTCCATTTTCAAGGAGCAGGAAAAATTCAAAGGTCAATAATGCGGGAACGGTACGGCCTTGTTCGAGCAAGCATTTGCCAAGCATGAAATGTGCTTCTTCGTCGTACAAGTTGAGTTCGATGGTGCGTTGGTAGCAAGGCACAGCATCTTTGTAATTTTTCATTTTGAAATACACATCGCCTTTGACGCGGTTGAGGCTGGGCAGACGTGGATATTTGGCAATACCATCGCTCAGAATTTTAAGCGCGTCGGGGTAACGTTCCATTTTTTTATACGCAATGCCTTTGAGCGTATAGAAAATTCCATTGTAATCGCCGTTGAGTTCGATGCCTTTTTGTGCGGTGAGCATGCCCAAGCTATCTTGATCGTCGTCGAGGTAACAGATGGCGAGTTGGTAGATAACGGTTTCGTAAGCGCTATCGTTGCGCGAAACTTGTTTGTAGAGGTTAATGGCTTTTCCGAAACGACCAGTAGCTTGAAGCTGTTGGCCTTCTTCGAGGATTGCCTTGGTATCAATTAATTCTACATTTTTTTGTGCATGCAGGGGCGCACAGGCGAGTACCGCGATTGTAAAAAGAAGAAAGAGCGTTTTGTGAAGCATAAAAAGGGGTATTTTTTGGATTGTTAGCAAATGTAAGAATCGAAACGGGAAGAAATGAGTTTTTGAGCGTTAAAATTTGTGGTGGAAAAGTGTGTAGCGGAAGTAGCAATTGGGGTAAATGGCCGAGGTTTGACTTGGGTTTGATAAGTCATGCTTAGACGCATTTTGTTTGTATCATGTACTTCGTGATTGATCGTTCTCGCTATTTCAATGGATTTCGATAGCTTTGTTGAAACCAAAATCCTTTTTTGACTTTATGAAATTATTCCTAGTCGGTCTGCTGTTATTTTGTTCAGAACTTACTCAAGCGCAGCAATTGCAAGGTTTCCAACGCTTGCCAGAGAAAACAAGAAGTGTAACGGATGTGCGTGATGATGAAAATTTTCGTTGGGAAACGAAGCGTGGTTTTTATTTTAAGGCGGGTTATTTGCGTCAGGCTAAAGGGAATGGCTTGGAGTTGATGCTATCGCGGGCCAACCAGAAAAATTACTACGATTTTGATGAGCAGATTGGCATTTCTGCAACATCGGGCCAGATTGGGCTTGGTAGCGAAATTTCGTTGGGCGATACGGCTTATACGTTTGCTCCGAAAATCAGCTTTGAGGGGCAGTTGCTTTTGATTGGCGCGCGTACTTCGTTTGCGCGGTATATGAAGGGAAGTAAGGCAACAAACGTGATTTCGCTCGAGGGTGGTTTGTGTTTCATCAGCATTTTGTACGTGTATGGTGGCTATAACTGGACTGTTGGGACAGCACAAGTTGCAGGACGGAAAGGGGCAAAATTTGCGGTGGGTTTAAACATTCCGTTTGGTATGCGCGATCATGACAAAGGGATGCCGACGATTGGTTTTAGAAAACATTTGGTTACCAAAAATCCGTACCTCGTTCAACGCTAAAGGCTATGTTTCAACGCGATTACATTACGCACATGATTGAGGAATTTGCTCGCATGCTGGGCAAGGCGCTAGGCTTGCGTGAGGACGATATGCCGGGCGAAGCGTATCGCTTGATTCGGCAATCGTACACCGATTTTTTTAAGTTGAATGCAGAATTTTTTGATGAAATAGCGCCGGAGAATATTGTGGCGGCCCTAGAAACGCGTCCCGATTTTTCGTTGGCGCATTTTGATATGTTGGCGCAAGGTTTTAAAACGGAAGGCGATTTGTTGCAAGAAGAGCATCCCGAATTGGCGACAGATCGTTATGCGAAGGCGTTGGCTATTTTCAGGTATTTAGAGGCTACGGATCGCACCACGTATTCGTTGCACCGGAAAGAGGCGATTGAGCAGTTGTTGGTGAATTTAGGGTAGGCCGCAGGATTGGAAATTTCTGTGGGGTGGGGGGATTTTTCGAGGAAATAAGATAAACATGATAATCGAAAACTAGCTTCCTCATCGTTCGTTTTTATAAACAGACAAAAATTACTCCATAAAAATCTTCGGCCTCTAATGGTAAATAATCTTCAAAGGTCTTTTTGGGGTAGGAGAAGTATTGTTTTTCAGTCGTTTCTTAAGAAGTTTTTCTTTTTCGCTATGTATTTTCGACGCGGCATAATTCATTTTAAATTCGATGTATTTTAAGTACTCATACGCTATTCTAACTTTTTTGTTGTACGTCTCTTCTTTTTGAAGAAGAAATACGGTAGAGTCGATTTCTATATTGATGTTTCTTACAATTAAACGCAACTCATATATTAGACGAGAATGTTTGTTGTAAATATTCCTATATGTATCCGAAGAAAATATAATCGAGCTTTCTGGAATTTTCATTTTTTCTAAGTGTATAATCGCTGGAATCCCCATGCTCAAATCTATTTGATCTAGAACCTCAATATTAGCATTGATATGTCTAATCATATCCTCAAATTCGGAAATCAACAAGCGAAGTTCTCGTCTAGAAGATAAATAAAAGTCCACTCTGGGTTTAATGAAAATTCCAATCAAAATACCCAAAACAGCAGTTCCCGCCGTAATTATTGCGGGGACTATTTTTTCTATAAAGAAATTATTAGTGTCTGATGTTGTCATATTATTAAATAACTGTTTAAAAATGATTTGTTAAAAATAATATAAAGGGCATCGCGAAGAAAAGTTAAAGCACATTTTATTTTAGGTCGACAAAAACTTCATATCATGTACTTGACTAATACAACCGATGACCAGTGGCAAGTTCTAGAAAAATATTTAGCGGAATCACCACGCAGACGAAAACATGAATTGCGCCGTATCTTCGATGTCATATTTTACTTACTTGTAACGGGTTGTCAATGGAGAAACTTGCCTGAAAACTTCCCAAAATGGCAATTGGGTTACTATTATTTTTCAAAAATGGCGCGAAGAAGACTTTTTTGTTTTCCTCAATGATATGCACCGCGAAAGCCAAAGAGTAGCATGCAATAAACGGCCTGAATCAACCTTAATTATTATTGACTCTCAATCCGTTAAAACTACACGGAGAGGTGGCTTACGCTGTTTTGACGGAAATGAAAAAATAAATGGACGGAAGCGATTCGTAGTCGTTGATTCATTGGGCAACATTGTTTCCAATATCGTTCATCAAGCGAATATTCACGACAGCTTAGGTACAATGCCAAAAATTTCGGAATCCAACCTGCGGAGCGGTTGTGTTAATTTCATCACTCACATGATGTAGATATATACATACATGATTTTATTTGCAACATCGATCATACAAATATCTACATCGCGATTATCGGGAGAGCCTATTTTCATCCGATATATGCCGTTCGTAATACCACTTATTTCTGTCGGGAGACCCATTGTAGTATAAGCAATTGGACAACGTTTGTAATTTAATATAGTTGCTTCTTTAACTATACTTGAGCATTGATGCTCTGTTAGATAAATTTTGAAGAATACAACACCTTCTCCTCTGAATGAAGTTGGATCAGCCCAATCATCCTGTAATGTTTGAATGTTGTAAGTGTCTTCAAGTTCAATGCCACTTACTAATTCTATAACTGAGTGGCTCGTTCTTGGAGAAAACAATACATAAGATAGCCAACCGACTAACCCCAGCACGACGACACATACAATTAATTTGATCTTTCTTTTGACGACATGTAAAATGAGCTATACCAGTTTTGCAGCTATATACACTTGCGTTCTTGATGTGAAGCAAGCGAAGTATAAAAACACCTAAATGGCACCATCTGACTGAAGTGCCTTACCGCTCCAGCTCCTTCGCGCGGTTCCAGTACACATCCATTTCGTCCAGCTTCATATCTTCCAATTTCTTGCCATCGTTTTGCGATTCGCGTTCGAGGTATTGGAAGCGGCGGATGAATTTTTTATTCGTTTTTTCGAGTGCGTCTTCTGGGTTGATGCCAATAAATCGAGCATAATTGATTAAAGCAAAAAGCACATCGCCAAATTCGGATTCAATTTTTTCGGGTGTTGCTTTGGCAGCCACTTCGGCGTGTAATTCTTGAATTTCTTCTTCTACTTTTCCCCACACTTGTTCGGGCTTATCCCAATCAAAACCAACAGCACGTGCTTTTTCCTGAATGCGCCACGACTTGACCACAGCAGGTAAAGACGCTGGAACACCCGCCAAGACCGAACGAAATCCTTCGCTCGTGATGCTGTCTTTTTCTTTGAGTTTTATTTTTTCCCAGTTCTCTTTCACCTGTTCTTCGTTTTCAACTTTCACATCGCCATAAATGTGTGGGTGACGCGAAACCAGTTTATCGCATTCGGCATGAATGACATCGGCAATATCAAAATCGTTTGTTTCGCTCGCAATACGTGCATAAAAAACAATGTGCAACAAGACATCACCCAGTTCTTTTTTGATGCCCGTCATGTTTTTGTCCAGAATGGCATCGCCGAGTTCGTACATTTCTTCAATGGTGAGGTGGCGAAGGCTTTCGAGTGTTTGTTTTTTATCCCACGGACATTGTTCGCGGAGTTCGTCCATAATCGTAAGCATGCGCGCAAAAGCGGCTGTTTTTTCGTCGAGCGTGTGCATGGTGCAAAGGTAGTTGTATTCAGCACAATCGTCTGTATATTTGTCATAACTCCAGCTCATGTTAGTGCGTTATCTACTTTTATATTCGATGCTCTTCTTGTGTATGCATACTCGGGCGCAAGAAAGCACACGCATGCGTTCGCTTTTTGTGGCGGTTCGTCCGCAAGCAGGTTTTTTCTGGACACACCGTTACAACATGGGACATTTGGTCAAAAAACAATTGCTCGCGGTAGAAGTAGATGTGTGGATGAAAACACCCGGAAACGCCTACTGGCATCAACCGTTTCATTTTCCGCAAATGGGTGTTTCTGGTATTGTGATGCCTTTGGGCAATCCCGAACAATTGGGTACTGCAATTGGCTTATATCCGTACATCAATTTTCCCTTGGGCAAAAAAACACGTCGTTTCAAAACGCATTTTTTGGTGGGTTGGGGCTTGGGTTGGCTCACGAAAAAATTTGATCCAGTTACCAATCATAAAAACATTGCCATTGGTTCGCACCTGAATACGATTTTTTCGTTGCGGCTGAATACACAAGTTTACCTGCGTGATGCGCAGCGTTTGGATGCGGGTATTGGTATCATTCATTTCTCGAATGGCGGTGCGAAAGTTCCAAACTTAGGCATTAATTTGCCGATGGTTTCGCTTGGGTATAGTTTTCGGGTGCGGGAGCATGTGCCGCCCAAACACACCTCGGCATCACGTTCGGATAGTTTATTCAATGAGCGTCGCTGGCGCGTAAGTGCTTTGTTGGTTACGGGTTTCAATGGCATTGAACCTGCGCGGGATGCGCGTTATGGCGTGTTGAATGTGCTCACGAGCGTGATGCGCCAAACGGCACGCAAACATCGTTTTGGCGGTGGCATTGATGTGATGTGGAGTCAGGCGGTGCGCTATCGCTTGCGCTTGAATGATACACCCGTGAGTACGTTTGGCGCTATTCAACTTGGTGCAAAATTTTCGTACGAATTGGTCTTGGGGCGTTTGGCCTGGTCGATGGAGATGGGCGTTTATCTATATACGCCTTACACGGCAAGTGGTCTGATTTATAACCGCATCGGAACGCGTTATTTGTTGGGCAAACATTTGTTGTTGGCAACGAATATTAAAACACATTTATCGAGAGCCGAATACTGGGAGGTCGGGGCCGGCTGGCGTTTTTAGCAATGAAAAAAATAAATCATCTCTTGCTGCTGTTGGTGCTTGCTGTTTTTTCGGGAACATGCAAGAAAGAAAATCGCTGCGATTGTGTGAAATCAACAGGCGTTGTGGCTATTGAGTCGCGTACACTTCCTGCATTCACAAGCGTTTTTGTAGAAGATAATGTGCATGTTGTTTTTGTTGTAGATTCCGTTTTTAATGGTGTGGAAGTAGAAGGTGGAAGCAATTTGATTGGCTTAGTAAAAACCGAAATTGTGAGTGGCGAATTGCGTATCCGCAACGATAACAAGTGCAATTTTGTGCGGCGTTACGATATTCCGATTACGGTTTATGTACACATGCCGCTTGTGTTGAAACGAATTAAATCGAAAGGAACGGGTTTGATTTCAAATACGAGTGTGTGGGATTTGGATTCGATTGATTTGGAAGTAGAAAGTTCGGGCGATATTGATTTTTTAGTGAATACGACTACGTGCAATATTCATCAGCACGGAGCAGGCGATATTACGGTGAGCGGGCAAGCGGGGCAGGTGATTATTTATTGCATCGGAACAGGTTTTGTAACGACAGATGGTTGTGCTGCCGATTATAGTTGGGTGTATAGCAAAGGAACCGGAAAAATTACGGTAGCACCACGCGATTTATTTATTGTGCAATTGGATGGTCCAGGATCGGCTTATTATCGGGGGCAGTCGGAGGTTTGGAGTACGGTGAATGGTAGTGGTGGGGTTTTTCAATTGCCTTAAGGGGGGATTTTGATGAAGTAACATACTGCTCGTTTGTAAACATATACAGTGTCTATTTATACTATCCATCTGCGAAAATCTGCGGGGAGACGTCCACAAAAAGTGCGAAGTTGCATTTGAAAATGAGCTAACCGGACAAAATCGTCAGGCTCATTTTCATTGCAATTTGGTTTTTGTGGGGCCTTTTCTTTGTTACTTTCTTTGGGCAAGCAAAGAAAGTAAAGAAAAAAAATCCTTTTCAACGCCCCAACCGTAAGCCCGCCGCAGGCGAATTGTACCACTATATAAATACTGATTAAAACAAAAACTAAAATTCACAGTATGCTTTACAAGGCACAATCTTTGCCCTAAATTGTTCAACAAAAAAATATCAAATACACTTCGTACCTTTCGGAAGCATATTCAACAGTCGCTCAAGCACGCATGAAAATTTCCAGAAAACTATTTTTTCTCTTTCTTTTATTTCAATCGCTCCAACTCGCGGCGCAAACAGATACGGCAGATTATTATACAGATCGTACGATTCGGTACGATGATCGCACGTATTTGAGTACCATTCGGAGCGTACAGTTGCGTACCGCGCTCGAAGGGTTGTCAGATCCGATTATTCCCTTGGGCGGCGATCAGCAATTGTATTTGGGATTTGATGATTTGGAAGGCGATGTGAAGACCTATCAGTTTACCGTCATTCATTGTACCATCAATTGGGAACCGTCAAACATCTTGCAGTCAGATGTGATTGATGGGTTTACGGATCAAACCATTACCGATTATCGGCTTTCGCGCGGAACGATTCAACAGTACACACACTACAATGCTGTATTTCCGAATGAGAATTTCAAATTGCGCAAATCGGGCAATTATATTTTGAGTGTTTATACTGAAGGTGCATCGGAAAAACCAGTCTTGACCAAACGTTTCAGAATTTACGAAGAGAAAGTAACGATTGATGGAACAGCGCATGCGGCAACCATCATTGGTGATCGGAATTATAAACAGGAAATCGATTTTACGATTCATACTTCAGGCTCATCCATTACCAATCCGTTTGCCGAGCTTACCGTGATTGTACAACAAAATGGGCGTTCTGATAATGCGGTGGTTGGACTAAAACCACAATTCCTGCGCGATCAGGATTTGGTGTATGATTACGAAGATGGAAATGTTTTTAAAGCGGGAAATGAATTTCGTGTTTGTGATATCCGAAGTTTGCGCACACCTGCAGAACGTGTGCAGAAAATGGAAATTGTGGGCAAAACAACACAAGTGTATATGTTGCCCGACGAGAAACGTGCGTTTAAACGCTATTCGAGTTCGCAAGACATTAACGGTCGTTTTTTGATTCATACGTTTGAGGGTTCGACACATGATGTGGATGCGGATTATGCGTACGTGCATTTTTTTCTGCCTTGGGATTTTCCTGAAAAGGATGGCAATATCTATGTCTTTGGTGGCTTAAGCGATTGGCAATGCCGACCAGAATACCGCATGACGTACAATGCCGAGCGCAAAGGCTATGAAGCGACGTTGTTTTTAAAACAAGGCTATTACAATTACGAATATGTGTTTTTGAAAGATGGCGAAAAAGCGGCTGACGATTTTTTAGTGGAAGGCATGCATTCCGAAACAGAGAACATGTACACGATCTATGTGTATCACCGCAGTCCGGGTGCTTTGACGGAAGAATTGATTGGCGTGCGGCAATTGCGTTCGCGGAATTAGTGTATTATTATGCTGAATTTCAGAATTGGTAAATCACGCATGAGCAAATATTGCGTAGGCGGAATTAAGAAAATCGTTTTCCTTTTTTCTTTTCTAAATCGAATTGTTTTTTGATTTCGTACAATTCGCCAATCAGCCATTTACGTTCGCCTTCAAACGTGTACGAACCAAATTCGATGGTTGTGTCGTCGCTAAATAGAATTTCAATACCATAAACGGGTTTGTAGTTTTCTTCGTGCGTAACGACTTCGGTAAAATGTTTAATAGCAGCAGTACGCGTTTGTTTTTTATAGTTGAAACTCAAAACAGATTTCTGCACTTCGATGGAGGAAGACGAGTAGGTGAGGGTTGTGGCTTCAAAGAATGATTTGACGAAACTATAAATCAGGAGCAGACCAACTGCCATAAAAAGGAGAATCAATAATTGGCCAGATAAGATAAAACTGTACCAAGCTCCTATATTCCAGACGATGACCATGATGAGAAATACAAACGATGCCCTCTTCCAACGCATGGGCGGAATATAAAAGGTATAAACACCCGCATGCTGGTTCAAGGTAATTTCGCTCAGAAAAGGTTTCTCTGTGCGCCGGACGGTTTCGTCTGTTTGCAAAAAATCGGCAATGCGAAAATATTCTTTGCACGATTGACAATACGCAAATCCATCTTGGATATTGACATCTGCTTTTGCAATGGTTGCATTACATTTTGGACAAATCAGTTTCATCGTTGATTCAGAAAAATCAAAGAAATGGTTTATCGTGGAAAGAAAAAAGGAAATGTTGGCTTAGATGGTAGCCGCAGGAATTTTCATGATTTTCAAAATCGTTCCTTTGGCGGGTTTGGTGCTTTCGCCAACGGGAGTCAACCGGTATTGAAAAATGTTTTGTGCTTCTTGCTCTAAAATTTTCTTCTCCGAATTGGCTTGATCTTCGGGGCTTTTAAAACTACTTTTGATGTAGCTGACGCTCTCGTTCTCAAACAATTTATGCTGTTCGCCAACGTGTTGAAACAACATGCGGTATTTAACCATCCAGGTATGGCCTGTGGTTTTCGATTGAACAATTGCTCCACTTGGTAAACCTTCTTCAGAAAGTTTGGCCACTATGACAATGCCAAGTGTAGAGATATTAAAGCTATCGATGATTTCCACGTCCTACCTGTATTTGCACAAAACAACTTGCTTTGCGTTTACAAAGGTAGAATTTTACGTGTAGATTACACGGAATTAATGCGTAACCACAATTTTTGCACTCGCTTTGTCTTCGTGGGTCTTGATCACAACATAATAAATACCTGCTGGAAGTTGCGCTGTTTCTAGCTTGTATTGGTATGTTCCGTTGGGTTTTACGGTATTGTCGATGAGCCGAATTTGTCGTCCTTGCTCATCAAGCAGGGAAAGATGTGCTTGGGTCGATTTTTCGAGTTTGAGGTCAATGGTCAAGACATCACTTACTGGATTGGGATTGCAGTTGAGCGAAACATACCGAATGGGCGTTTGTTGCGTTGGTCGAATACCCGTTCCGAGAGGTGCGTACCGCCAAATTTCAGAACCGCTGGCAAACAGAATAGAATCGTTTATGCGAAACACCCGATTCATGATGGGGCAAATGGGTACTTGTGCCCAAGTTTGTCCGCCATCAACGGTTTCAAACGAGAAATTCCAATCGCCACCCGTCCAGCCATGCAGCGAGTCGATGAATCCAATGCCTTCGATGTTGTAGGATGCTTGTTGCACCTGATAAACTGTCCAATTCATACCGCCATCAATAGATTTTAAGATCTGCGGCGAAACACCCGTATTCTGCCATTCTTCAACCGAAGCAAAGATAATTTGATCGGTAAGTGGGAATATTTTCCAGCAAAACTCACTGAAATAGGTGTTTTGAAACTTATAAGTCCACGTTTGTCCGCCATCGGTTGTGTAGAGAATAACGGCAGTTTCGAGCGGCATTGGGCCTTTTCCAGTTGCAAATCCGGTATCGGGACTAATGAAATACAGATCGATGAGTGAAGTGGCGTACATACTCATGTCAATAAATGACCAAGTAGCACCTTGATCGGTAGTTTTGACGATGTAGGCCGAATCTTCGTACCAATTTCCGCAACCATAAATGGTATTCGCGTCAGCCGCTGCAAGTCCACAAATGCCTTGTTGCGCTACTGGATGAAGGAGATTGGTCAAGTCCGTCCACGTTTGACCGCCATCGCTTGTTTTGCGTAAAATATTGGAACCGATTTGCAGGTTGGTGCGAAAGCCCCCCACAAACCCAATTTGCGGATTGACAAATTCAACCGAACGGCAATATACCGAGCTGTTTAATGTCAATAAAGACCAGTTTGATCCCCCATTGACGGTTTTAACAATTTGTCCATCGCCGCTCACGGCATAACCCGTATCGGGGCTTGCCATAAACAGATCATCGACACGGTTGCTGAATACAGGAGCAAACATAATTTGCCACGTATTTTGGGCGTATGAATTGGCGGCAAACAGTAATAGAAAGAAGAGGAGGCGTAGTTTCATAAATCGCAGCATTTTGTTGTTGATGCGATAAATGTATTTAAAAAGATGTGATGTTTTTTTATAGATCGTTAATGCGGCAATTTGGGTTGATAAATGGTGTTCATGTATGGTATAAATGGCAAATAGATTGCAGTGTTTTATTTTAAAATGAGTGTAAATGTTGGATTATTAACACCTGTTCACAAACTTTCTGCCCAGTCCATTGTTTTTCTATCAGTTTCGTTCTACACTTGTACTCACAAAAACTCACGATCCCATGGTAACCCTCATCACCCACGGTATTCGCATTAGTGTTGAAAGTGCTTTCCAACCGCAGCATTCCAAGCCGCAGGAACAGATGTACTTTTTTGCTTACCGCATTCAGATCGAGAATACGAGTGATTATACCGTTCAGTTGTTGCGTCGCCATTGGTATATTTTCGATTCCATTGGTGTTCGGCATGAGGTTGAGGGCGATGGCGTTGTTGGCCAACAGCCCGTTCTAGCTCCGGGCGAAAAACACCAATACGAATCGGCTTGCACCTTGATGAGTGAATTTGGAACAATGCATGGCCGCTATACCATGGAATGCCAGATGGATGGAACACATTTTGAGGTCGAGATCCCACGCTTCGAACTCATTGCTGCCCACCGACTGAATTAACCCTTTAGCCGCATAGTTCTTCTCTTTAACATCTATTACGTGTATGTACATGTAAACTGGCTTATCTTTGTGCCATCTTGAAACCAGTTGCAACGCGCTCACTTCGTTTTTTTTTACTGTCATTGATATGGCTGTTGACAACATTCGATGCACTTGCTCAACCGCCTGCAGGTGGCGGCCCTCCCAAATTTGCCGCTGGCGAAATCATTGGCATCATTCACGATAGCCTTTCAGGTAATC
Organism: Bacteroidota bacterium; assembly: GCA_013298545.1. Classification (GTDB taxonomy): domain Bacteria; phylum Bacteroidota; class Bacteroidia; order Palsa-965; family Palsa-965. The sequence goes on along the minus strand of JAAFIA010000040.1, from coordinate 10,135 downwards.
CGGTGGAGTATGCTACCATTGCAGTCATCAACCTCAAAGATACTTCCGTAGTTGGTGGTGGAGTGGCCGGCAAAAATGGAGAGTTTGTTATCAAAAACCTTCCTGCCGGAAAAATGCAGCTTCGCATCAATTTTTTTGGCTACAAAACACTGCTTTCAAAAGTCGTACAGATTACACCGCAACAACCGCAGGCCGATCTTGGTATTTTATTGCTGCCAGCATTGAGCAAACAACTGGGCGATGTGGTGATCGAAGATGATAAAGCAGAATACACGAGCAATATTGATAAGAAGGTTTACGAAGTAGATAAAAGCATTACTAATGCTGGCGGAACGGCAACAGATGTGTTGCAAAATATCCCTTCTGTGAATGTGGATATGGACGGAAATATAAGTTTGCGCGGTACCGAAAATGTAACCATTCTCATTGACGGTAAACCATCTGGATTGACTGGTTCAGACCGTCAAGCGGTATTGCAGCAAATTCCGGCAAGCATGATCGAGCGAATTGAAGTGGTTACCAATCCATCGGCAAAATACGATGCGCAAGGCATGGGCGGTATCATCAACATCGTTACCAAAAAAGGAACTGAAAAAGGATTCAATGGTTCGGTTACGGCAGGTGTTGGTACCAACAATAAGTACAATGCGGGTGTTAATCTCAATCACCGTGGACCAAAATTAAACTGGTATGCGAATTATAATTTCCGTGCAGAAGATCGTTGGTCAGAGAAATTAGGCAAGCAACATACCTACACCGCAGACACCAATTATTATTTCATTTCCGATGGTGGTGGCCTCAATCAAAGCATTTTTCACAGTGGAAAAATTGGCGGCGATTTGTATTTGAGTCCATACACAACGCTTTCGCTTGGATTGGGTGGCAATCTGCGTGGCGAAGACAAACAAGATAGTACGATTTATTCTTACCTCGATTCGTTGGAACATCAGTATGGCGGCTTGTCGCGCTATTCGTTGAGTCGTGAAGATCAGCAAGGTTATGATGCGAACTTGGATTTCCGACATACATGGCCGGGATCGAAAAAGATGTTTACGTTGAGTGGTTCGTATTCGAATAATGACCGCACTGAAAAAGCGAAGTATGCGAATTACGCATTTGTGGAACCCGCTTTGGCTGCGCAGTTGAACAACTCGATCATTAACAATAAAGCCATTGTTGCGCAAGCTGATTATTCGCATCCGTTCAATGATTCGATGAAGCTGGAAGGCGGACTGAAATATACTTTGCGCCAATACGATAGCCAACAAAATTCATCCTTGCTTGATTTTATTGTTGGCACATACAACAACGACCCACGTTTTACCGATCGCTTTTTGTATGACGAATCGGTTTATGCGGGGTATTTGCAATATGGAATGCACATCCGCAAATTCGATTTTCAAGCGGGTGTTCGTGCCGAATACACGGATTTGACTGGAAAATCAGAATCGACATCGACAACTTTTGTGAGTGAATATTTATCGCTTTTCCCAAGTGGTACTGTGCGTTTCACGCCTAAGTATGGTGTCGAATTTCAATTGGGGTATAGCCGCCGACTCAATCGCCCTGATAACCGAAGTTTAAATCCGTACATCGATTATAGCGATTCGATCAATATCCGCACGGGCAATCCGTATTTGCGTCCAGAATTTATTCAGTCGATCGATTTCTCGTTTACCAAAACATGGGAAGCATTGACCTTGAACGCGTCAACCTATTATCGCCATACCGACAACCTGATTACACATTATCGTCGTTTTGATGTGAATACAGGAATTGGAACAGTAACGTCGCAAAATTTTGGAAGCTCAGATAATATCGGTTTAGAATTTGTGTTGCGCTATCAATTGCCTAAACGCAAAGGCAACATCATGTTTACGGCAACCGGATTCCGCAATATGATTGATGCGAGCAATTTGGAAGCCGGACTACAAAGCGAAGCCTTAAATGGAAGTGTGCGTTTGTCGGCAACCTACAAAGTCATGCCGATGACGAGTTTGCAATTGACGGGCATGTACAATTCGCCTTTTTATCAACCGGTTGGTTCGTTTCAGATGCTTCCCGGATTTGATATTGGCGTACGTCAGGAATTGCTGAAAGGTCGTGCAACAGCTACGTTGAATTTGACAGATGTGATGGACACACGCGGCATGCGCATGACCAATTTTAGCGACAATTACGATTTCCAAATGCGCCGCAAACGCGAAACGCGTGTGCTTACGTTTACGTTTACATGGCGTTTCGGAAAAGGAGAAGAAAGCAAGAGTCAGAAACGTAACCAGCAAACACAACCTGGTGGCGGCGACGATTCGCAAATGGGTTTTTAAGCGACTACTTCACGAATCGCATCCACAATTTTCAAGCAGCAATCGCGCAATAGATTTTCATCGATGGTTAGTGGCGGAGCAATGCGCAAGCCATTGTCGCAAAACAAAAACCAATCGGTAATGATGCCGCGTTTGAGGCAAGCCTGAATAACACGCTGATTGATTTCTGCATGTTCAAAAATTGCAGCAAGCAGTAAACCACGTCCACGCAATTCGCGAATTGCTGGATGAACAAGGTGTTTACGGATAATGGTTTCGCGCGAGGCCACACCAGCCACTAAATTTTCTTCTTCAATAATATTGATCGTAGCGAGTGCGGCTGCGCAGGAAACCGGATGGCCGCCAAACGTGGTGATGTGTCCGAGCACCGGATTTTCGGTGAACGCCAACATGTTTTCATGCGAACTGGTAAAGGCCCCAATCGGCATGCCGCCGCCAATTCCTTTGGCAAATAAAATGATGTCGGGAATGACTTCTTCGTGTTGAAAGCCAAAAAGTTTTCCGGTGCGACCAAATCCGGTTTGTATTTCGTCAAAAATTAAAAGTGTTCCAGTTTCGGTGCAGCGTTTGCGTAAGGCGGCAAGAAATCCGTTTGTGGCAACAACAGCGCCGGCTTCGCCTTGAACGGGTTCTACAACCACGCAAGCGGTACGTGTGGTGATTTTTTCTAAATCGGTAAAGGAGTTGAAGGCGAGCAGTTGGGTATCGGGCAGGAGTGGGCGGTAGGCGGTTTTGAAGTATTCGTTGCCCATGATGCTGAGTGCGCCATGCGTGCTGCCGTGGTAGGCGTTGACGAAGGAAATGAGTTCGCTGCGTCCGGTGAGGCGTTTAGCGAGTTTGAGTGCGCCTTCGGTGGCTTCTGCGCCCGAATTGGTGAAATAGGTAGCGTTGAGCGAAGCGGGAAGTAGCGAGGCAATTTTGGTGGCGAGTTTGACTTGTGGCGAAAGGATGTATTCGCCATAGACCATGACGTGCAAGTATTGATCGGCTTGCGATTTGATGGCATCGACAACGCGGGGGTGGCGGTGGCCAACAGAACTGACGGAAATACCGGCAATGAGATCGACGTATTTTTTTCCAGAAGTATCGGTAAGGAAGACATCTTCGGCGTGCACAATTTCGAGTGCGAGGGGGGCGGGGCTGGTTTGTGCCAAATGATTCAAATACAATTGCCGTTGCGAGATCACGGCACAAAGGTATTGGTTTTTTGTAGGCTCATTTTTGTTTGGTGGAAATCTCAGGGCCAAATTCAGATTTGTAGCTTTTTAACCTTTACAAATCTCAAATTCGTCTATCTTTGGGCTTCTAAAAAAATCTAAAGTGAACGCAAAACTTTCTCTTGGCTTAAATATCGTGCTGCTCGTTGCAGTCGCGTTTTTATTCTTTAAAGTGTATGGAACAAAAGAAGGAGCTGATGCTGTTAAAACTGCAACAGATTCTGTTCCTCAACTCAAATTCGATGCGCCCAAAACTATGGCTGGTGCCAAAGTGCTTTATGTCAATATCGATTCGATTGATCAGAAGTATCAAGCATTCCAAGATTTGGGACAAAGTGTAAGTGGTCAGTTGGCGTATCTTCAAAAAACGTTTGGAACCAAACAACAAACGCTCGAAGCACGTTACACCGCTTTACAAGAAAAAGTAAAAGCAGGCACAATTTCTGCCGACGAAGCCACCAAGGAAGAGCAAGAAGTAAATACGATGTACAACGAATTGGCCAAATTGCAACAACAGGCCGATGTGTTGCAAGGCAAAATGGCGCAACAAAACGCAACCATTACCGAAGAAATTACCAAATACTTCAAAGTGTATAGCCGCGAAAAAGGCATTGATTACATCATTGGTTATGGTACAGGTTCAAACCTCTTGTACGCCAACGATAGCCTCGACGTAACACAAACAGTACTCGATGCGCTGAATAAAAATTACGCGGAAAGCAAAGCCCTTCCGAAGCCTATAAAATAACGACTAATAATCTATCCAAGAAACAGCAAGAGCGTTTTGTTCTTGCTGTTTTTATTTCCAACAACATATAAATTAAAAAAGTATTCCCATGTCAGAAGCACCTAAAGTATTACTTAGCAAAATTGATTCAGTTCGCGAATTTCACGATGTCTTTTTAATTGGCAACCGCGAAACGCCTACTGGAGAAGTTCCAGAAAGTGAATACATGTTGCGTTATAAATTGCTGCGCGAAGAGAATGAAGAATACCTAGAAGCAGCACAGCGTGGCGATTTGGTAGAAATTGCCGATGCGCTTGGCGATCAATTATACATTTTATTTGGAACCATTTTGCGTCATGGCTTGCAGTATAAAATCGAAGAAGTGTTTGACGAAATTCACCGCAGCAACATGTCGAAATTGGATAGCGAAGGCAAGCCTATTTTCCGCGAAGATGGAAAGGTGATGAAGAGCGAACAGTATTTCCGCCCAGATATTAAGAAAGTATTGGAAGGGTAGTTTTTGTATTGTAGTTCTGTGGAGACATGAGACGTGAGACTTGAGACCGCGTAAAATTGCCCAACTCATCTTCTAAGTCAAAGGGTAGCCAGTCTCCCGTCTCTAAGTCTCACGTCTGCGTCGGCATCGCGCGTAGAAGAGCATATTGAAATTTAAAACTTGAGAAATGGTGCATAAACTCAGACATTGAGCCTACACAGGCTTTAGCTCGTTGATGATTTTATCTTGCTTTAGAAAACTCACGCCTCTAGTCTGTGGATGCACTAAGGGACGAAATAAAATTAGTGGTCTATTATTTCAGCATTAAATATTTTTTGCAAATCTTTTTTTGATTTGCGGCTTTCCAATTTATATGCTCCAAGTATTACGAGATATGCAATAACTGATATACCCAAGGGAATTAAACTGTTCCACTCCAATTTTAGATCAACGAAAACGGATTTTAGCACATTGGAAAATCCGATTCCAGTTGCGAAAATGAGTAAAAATACAAGAACGAAAAAATGAAGTCTCATTTTGACCTTGATGATAACCCCTTCATCAGCAGGTTCAATCACACCATTAATTATTGGTCGAAATGAATTTTGATAACAAGTAATTCTGTGGATTTTGAAGGCCAGATTGTCTATTTTCCCTTTATACGTCTTAGAAGAGCGGCATTCGAAGATATTTAAACTAAACATCGTCTCTGCTGCTGTAACGTCAGCGAGTCGTTTGATTACGTCGGCTTCGGTCAAAATCGTTTTGTAAAGTATATTGTCAAAAGGTAATAATTTCATCGGCAGCCTCTGTCTTTAAAGATGTTTGTCAGCTCGAAAACATGTACACTACCATTAACCATTCGGTTCCCTACACACGGCTTCGATTTTTTCAATCGTTTGCTGAATGATTTTTTCCCAAGTAAAATTTTCGCGAACCAATTTTAATGCGGCTGTTTTTTTAGCTACAAGTTGCGGATCGCTTGCGTCGATAACCGCTTTGATGGCTTGCTGCAACGCGTTTTGATCGCCAACCGGAATGAGCCAACCCGTTTCGTTGTTGACCATGAGCGATGTTGCGCCTGTGTCGGTTGCAATGGCAGTGAGGCCAGAGGCCATAGCTTCCATGATGACGTTGGGCATGCCTTCGGCTAAACTCGGGCAAACCAAACAATCTGCGGAACGAAGGAGTTTTTGCAAATCGTTTGTATCGGTAATTTTTCCGTGGTACTTGGCGCGCTTATCGTTCCAGCGATCTTTGGATGGAATGTCGCCAATGAAATGAAATTCAAAAGGAACAACCGCCGATATTTTTTTGAGTACACGGTAAAGTTCAGGCAATCCTTTGCGACGTTCATACCGTCCAACAAACACAAACTTTCGAATGCCAAACGTTGACGTTGGTTGATCGGCAATCCAGTTGGCTGCAATGCCCGTCGGAATTTCAAGAATACGCTTACGTGCAACGCCAAGCGATTCGATGATGGGTGTGATTTTTCCGCCATAAGAAAATAAATAATCGGCATGGGCCACATTAAACCGAACTGGGGCGCGGAGCAATAAGGCATACTTCAAGCGTTCTTTCCACGAAGGCGCGGGCTGAAACATTTCGTAACCGTGCATATTAAGTCCGATAGGCGGCAATTTTTTTCCACCTTTTTTCTGATTGATCAATTCCCATCCGGCAAATCCTTTGACGTAAATAAAATCGGGCATGCTTTGTTTTTCAAACATGCTCCAGATTTGTTTCGAAAAATCGTACGATTCGCGGATGTAATGTCCTGGCGTAGTTCCAAGGTTAGGGAAGGTGAATACGAACGAGCGGATGTTTGCTTTTTCGGCAGCGGTAAAAAATTCGAGTTGACTAATATCGTACTTGCTCGTGTTGTGGTGATACAAATCAACGCGATGTCCGGCAGCGGCCAAGTATTTTGCGAGGTAAAACGAATGACGCTGCATACCACCCATGACGTATGGGTGAATGCCGTCGGTAATTAATGCGATGTGCATGCGAGTAAAGTTCGGTATTCGTTTACAAAAGCAGGTTTGGTAAAATGTGTTTGCGCGAGTTGGTGCATCTGTATGCGTGTAGCGTGCGTGAGCGGTTGTAGTGTGGCGAGTGTTTTTGCTTCACAGACAATTCTTCCAGCGTCGTGGCTACGCACAAAATCGGGATAATCGCCAAGATTTTCGGAAACCAAAACGGGCAAGCCGCTTGCTAAATACTCGGCAAATTTTACAGGCGATGCCACTTGATTGGTAACAGTTGCTTCGCGTACAAGCCAACCGTAATCGCAGGTTTGAAGTGTTTCGCCAACTTCATCAGGCGCAAGCCATCGGTGTTGTACTTGTTGCGTTAATGTTTTGAGTTTTAAGGTATCGGGAATTTCGCGTGTAAGCAACAACAGTTTAAAATGGGGTTGTGCTTGCAACAACTCGTAAAACCAATGATCGAGTTCGTTTAGATTTTGCCAACCCGCAACAGAACCGGAATAAACAATGACAACATCGTCTGCTGCCCAACCCATTGCCGCGCGCAAGGCATTGCGTTTGGCTTCTGGCAACAACTGATCAAACGCATGGGCATTGATGGTGCATGGAATTACAACATGATTGTTTGCTGCGTACTGAAATTTTTCGCGCCAGTAGTTGACGAGTTTTGTTGAAACCGCTAACCGGAAATTGGATTTCAACACAGCCTCGTTTTCAATGTTTGCAATTTCGCGTTTGATGGTTTCGTCGGGCACAACATCGTATTCATTCAATTCGGCAGTGTATGCGCCGCGTCCATCAAAACAGACCTTATATTTTTCCTGAAATTTCAAAGCGAGTCCGGTTGCAAATGGGCCACGTGCCACAATGGTTTCGGGTTGTATGCGATTGAGCAAAAAACGTAGCAGGAACGTATTTTTTTTCCAATGTTTTGTTTTCGGAAACATGGGTACAACACGAGCCGTTGGATCTGCTTGCCGAATACGTTTTCGTGTTTCAAAAAATCCGCGTATCGAAACAAAGGCGATTAAACGAACGTCGGCAGCTAACATTTCGCGCCAAAAACGGCATACATCCGTTACCTGCCCGAAATAAATTCCGGTTGGTGCATCGTTAAACGTGAGATAGACAATGCGTTTCAAAGGATGCGCGAAAAAATTTCAAAAATACGGTTGGTGGCTTTTCCATCCCACATGATGGGTTGTACACCTTTTTTGAATTGGCCTTGCTGTATGATTTGTATGTGGTTGCGAATGATGCCGAGATCGAAAGGCAACAATTCGTTGGTGCCATGTGTAACCGTTACGGGCCGCTCTGTATTGGGCCGCAGCGTAAGACAGGGAACACCCAACCAAGTCGATTCTTCTTGAATGCCGCCACTATCGGTAAGAATGTACTGCGCGTTTTTGACGAGGCATTGAAACGCAAAATAATCGAGCGGATCGCAAAGACGCAAACGTGCAATGCGGTGAAAATCGTTTTCGAGGCCGAATTGTTGCAGGTGTTTTACGGTGCGTGGATGAACCGGAAAAATGAGGTCAGTTGTTTTGCACACTTCGCGTATGAGTTCGAGCAATTTCAACAAGCCTTCTTTCGAATCGACTGTTGCGGGGCGGTGCATGGTCATGAGCACAAATTGCTGCGGCTGCAAATTCCATGTTTGGAGAATAGGCGAAGCGTCGATTTCTGCTGCGTAAGCAGCGAGTGTATCGATCATGGTATTTCCGACAAAAAATAGCTTTTCGGCGGCTTTGCCTTCTTTTCGCAGGTGTTCGATTCCGCTTGGCTCGGTAACAAAAAGAAAATCGGCCAGTTCGTCGGTGAGTATGCGGTTGAATTCTTCGGGCATGGTGCGGTCGTTGCTCCGCAAGCCACTTTCGATGTGTGCGAGTTTGATGTTTAATTTATTGGCTGTTAATGCAGCAGCAAGCGTGGAATTAACATCGCCAACAACGGCAATCAAATCGGGTTGATACGACTCGATTAATTTTTCGAGCCGCAGCATGATTTCGGCCATTTGCATGTTGGGCGAACCGGGCGGAACATCGAGAAAAAAATCGGGTTGAAGGCCAAATTGCTGAAAAAAAACATCCGCCATTTTTCCGTCGTAATGCTGACCCGTGTGCACGATTTTCAGTTCGAGTTGCGGAAAGTGTTGCGCAACTTTTCTGAATTGTGTTACTTTAATAAAATTGGGTCGTGTGCCTACAACGGTCAGGATACGTTTCATACGAAATCAAAGGTAATCACTCTGCATCTATTGGCGGCATGGGAGTGCGTGGGAGGAGGAAATTATATTTTCGGGCAAAATTTTGTTGTACGGAGTCGAGTTGGATAAATGCGTTTTGCTCATCGCGAAGGATGCGTTTTTCGATGAATTCATATTTGGGAATGAGTGCATCGTTTGGATCTAACGTATCGGTTTCGGGATTGATGTCGGGGAGGTTTGGATTGGCGATGGTGTCAACGGCATCTTCGGTGAGGATGATGCCACGCATACCGATCCAGCGGTTGATTTGGTTTTGGTAGGTATTGATGAGGTTGAGCCAAGCGAGTTTGAGCGAGGAATCGGATTCAAAGTTTGGGAATTGCGCAATGGAATCGTGTGTTTGCTGCAATTTTTCTTTGAATCGCTTTTCGGTAGCGAGGATTTTGGCGATTGATTTTTGTTCGTAAGCGATTGCGATTTGGGTGCGGGAGGCGATGAGTGAATCGTGGAGGGTGATAAAAGCGTTGGCGTAGTTGCAGGCGTTTTGCGGGCGGGGGTCGGGTGGGGGTGTGGGCGATGCGCAAGCTTGTAGGAGCAAAACAAACAAAACGATACTTTTTAGTTCGTTGGGGATTTTAGAAAAGCGTATTGGTCTTGCGTTCACAGCTCAAATGTAGGCGATTTCAAGAAAAGGGATCGTGGCAATTGCGCATAAAAAAAGCCATCCTCTTTTTGAGAGCATGGCTTTTTATAATCGGAGTGAGCTTAGTTCAAGCCCGCAAGTGTTTGTGCGATGGCTTGGAAATTAGGCAAATCGCCAGCCGATTCCAGCACTTCGGCATAACGTACAATGCCTTCTTTATCAATTACAAAAGCCGAACGTTTGGATACGCCGTGCATGCCAAACGCAAAATCGGTATAAAGTGCACCGTAGTTTTGACTTGCTTCTTTGTTGAAATCGGATAATAATTGGAAATTGAGGTTTTGTTCTTCGCGGAATTTACCAAGTGTAAAAAGCGAATCGACAGAAATGCCTAAAACTTCGGCTTGTGCATTATTGTAAGAGGCAATATCGTCGCGAACGGAGCAAAGCTCTTTGGTACACACGCCTGTGAAAGCAAGTGGAAAAAACAAGAGGACAACATTTTTGCCTTTATATTGTGCAAGA
>JAAFIA010000004.1 GCA_013298545.1 Bacteroidota bacterium | reverse complement strand
CAAGTTCCAAAGGGTTTCGATTCTTTACACAGACGTTATCAAATTTCAAATTCCAAAGGGTTTCGATTCTTTACACAGACGTTATCAAATTTCAAGTTCCAATGGGTTTCGATTCTTTACACAGACGTTATCAAATTTCAAGTTCCAAAGGGTTTCGATTCTTTACACAGACGTTATCAAATTTCAAATTCCAAAGGGTTTCGATTCTTTACACAGACGTTATCAAATTTCAAGTTCCAATGGGTTTCGATTCTTTACACAGACGATTTTTGAAATTTCAAGTACTGAAGTGTTTAGACATGAGACGCTAGACAAGAGACAAGAGACCACACGGGCCACACGCGCAGTTGGTGAGTTGTTGAATTGGTGAATGAATAAATTATCAACTCACCAATTCAAAAATTCACCCAGTCTCACGTCTCTTGTCTAGCGTCTCATGTCTGCGATGGCCTTTCACGCGGAGAAAACACATTAAAATTTATGCTTGTAGTGCGATTAATGATTATTTCGGACACTTCGCACTCAGCACTCTTTCTCCGCTCTAAACATTAAAATTGCGTCTTTAAAACATTTTTTTGTGGAAACGTCTTTTTAATTGCATCTCTAGGACAGATCAATTAAAAAAACAGCCATGTCCACGCTCAAAATTTCATCAGCAACCATCGCAGAGCAAGCGCCATCAACCAGTTCTAACCCATTTTATGCGGTTATCGATTGGTTTCGTTCCGATCCACGTCATTATCAAGTTAGCTTTCAGCTTACCTTTTTACTGTATGGCATTTTTGGCCTTGGTTGGGATATTCCCTTGCTTCGTTTCAACCTCATCATCCTTACGTGTTTGGCCGTTCAAGCTATTTTTATTCAACGCACGAGCAAAGATTGGTCTGGCCTCAAAAGTGCGCTCATCACCTCCTTTAGTTTGTGTTTGATGTTGCAAGCCAATTCTACTTGGACATTTTTGCTTGCGGCTGTTTTAGGTATTTCATCTAAATTTTTATTGCGAATTCGTAAAAAGCACATTTTTAATCCGGCCAATTTTGGTATGGTGATTACCATGTTGCTCACTGGCGATGCTTGGCTCTCGCCCGGACAATGGGGCAGCGATGGCTTGTTGGTTTTTATTGTTGGATGTACTGGACTGGTGGTCTTGTACCGCGTTAAACGACTAGATACCGCTTTTGCTTTTCTGCTCGGATTTTTGGGCTATAGTTTTGCGCGAAACATTCTTTTTCTCGGCTGGCCTGTCGATTTTTTTGTACACCAATTGCAAACAGGATCGTTGTTGCTTTTTGCGTTTTTCATGATAACCGACCCCATGTCAACTCCCGCATCTCGTCCGGTGCGTATCGTATGGGCTTTTTGCGTGGGGCTAGTTTCCTTCTGGCTTTCGTACAAGCAATTCATTCATACCGCACCCATTTTCGCCCTCTTCTTTATGTCAATGATCGTTCCGGTGCTCGAATATTTCTTCCCGGGAGAAAAATTTGTTTGGCAAAAAGAAACACCAATAGTTGATTTATCAACTAATTAAAATTAATCGTTCAAAAAACATCCTTATGAAACATATCCTCTTCACCCTCTTCGCCACCGCACTCAGCCTTCCCGCCATGAGTTTCTGCGGATTCTATGTCGCCAAAGCAGATGCAACACTCTTCAACAAAGCTTCGCAAGTAGTCGTCGTGCGCAATGGCGAACGCTCTACCATTACCATGTCGAGCGATTTTCAAGGCGATGTGAAAGATTTTGCAATGGTTATTCCTGTGCCCGTTGTTTTGAAAAAAGCAGACGTAAAAGTTGTTGACCGTATTTTGTTCGATAAACTCGATGCGTATTCTGCGCCACGACTAGTGGAGTATTACGACAATAACCCGTGCTGGGTAAATCGTAACTATGAGAGCAACAAAAATAGAACACGCATGAAAGCACCGACCTCAAAAGCGGCTTCAATGGATCGTGATGAGGCAAAAAAAGATTATAAAGTAACCATCGTAGAACAATATACCGTGGGCGAATACGATATCCTCATTCTCTCTGCCGAAGAATCGTCTGGTCTTGAGCGTTGGCTTACCGACAATGGTTACAAAATTCCTGGCGGTGCCAAAGAAGTGCTCGATCCGTACATCAAAAGCAATATGAAATTTTTTGTGGCCAAAGTAAATTTAGGCGAACACAACAACGCTGGAGCAGTACCACTTCGTCCAATTCAGATTTCGTTTAACTCGCCAAAATTCATGTTGCCAATTCGGTTGGGAATGGCTAATGCCGTAAGTCCGCAAGACATGATTGTATATGCCTTTTCAAAAAACGGACGCATTGAAACAACCAACTACCGCACCGTTCCGGTGCCTACCGGACAAAAAGTGCCGCTATTTGTAAAACAAGAATTTGGCCCTTTCTACAAAGAACTTTATACAAAAGCATGGACACGCGAAGGAAAAAATATTGTGTCGTTGGAATATGCGTGGGATGTGAGCATGAACCAAACGGTGTTTTGCGATCCGTGTGTTGGACCGCCACCCATGTTGACCGAATTTCAGCAAGCGGGTGTTGACTGGTTGCAAACGGGGCATTACGGAAACATTGAAGGAACGTGTTACTTCACACGCCTACACGTAACGTACGATCGAATTAATTTTCCGCAAGATTTGATGTTTCAAGAAACACCCAACAAGCAAAATTTTCAAGCGCGGTATGTGCTTACCAATCCGGCACAAGGTTCTTTTGAATGCGATGAAGCACAGGCTTATCTGCGGGAGTTGGGACAGCGCCGCTGGAATGAGTTATACACCTATCAATGGTTGACTGGAAACTCGATCGAAAAGCACCGCGACTATGCTACGGAATACGATCAATACATCAAACACAAAAAATCGGACGATGGAAAACGTCAGGGTGGCATGATGCCCGTGGATTTTACGCCGGATTCGGGTTCAAACAATTCTGGCAATTCGATGGCCGTGGTGGTCTTGTCATTGATTAGTTTGAGTGCTATCTTTTTTGCGATGACGCGAGGAAGAAACGTAACGATTGCTTGATACAACAACTATTGGTCTATTCTATATATTTTAAAAACATAAAAATCATGAAACGTATCCTTTTCACCCTCTTCGCCGCCGCACTCAGTCTTCCCGCCATGAGTTTCTGCGGATTCTATGTCGCCAAAGCCGATGCAACACTCTTCAATAAAGCTTCGCAAGTAGTCGTCGTGCGCAATGGCGAACGCTCTACCATCACCATGTCGAGCGATTTTCAAGGCGATGTGAAAGATTTTGCAATGGTTATTCCTGTGCCTGTTGTTTTGAAAAAAGCAGATGTAAAAGTGGTTGATCGCATTCTGTTTGATAAACTCGATGCGTATTCTGCGCCGCGCCTTGTTGAGTATTACGATAACAATCCGTGCTATCGCAACTATTACGATTCTGAAATGGCTGTTCCTTCCGCATCTATGAATAAAATGGAAAGTGCTGGTGATGATACAAAAAGTGTACGCGAGGAATACAAAGTAACCATCGTAGAACAATATACCGTGGGCGAATACGATATCCTCATTCTCTCTGCCGAAGAATCGTCTGGTCTTGAGCGTTGGCTTACCGACAATGGTTATAAAATTCCTGGCGGTGCCAAAGAAGTACTCGATCCGTACATTAAAAGCAACATGAAATTTTTTGTGGCCAAAGTAAATTTGGGAGAACACAACAACGCTGGTGCTGTACCACTTCGTCCAATTCAGATTTCGTTTAACTCGCCAAAATTCATGTTGCCCATTCGGTTGGGAATGGCCAATGCCGTAAGTCCGCAAGACATGATTGTATATGCGTTTTCTAAAAACGGGCGCATCGAAACAACCAATTACCGCACTGTTCCGGTGCCGACTGGACAAAAAGTGCCATTGTTTGTACAACAAGAATTTGGCCCTTTCTACAAAGAACTTTACACCAAAGCGTGGGCGCGTGAAGGAAAAAATATTGTATCGTTGGAATATGCGTGGGATGTGAGCATGAACCAAACTGTGTTTTGCGATCCGTGTGTTGGACCGCCACCCATGTTGACCGAATTTCAGCAAGCAGGTGTAGATTGGTTGCAAACGGGGCATTACGGAAACATTGAAGGAACGTGTTACTTCACACGCCTACACGTAACGTACGATCGTATTAATTTTCCGCAAGATTTGATGTTTCAAGAAACACCCAACAAGCAAAATTTTCAAGCGCGGTATGTGCTCACACATCCGGCAGAAGGGCCGTACGACTGCGATGAGGCACAAACCTATTTACGCGATTTAGGGCAACGTCGTTGGAATGAGCTATACACCTATCAATGGTTGACCGGAAATAAAATCGACAAACATCGTGCGTATGCGAGCGAATATGACCAATTCATCAAACACAAAAAATCGGATGATGGCAAACGTCAAGGCGGAATGATGCCTGTAGATTTTACACCTGAAGACGGAAATTCCCATTCCGGTAATTCGATGGCAGTTGTTGTGTTGTCGTTAATTAGTTTGAGTGCCATCTTTTTTGCCATGACGCGTGGGCGAAAAATCCATATTGGATAAAAGTAGTTGATCTATCAATTAATTTACTTGTCGAACATTTTCTTCTTCGCTTGTATTTTAATTGATAGGTCTTTTTATAAATTTATTCCAATTACCAACACATCATCCAATTGCTCTAGATTACCTTTCCATTGATCAAATGTTTCGGCAACTACTTTTTCTTGTTCGGAACTAGTGGCGTTTTTGTTGTTCTGAAATAATTCCTGAAGCTGCTTATATCTAAATTTTTTTCCTTTAGGCCCACCAAATTGATCGGCATAACCATCTGTTGTCAAAAACAGGCTATCTCCTTTCTTTAATGTTATCCGATGCGTTGAGAATAGAACCGGATTTTCGGCGTAACCGATGGATTGTTTGTTGGCAGTTAGTTCGTGCAACATGTCGTTTTGTATATACCAAAGTGGATTATTCGCGCCGCTCCACAACAAATCAATACATGTTTGTTCACGATAATTTATCGGTAATGCAATAAGCGAAATATCCATGCCATCTTTAATTTCTTGGCCACTTTTACGAAATGTATTGAGCACTAAATCGCGCGTTTTGTCGAGGATTTGTCCTGTATCGACAAGTCCAAACTCTTTGATGCAGCGCGTTAACGCATTGGAGCAAACGACACTTACCAAAGCACCAGGAACACCATGCCCCGTACAATCTGCGGCGGCATAAAAAACATGCGTCTCGGTTGTTTCAAAAAAATAAAAATCGCCAGCCACAATATCTTTGGGGCGGTAGAACAAATAGCTTTCTGGAAAGTGCGCCCAAATATCTTCTTGTTTTGCAAGAATGGCTTGTTGGATGCGTTGCGCATAAACAATACTGTCTTTGATTTCTTTGTTTTTTATTTCTACGATATTTTTCTGTTGCGCAATTTCATTGTTTTGTGCATTGAGCAACATATTCGCGCGTTGCTTTTCTTTGTTTCGTTTCAGCAATAAAAACACAAACACCGCACCCACTAGGCATATCGCAGCAATGAGCCAGATGATGGTTTTTTGCTGTGCCGCTTTATCGTTTAATAATTTATTTTGCTGTTCGCCAATTTTTAGCTCTTCTTGTTTCTTCTCCACATCCATTCGACTTTTAATTAAATCAAATTGTGCCTGCTGATTTTCGCGGAGAATGGTGTCGTGTATATTGAAATAGGCTTTGTGGTAAAAAAGTGCCGAGTCTGATTGTCCTGCTTGTTCATACACTTCCGACAAAAGTTTATAGGTGTAGCCAACATGATCGGTAATGCCTACTTCTTGCGCAAGGATCAAACTTTTTTTAAGAAATGACAGGGCTTCGGGATACTTTTTTTGTTGCATTTTAACATCACCTAATAACAAATAAATACCCGTCAAATCGTATTGGTCGTTGACTTCTTTGGCTATTTTTTCGGCTTTCAATCCATACTCCAGAGCTTGGTCGTACTGCTTGAAGTGCTCTAAATAAACTCGGCCAAGCGTTGCATAGTTTACAGCAAGCGCCGACATTTTTTTGTTGGGGAGGTTATACGCAATCGCTTTATTGACATAATAAAAAGCACTATCGTATTGGTGCAAATCTTGAAGGTCCATAGCCATATTGGTATAAGAAATGGCCAATCGGTATTGATACAATTTATAGCGAAGCGTGGTAGCCGAATCCAATGGTTTTTTTAATTTTTCCATTTTCGCCAATTCGATGATGCATATTTCTTGTGCGAGTTGATTGTAATAAAGCATGGTATCCGACATTTTCAATGCCGAATAGACTCTTCCAGTATTGCCATACGCCATAGCCAGATCGTCGTTGTTATTCATTTTTTTGCACAGCTCGATCTGGCGCAAATGGGTTTCTATGGCTAAGGGATATTTGCCCATATCGGTATAAATACCACCAAGTGTATTGAGCACATCAACGCTCAATGCTGGAGAATTTAATTTTTCGGCAATCGTTTTTGCAAGCAAAACGGTATCGAGCGATCCTCTCGAATCGCTATAACTTAGTTCTTCGGCAAGGCGCGTAAGTGTTTGCGCACGCACGGAATCGTTGAGCCGCGTTTTTAATAACGCGCGATATGTTTTAATTTTTTCTTGATCTTGCGCCTCGATAGTTGCAGAAAAAGCAAACACATAAACAAGCAAAAAATAAGGAACAAAACGTTTCATGACGGCAATGCGGGTTGGTGCGATGCGTTAAATATAAGAAGCCTTGCCCAATTGCATTAAAATAAAAATACGCCGTGATGCTTGGTTGTTGAAGGCGCTAACACACTTCATTTACCTGTTTTGTTCCTGCGTTTGTTTATTCGCCGTTTGTTCAAAACGTGCGGCCCTTTGTTTGGCATAGCGCAGCAATAGAATGCCCCAAGCAAGGGCAATGGCAATAGCCGTAATTTGTTGAAAAAGGGCCTGTATCGCACCAGCCAGTCCCGATTCGCGTTGAATGCTCAGAACGATGACGAGTGTCGTAGCTAAACTAAAATGGATCGCATAAATCAACCAGCCTTGTCGTTGCTTGAACAGTATTTTAGCTGCCCAGCCCCAAGTAAAAATCCAGACAA
Source organism: Bacteroidota bacterium (assembly GCA_013298545.1). Lineage (GTDB taxonomy): Bacteria > Bacteroidota > Bacteroidia > Palsa-965 > Palsa-965. Next base: position 103,429 of record JAAFIA010000004.1, on the reverse strand, counting down.
GTAAACCGGCAAAGGCTAAAGCAAGTGCCGAAATTTTTTCGTCGCTCATCTGTTTTTAGCTCATTAATTATCCAAATCAATTTTTCCTGATCGAATGTCTTGTAACTCTTTTTTATGTTTAGCGAAGAGCAGTAAAAATATACCCCAAATCAGAAAGGCGATACCACATAGTAGCATTTTGATCAGTGTTCCGATTGCACCGCTTAAACCTGTTTCCGTTTGAATACTCCCGAAAATCAAGAGTGCTATTCCTAAGACACAATGAATAGAAAAAATCAATATGCCTTTGGGCGCTTTACTGTAATAATGTCCTGCATACCCCCAGATGATGATGCCGGCAAGTATAAATAATGCAATTCCGCCAACCATGCGAAAACGTTTTTTGTGAATTGATTACGATTTATTGTTTGTGTGTGAATTGCGTATGACGAGGAAGCTGTTTAAAATACAAGACACAACAAACATACTTTTCTACTTGTATAAAACAAAATTTAATGTGCGCTCGGTTTGAATTGCTGTGCAAAAAGACGCAAACCGAATGTCGTGTTTGGGGCTTTTTGCCAACGTTTTTGAATTCTTGTTCAAGCTGCTATTTTTCTTTCTACTTTTAGGAGAGGAATTTTGTGTGTTTGTATAAAACAGAAACTAGTTTAAAAAAACGGCATGAACAACGAACACCTTCATTCAACGCTTCTAAACTTATCGTTTAATCTAAGCGGCATAGATCGTGCATTTATAACGGCTATGTTCATCTTTATTTTCATAGCTGCGTTGCTACTCCTCTTTTCGTTTAGAATAAAGCACCCATTTTATAAATACACGCTCCTGATTGCAAATTTGGGTTTTGCGGTTGTCGTTTATTTTAGTTTTCAGCATGAAGCGCAACTCTACAAAACGGGTACGGTATTGCTTTTACTTGTTTTGGCTAGTGCGTATCAGATTTATCGTGCTTTTAGAAAATAGCTGTTACCGATTTTTTGATCATTCATCTAATTTGAAAAATACACCACATTTTTTTTTGCGCATGAATTTAAAAATACAACTCGCTTTATGGAGCCTACTTGCAATTCCGGCAGGTGTTATTTTATTTTTTCGGCTCACCGTTGGATGGATCGTTTCGCATCAGCAAAACATGCTGAAAGAAGAAGCGCAACATACCATGGCTTATAACGATGACATCATACAGGACATGCTGTTTTTGCGAAACATCGTCTGGCTAGTAGCTATCGTGCTTGTTTTCGTTCTCAATGTATTCGTTGCTCAAAAACGAATTTCTTTTGAGAATGGCCATACACGTTCGTTTCTTTTCTTTTATCTGACTTATCTTGGAATGTCCATTTTTAGCATCGTCGTTTTTTCGTTGATTTATCTATCAACGGTAAAGCTTTTTTAGCTTCTTGTTCTGCCACAAGTTGACTTTGCCTTTTTCATGCCTTACATTTACTTTTCTTCATTACCCCTACTCGTTATGAAAAAACTGCTTTTGATTTGTTTTTTGTTGGGATGCGTGTCGGCGGATGCGTGGGCGCAAGTGCCTGCGGGTAAACGTGAAAAATTTCCGATAAAAGGCATTGGTTTTCGCTTGGGTTATGGCTACCAAAGAGCGCACTATTTGGAATTGGGGATGTTTCGGTATTATACAGATAAAGGAAGCATACACAATGGAACGATACTTGGCTTTAAAAGTTGGGGAGGGGGGGGGGAAATCGAATTAAATCGGCAACCAAACTATTCGCTTAAGATTTATACCGAATTTTTAGCCATCTTTCTTGGTGCACGATTAAATTTGTCTTATACACGAAATGAACATTCCAGTGGGATCTTGCTGACTCCAGAATTCGGGCTAAATTTATTAGGCTTACCATATTGTTATTTAGGCTATGCTATTCCCCTCTATAAAATAGGGTCTGATCGGTTTTATGGCTTTCGGTTGTCTGTTGGTTTTATCCTCACAGATAATAATCTCGGTATGCGGGATTTCCGTACTTATTAATACTTCGTTTAATGCGTCAATCTCAATTCATACCGCTTCAAGAACACGTAGTAGAAGACTACGACAAGTACCGTGCAAATCAGCAGATAAAAGGCAAAGGGTCAATCGTATTGTTAAGTTAAGAAAAGCTAAATATTTACACGCTGCCTAAAAATAACTAGCCGCAACTTGACTTTGCCTTTTTCATGCCTTACATTTACTTTTCTTCATTACCCCTACTCGTTATGAAAAAACTGCTTTTGATTTGTTTTTTGTTGGGATGTGTGTCGGCTGATATGTGGGCACAGCATGACAAAGCCCGTTGGTGGAATTACAAAGGCTTTGGATTGAGAGGTGGTTACGGATATCAGCGAGGCCATTATTTAGAGTTACACGCTTTTCGTTATTATACAAAACACAAGGACAATCCTAAGATCCCCATGCTTGGCTATTTTTGCTGGGGTGGTGGTGGTGAAATTGAATTAGCTAAGAATCCAAGCTATGCTTTTAAAGTATACACAGAATATAATCTTTTATATATTGGCGCTAGAAGTAGTATTTGCTATTATAGGAATTCTATTTCAAGTAGTCTGATTTTTACTCCTGAAATAGGTTTCTCAATAATTGGTACTGTTTACGCATATTTAGGATATGCAATCCCTGTTTATCAATTAGGAAATTATAAATTTCATGGCTTGCGTTTATCAATTGGTTTTAGTATTGTCGATTTATATCTTGGCTTGCGCGATTAGAAAAAATTATTGTGGCACATCAATCGCAATTCATACCCCTTCAAGAACACGTAGTCGAAGACTACGACAAGTACCGTGCGCATCAACATGAATTTAAGAAAACACGATTGCTAGAAAAGGAATAATCCTGTTAAAAAGACCAAACGCAATATAATTGCCTAAAAATAACTAGGCAAAAACTTGACTTTGCCTTTTTCATGCCTTACATTTACTTTTCTTCATTACCCCTACTCGTTATGAAAAAACTGCTTTTGATTTGTTTTTTGTTGGGATGCGTGTCGGCTGATGCGTGGGCGCAGCAGCCTTTGAGTAAGCGTGAAAAATTTTCTGATAAAGGGGTTGGATTTCGTTTGGGATATGCATATCAGCGAACACATTACTTAGAACTTGGAATGTATCGATATCTCACTAATCGTGGATATAAGGATGGAATCTATGATTATTATAGCTTTGGAGGGGGTGGGGAAATAGAGTTAGCGAGGCAACCTAATTATTCATTTAAAGTTTATGCGGAACGTATGCTATTGTTTGTTGGTGCCCGCTTGAATCTCAATTACACGAAAAGCCAATCATCGCAAGTGATGCTGTTGACTCCAGAAGCAGGTTTTTCACTTATGGGTTTCGCATATTGCTATTTTGGTTATGCAATCCCTTTGTATCGGGCTGGTCCAGACCGCCTTTATGGATTTCGACTATCTATTGGTTGGAGTCCTTACAATGAATAGATGCTATATGAAATAGATCATATTTATTATTGAACATTTATGCGCCAGTCTCAATTCATACCCCTTCAAGAACACGTAGTCGAAGATTACGATCAATACCGTGCAAATCAACATACGTTTAAAAAAGATTTCTTAAAGAAGAAAAAAAAGGGAGAAAATTTAATCGATCCTCCTGAAAACGAAACATCAACAGAAAAAGTAGATCGTATTGCCCGTGAAATCAGTCCGCTTTTAGGTTTTAATAATAAAAAACACATACAGCCAAAAAATCATTTTCGGAATGACGCTAAAAAAGTAAAAGCCGATCCCGAAAAATGCATTGAAGCCTATCGGTTGATTCAAAAAGAATTGAACGATACCGAGATTGAAGATTTATATACTCGCTATCCGACATTGATGTATGAAATGGACGAGAACCTTCCTGTTGAATTTAGAGAAAGCAATGAGTTTGGCTTTTTTGATGGCGTGCCTGACGATGAGAAAAAGAAATTGTTGGACTTATTGGATCAAGACGATACATGGAACGATACCGAACGTTTGGAATTGGTGTTAATGCTTTGTGTAAAAGCATTTCAAGAAAAAACAGACGATGGGAAATTCACAGTTGCATCGGTTTTAATTGATGTGGTAAATAGTAACATCAACTTCCGTTTGACGGATCAGGATGAAAATGATCTTGCGGTAAAATCGATTTTGGCTCAATACGGATTTTCTAATGGTACATTCACCAGTCCTGCTATTGCTATCGAAGATCACAAGAGTTATTCAATATTACGTTATGTGGGAAGAGCTTTTGGCTCTGCATTTAGTAGAGGTGGGCTGGGTTATAATTTCAGAGATCGTTTTCGAATTGCTTCTGGTCTAAACATTGCAGGAAAAGGGAAAGCTGATCTGCGTGGTGTTTCCCTAGATTACCTCGAAAAAACAACAAGCGGCACTACGGCCGGAATTGATTTTACACAACCGACCGATGCTGATGGTAAACGCGAAAAATACGGCACTACTGGAAAAGTAGATCTGGTCCAGCATGGCGAAGAAGGCTTGCTGGAAATAAGCGGAAAAAATTTGCCTTTTGCATCCATGAATGTGCAAGGCGATGATTATACGTTCCAATCGGACGATGGGCATTTCTTGGGCCTGTATTTAAACATTACTTGGCCCAAACCCGAAGAACAAGAAAATCCAATAGGCGAACTCTTGGTGCATATTGCCGATACTTCGCATCTGGACGAATTGTATTTTCACAATTTACGCATCAGCATGCCCGATAGCAGTTTTGCTATGGGTGGTGTTTTGGTCAAAGGCTTGCGTTTTTCGTTGGCGCAGAGTTTTGTTAATCCTGAAAAATTTACAAAATCTGATATCATCCCATCTGGCATCAGCTTACTCATGGATGTGATGAGCATCCTTCAACTTTCGATCATGCAAACCATCAGTCGGTTTACAGACCCGAACAATGCTGCCGAAGCGGAGGGCCGGAAAAACGACATGGCCGATTTTAAAAAACTACTCGAAGATAAAGGCTTGCATACCTATGATTTAAGCCTCAGTTACGAAAGTTTAGAAATCACCAACCTCATCTACGTTGATCAAGATTTGATCAAAGACGATAGCGGAAAACAAATTGACCCGAATGCCAAAAACCAAGCATCGGTTATTGGAAAAATTACCACGGGCCAAACCAGTATTAGTTTAAACTCGGCTGGTGGCCCAGAAACTGCAAACGAAAAAAATTCGCTTAGTGCCATGAAAACAGCACTAAATACGGCCGAAGCGAATCTGACTAAGGCAACGAGCGATTTTAATTTTTATAGCAATGAATTGAAGGGCGTTGAATTGAGCCTTCTTAAAACCGATATTGAAAAACGCGAACAACGACGCCTAGAAAAAGATAAAAGTAACCTGACCAAAAAACAAAGTGTTGCAGCAAAAGATGTAACAAAATACAAAACAGAAGCATTGGAAATTCGCCAACTTATTGGAGAAAAGCAAGACGACCTTGCCCTAAATTTCAGCATGACCACTACCGACCTCACGTTCTCCAATGGGGCCATGCTCGACGAATTGGGAAGCGGTATGCTCGGCTCTTTTGCCGATAGCATGAGCGGTGTAGGCAACGCCAGCGTAAAATCGCTTACACTCGCAAGCACCATCAGCACCAAAGGCATCAGCAACCTTTCGCTCACCACAACGGGCATCGAAATTCCGCAACTCGACATCAACGGCATTCATGTACATAGTCCTGCGTTTGCGTTTACGGCAGATCGCGCGCGTATGCACAATTTTAAAGGCACTCTCGGTATTGGGTTTAAAGACGAAACACCTGTACCGCTTGGCTCAGGTTCGGGCGTAGTGGCGTTTGAAAGCAAACGCAAAATCTCCGCCCTGAAAAACGACTTGCTAATACTTCAGCAAGTTCAAAATCCGGATGCAACAACCAAAGACCGCCAAACCGAACTGGAAAAAACAATTGCTCAAGAAGAAAAAAACTATGCGCAACAATTTGGCTTAATTGCACATATTTCGCTCACCAGCATCGACGTTCCGAAAACCGATCTCGAAAACGGCTATTTGGAACTCGGCAAAAAAGCCAAAACTTTTGTCCAGTTTCCGAAAGACAATCCGATCAGTCTAATCGGTCTCAATGCTTCGCATCTGACGTTGAAATTTGATGCCGATAAAACCAGTGTTGTTCCCGAAGATAGTGTAAGTCAAGGCCACGCCGAATTGTTTTCGATGGTCATTCCACAAGGCACAAGCATCAAGCAAGAAGACCTCTTGCACCAATTAAAACTCGAATCAAAATTACACACGATTCATGCCGATAAGTTGAAAATTGATTTGTTGCAAAATGGCACACTCAATTACGAACTCGGCGATTTGCAAGGCGGCGGTTCACTCACCCAATACGACGACAAAGGCTCGAAACACGAATCGAATTTCTCCCTCGCAGAAAAAACAACGCAAGAACCAATCATCAAAGGCTCGAAATCGGGCAATGTTATTACGGCCAATTTGGTGCTGCCGGGCATGGAAACGGATATGATGGATATTGTAACAGACGATGCCTCGTTTGTGATTCCGAAAACCGATAAGCCAGCATTCTTGCATACGATTACAGCAGATGTAACCGCCAATTTAAATCCCGATAAAAATGCCGAAAATGGAATCCAGAGCTTGGCTGTTTCGAGTGCGCGGGTGGAAACAATCTTTGCACAAGGCGCAACATTCAAACAAGGAAAATACAAAGCGGCTTTTGGCCCAGAACAATCGGTCGAGGTACATGGTTTGTACATGAATAATTTGAAACTCGATACCGTAAACAAAGATGCACAAGAACTCAAAGACGATCAGAAAAAATTAAAAGAAGGCGAAACCTTAAAATTGACCAAATTGAGTCGTGTTGCGCCAACCGAGGGTACATTTAAAGCAGGTCTAGAAAGTAGTGCCATACCAAACGGTTTTAGTTTTGATGTTGGCACTACCTTGAAGGCAATCATGCGCAAAGCAACTTCCGAAAAACTAGAAGTGGAGTGGTTGAAGGCGAAAGACAATACCGAATCGGGCAATAAGAAATACACTTTTGTGAATTTAGATGCTACTGGTAAAGTTACGAAGTATGATGAGGACGGAAAAAACAAAGAACTTGAGATTGATACAAAAGTTGATACGCGAAAAGGTGAAGTAACGGTATTTAAAGATGAAACCATTAAAGGAACTGCGAAAGATGGTAGCGAAGACCGCATCCAACAATACATCGAAGGATCAGTCGATATTGCGTCAATCAACATCAAGTCGTTAGACGTAATTAGCGGAACAGATTATTTCAAAATTCCGGCCAATAGTGCACAGCCATACCCGGGCAAAGCGCAAAACCTAATTGGTAATTTTAAACTGACGATTTTAAAACCATCGGCGAAGATGGAGGCCGATGCGAAAACGAGAAGAGAGAATGCGAAAAACATGTTAGCTAGCCATGCAAAACACCACATGAGCTCAAAAACAAAACGCGAATATGAAGCAGAAACTAAATATGAAGCAAAGGCGCATGTAAAACTGGAATTGCCTAAATTGACATTGCAACATTTAGAAGCGTATGGCTTGCAGATGCGCGTTTCATCTGAATCGGATTTGAATAATGATTACCAATACAGCCAAAGTACAATTCAAGTGAGGCTAGACCCAGAGCAAGCCATGACCATGAATACGGTGGCCTTTGACGATTTTGTTTTAGAACTGCCCGATCAAGACAATACTCCTGCTGGATTTAGCGGATCGGTTTCGATGGCGGATTTTAATTCGGGCGCATTGAATTTTGTTTCCGATACGGTTACCAAACAATTGTACGGCGATAAGCAAACCGGATCGAGTGACGCCAACCTGCAAGCGCGCTTAAAAACCGGAAAAATTGTGGTTACTGGAAACGATAAACGCGACGGCAGTTTTTCTATGACGGTAAACGATCCTCAGTTTTTTATGCCCGATAAGAAAACGATTCCTGGTGGATTCGAGACAAACCATCTGTATCTTGACGAGGGAATTTATCATACGTCCACACATTACCGCGAGCCATATAAACCCAAGAGCACATTCAGCATGAGCAGCACACAAGACGGCGAAACAACCGATATGCTTGGCTCATTACAATTGTTGCGGCAAAACGAAGCAGCAAAAGCACTGTTTAGTGCTGGTCAATTTATTTTTAGTCGTGAGCGGGTGTATAAAGACAAAGAAAAAACAGATCCTAAAAAAGATGAAAGGGGTCGTCCCGTATTTAAAAATGTTACGAAAATTGTCAATCCGGTTTTGAATGATTTGGTGATTGAATTGAAAGACCCATTGGCATACTGGGGATCAGGAAAAACATCAACCACAAAATTGACCGTTGGGGGAAATGTCATAGGCACATTGGTCATCGAAGAGCAAGACAATGTTGACTTTACCGATTACAACTCTCCCCATAAATCGGATGCCACAGGTGTAGCCAATACGATAGAAAAAGCACTGGTGAATGCTGCTACCGACAAAGCAAAATCATTGGTGATTCGTACTGAGCCTGGAGATGTTTTGAGTTTCACTTCTGCAAAAATTGAAATGACAAATGAAACGGCGCCATACACAGACGAAGGTAAAGTAGAAGATACGGAAGCTTCGTTAGAAAAATACAAAGCAAATAAAAAACCATCTACTGATTTTAATTTCTTGGATGCCGCTTCGGGAAAAATTGCCATCAGTCTTTTTGGAACTACCGTCAACATGCCTGTTGTTCAAATCAACGAGCGAGAAACAATCAGCGTTACAAAAGCAGCAGGCCGAACAACTTATACTGTTGATGAAAAAGGAGAAATGGTTGAACACACCGCATTTGTCGATTTAGACACCGCTGTTCAAAAAATTTCAAATAGCCTAGAAACAACCTATAAAGACAAACTTACAGGGGAAGAAAAAGAGAAGCTCGAAAACAATCCGGCGTGGTCTTTAACTCGTTTAGGTATGCAGATTTCGGAAGGTGATTATTGGCTTGTAACTACAGGAAATAACGATATTATGCCATTAGTTCCTGATGCTAAAGAAAATGTGAAAAGATTTGCATCACAAGGTAATAAACCCATGGTGCGTTTGTCTGCCTTGGTTGATTTTATGGCCAATCAACCGCCTATTAAAAGAGAAGTATTAGAAACTGGTTTTTGGCATCCCATCAACAACATGATTTGGTTAGCTCAATATGATATAACCCAGATGTTGAATAATCCAGATATGGCGTTCAAACTCAGTTTAAATGTTGATATCAATATGAAGCAGTTAAAAGGAAATGACAAGGTTGCAACTGCCGGAGAACGAGGTTTGCTTAATATTGTTCAAGGTGATGAAAAAGTTAATTTCAATGCGACTGTTGGTTTAAAACAAAAAGACCCCTTGTTCGTTGACACATATACTGATAACCTCGATTATCAAACAACCATCAACGGTCTTAAACTTGGTGCATTCCGGTACGTCAATTACAACAAAGAAAAGAAACACGGAGAAATGGTTGTTTCCGGAAGTGCCTTAACCCTGACTAAAGCAACATACAACGTAGAAACTCCTGATCCTTTATTTAATGATGGGCACGCACAATCCAAATCCGTCCTCAACATCTCAGGCCTCAACATCACCGATTTCCGAATCGATACCCGTCAAAAATAACACGTCTTAAAAAATTAAATTCTAAATATGAGTACCGAACTTCTTCCTTCTCGTTTTACAGGCCGTGCCATTGCCGCCTACGATGCACAAACCGAACCCGCATTGCTCGACGATGAAGCCCTGCGCACCAACCTCGAAACCATCAACACCGATATGGCTTGGTTGGCTACGTTTTGGGACAAACGCATGCAAGAAACAGAAAAAGATACTCCGACTTCTTTTTATATGCTCGCGCAAACGGGTCTTCCCGCCCACGATCCCTCCCTCGGGCCATACGCGCAACTCATACACGAATTGCAATTGCGCGCAGACGAGCGCGTCATGCTTTTACTTGCCATCATCCGGCAATACGATCCGGCGTGGTTTACCAAACGTCTCGAAGAACATACCGAAGGCACTTACATTTCACATGCTGGTATTGGTGGCTATTTACGCGGTTCCAATTTGCAATTTGCGCCCACCATTCAAACCGTTTGTTTTCTCGTGGCGGGGTATGATCGTTTTGAATGGCACCGGTGCATGCGCGACTTGATTCTCAATAGCCAACTCATTACCAAACAATATATTTCACTCCAACGGTTTCATGTGGCCGATGGCATGGTTACCGATTTCAACCTCATTCCAGACATTGAGCCAGAATATGTGCAGTTTTTATTATACGGCAGAGCACCGCGCCCCGATTTTGGATTCGATTTTCCAGCACACATCACCACGACCACACTGGATTGGGAAAATCTGGTTTTACCGTTCAACACCTACCGCGAAGTAGAACACATTGTTCGGTGGGTTACACACGGCGAAGAATATACCAACACAACCGAAGGCAAAAGCGGAAAAAGTTTTCCTGTACTTTTTTACGGACCTCCGGGAACAGGAAAAAGTTTGACCGCAAAACTCATTGGCAAAAAATGCAATGTGCCTGTCTTTACTGTTGACATTTCAAAAGTTGTTTCAAAATACATTGGCGAAACAGAAAAGAATCTCGGTTACTTATTTGACCGCCTTCAAGGGAAACGCGCCATTTTATTGTTTGATGAAGCCGATGCCTTGTTTGGAAAACGAACGGCAATTTCTGATTCAAAAGATAAATGGGCCAATATGGAGATGAGTTATTTGCTGACGCGCATCGAAACGTTTGACGGGCTAGTTGTGCTGACATCCAACTTCAAAGACAATATCGATCCGGCGATGACGCGGCGTCTTCAGGTCATCACCCAATTTCCGCGCCCAACATACGAGGAACGAGAAAAATTATGGCGCAATGCCGGGTTGCCAAACATTCCGCTCCCTCCCGATCTCGATATTCCGCGCGTTGCAAAACTGAATGTTACAGGCGCAAACATTGCAAACATCTGTAAACACTCGGCATTGGCGGCCATTTCGCGCGGTGAACGCATTATGAATACATACGACATGTCGTATTTCATTAACCTGGAATTTGCAAAAGAAAATCGAACACCAGATACGATTTGATTTTCATTCCGATCAACTTTTTACACCTTTAATTTTTGATGCCATGAACTTTCATAAATCGCCTTTTTTTGGAGGGAATAGTTACGATGATTATGCGTCGCAACAACATGCAAATGCGAAGAAAGCAAAGCAGAAAAAAAAGAATGCTGATACCGATGACCTAACAACCGAGGAGTTGTCAAGTGAATTGAGCGATGCTATTGTACAACAGGCAGGGGCAGAATATGCCGTTGGTGGTGGTGCTGGAGATGAAAATTTAGCTCTGCTTTCAGAGAGCGAAAAAAATCTAGCTGGAGACCAATCAAAACTCCTTATCGTTCCACCAAAAACTAGTCCAACGGCCCAACTATTCGACCTACAAACATACGAGTCAAAAGTAGAGCCTTGGAAGCAGAAAAAACAATTTGCAGCCAATGAAGTTGCATACGAACGCCAAAAAACGGAAGATGAGTGGAGTGGAAAAGAAAAGCGAGATTATAGAAAACATATTGTTAAACGAGAAAAGGCCGAAGAAAAAATAGCCAGCATTGAAAAGGAACTAGCCTCGCTTCGTGAAGCATATAAAAAACACGTGTCAAAGAAAAAAGGAATCGATATTCCTTCTAAAAATAAATTTGAAAATGATGTCAAAGAACAATTTGATATTTTAAATGAATGGATTCAAGAGTATAATCGAGAAAACGAATTTGTTTTGAATACACATCAGAAAAGTTCGGAAAAAACAAAACAGCAAATCAGTGAATATAACCTTCCGTTGAAAGACGTAAGTAAAAAAATAAGCGCTATTCAATCTTCTGATTTTTTAGATCTGGTAAAAAACGATAAAACACTTCCAATTACGACAAAAAAAGATATTTCGGAATCTACAGATAAGCTAATCCGAATGAAGCAATACTTCCCCGAAGCTGCTTCGTATAACTCTTTCGAAGACTTTAAAAATGCATCAAAAGATAAGGCTTCTTATTATGCCAACTTCGTTCCAACAACACCCTATTTTGGAAACTTTCGGCAAGTAGGTGAATTCATTCACACAGCTGCTTATGAAGACATGAAGCATCGAATAAGTCAGTTTGAGGAACTAGAGCGCATACAAAAAATAGATCCTTCAGAAACGGCATTCGATTTGATCAAATCATACGTTGATGCACAATTTGCTTTTCTTAGTCAGCAAGATGGTAATGACCTCAATACGCGAAGTGCTGAAATTTGGACGGGCGATATTGCTACAAAAATAAATCTTCCGACCATTAGCGACGATCAAAAGCGATTGCTCATTCATTATGCCTCTGAAAAAACAGACATGAAAGCATCGGAGCGTTATTACCTGCAATTGTTTATGCAGTATTTTTTAAAAGATTTGCAAGATTACAAAACTGTTTTTGGAACACATGACAATCAAGTTACTCCAGAAAAAATGCTGGAGCTTACCGACAACAAAAAAATTGTTGATGACTATTATAAACTGAGTAAGAAAGACAACGATAAGGAATACTTCAATGAATTAGAAAAAGGATCACATAAGTATGCGCGGAAAAATCAAAAAACAGCCAACTTAGATGACCGTAGTGCAAAAATCGAAGCGGATGAAGACGTTCTTGGTTTTATTCTGAAATATACGTTGGGAGAAAAAGAAGATGCCGATAAAATAAAAAATAAGCGTGTAAAACTGTTGAACAAACGCGTTGATCGACGAACTAAAAAAGGGTATTCGGGTTCTTTTGATAACGATCCACTTTTCAATCGCGGTCAGGTTGTTGCCACACAAGAGTACACCGAAAATACAACACGGCGCGTTTTACAAAATCTTTCGGGGGAAATACAAATTAAAAAAGGGAAATATCCAACATCAACAAAAGAACACTTCCCACAGCTTTGGCGCGAACCGATCACCGAAGAAATGGTAACCAATTATAAACTGGTTTCGGCGATTCAAACCAATCCCGCATTTCAATCCGCTAACTTGTTATTAGATGTAAATGGCATTACGCCAGATACCGGAAATACGGCAGAACTGAACGAAGCAAAACTAGATTACTTTAAACTGATTTATGGAGCAGATCTTGCAAAAGCTCAAGCAGATTTTGGAACTACCCCTTTCGGTGATCTTTTAAATACCGTTAATTCTGTTGATGATCTGGTTGCGGCAAACTTTAATGGAGTTGACGTTTTTCTTGGAATACCGCCAGAATTCAAATCAAACGGATGGCCAGTAAATCCAGACAAATTTATTTTTGATAAGCTGAAAAGTGTTTTCAAAGCGGGCTACGAAAAACCACTTAAAAGTTATGGCGAATTTTTGTTGCGCGACAAAACAGATTATCCGCGCAAACTACAATGGCCTTCTTATAACGCACAGAAAATCGGCGATAAATTTAAAAAGCATTGGTATTTAACGGCTCCGATTGCCGCGGGTGTCGTTGCGTATCCGATGTACAATATTTTCAAGGATTTTGATTTTAACAATTCTGAGGGCATGTTGCTAAACGACTTGACAAGCCTAACCAACATCGCCGGAGGTTTTTTGGGAGATGATGGTATAAAAATTCTTGATCTAAAATTTGGTAACGACTATACGCTCGGATCAACACATTACGACCAGACAAAACTGAAAGGCAATCTTGGTTTTGGCAATCGGCAGTTTATTCTCGATAAAAATGCCATGAAAAATTTTAATGCCGGAATGCATAGCGAACGAGAAAAATATAGCGCGCCATTTTCTGCTGATTTCAAATTTAACCTTTTAGATGGTTCTCAAAGTAAGCCCAATGGCAATCATTCGCATGAACTGAATGTAAGTTCGGGATTAAACGCCTATATGCCCAATCCAACTGGCGCCTACCATGGCGTAACCGCAGCCGATCATTTCCTCAAAGGCGATTTGAAAGACGACGCCAAACCAGATCTAAAAGATTATACAAACCTTTTATTTAACGGAACGCACGATGCTAATCCGGCACAGTTCCCAGCCACAACAACCAATCTGTTCGACTATAAAGCCGCAGCAAATTATAAGTATGCATACCGCGATTTTAGTGTTTTCGGAAGCGCCGATTATTTATCGCTCAACAAAGGGCCGATCAACTCCCTTACAAATCAGGCAAATCGTTTCAATTCACAACTGAAATTCGATCAGAATTTTAATTTTGATAAGACCCATTCGCTTTCGCTTTCTTCTAATAATACATTTTCACAAACAAACATTGCTGGTGCTTCACAAACAAATCAGTTTACAACATCGTTAAATAGTTCTTATGTTGGTCAACCCTCAGATAAATCGTCTGAGTTTAAAATTAGTCTTGGAGGTACTTATACCCATACGCAAATCAAGAATATGCTTACACAAGCCGTTGATCAAAAAGATGTATTTGGTATTTCTTCCAGTCTCGGATTTAAACTCGATCCGTCATTTTTGAAAAACAATGTCGATCAACTGGAACTCCGTCTGGATCTTTCTTCTGCTGATTTATCAAAACCCCTTGAAACAGCTCAATTTAAGCTGTTTCTTATTGTTCGTCCTCGCTTTTCTGATCCAAAGGCTAGCAAATTACCTTCCGGTTTTTAGTGTACAACACCTCCAACAAAAACGCCACCTCAAAAAGAGGCGGCGTTTTTGTTAATTCTTCGGTTCTTCGGGCGAGGCCATTGTTTCCGATTGCTTATGTTCCGGCTCTTCCCAATCGCCGCACCAGCGTTTCATCTTTGCTTTGCAGCGTTCGCGTTCTTCGGGACTCATGTTGCTCATTTTTTCTTCCCAACGTTGCTTCCAATGCCCACTCTTGCGCGATTTCCAGCCGCTGTGTCCACAGTCGCGGCAACGGTGATGGCCACCCCACCCTTTTCCAAAACCACCTGTAAGCAAGCGGGCCAAAACCAAGATGCCTACGGCTTGTGTCCAATTCAGGATTGGGCCTCCGAAAAGCTGCGGAATTAAGGCGTTCCAGAGCCACATCACGACCCAGCCAAAAGCTATGGCTAGCAAGATCATGGCAATGGCACCAAAAAAGTATTTCAAAAATTTCATGTGTTGATGTATTTAGAGGTTGTACATTTCGTTGTATAAATCCTGAAGGCGTTCGCGCAAAAATCGGACGGCGTAGCGTTTGCGCGATAGCAAGGTATTGATGGAGTCTCCACTTTCTTCCGCAAGTTCACGGAACGTGCGTTCTTCCACTTCGTTTTCCCAAAACACCCACCGTTGTTCTATGGGAAGTTCATCAATGGCTAGCATCAATTCACTCATCAAGGCTTGTCGGATATACTGTGCTTCGGGTCCTGCCGAAGAATCGGGCAGCAAATCGCCGATGCTGAGTATTTCTTCACCTTCATTATTGGTTTGACTGAACTCTTTTTCCAGAGAAGATGGCCGTTTTTTTCTGAAAAAGTCCGCGATCTTATTGCGCGCCACGCGGTAGAGCCAGCCCGAAACCCGATCGACAACGCGCTCCATGCGGAGATTTTCGGTGAACTCGATAAAGACATCCTGCAGAATATCTTCCGCGTCCTCGTCTTCGGGTATTCGTTTTCGGATAAAATCGAGCAAACGCCGTCTTTCTCGCTGCAACGTTTCTTCCAGAAATCGGTTTTGCTCTTCGGCCATTGTTTTATTTGCCGTCATGGTTCGTTCTATCCGTTTTATACTGGGTAGTCGAACTCGACGTGGCTTTTATTTTATGCAAGTTGCATTTTTTTTCGATTTCCAGACACAGACGTTTTAAGAGTGCGAAGAAAGAGTGCGGAGTGCGGTTACTAAACCCCTGGGCACTCTTTCTCCGCACTCCACTCTTTTTTTCCCGCGATGATATGTGTAGGCTTCTATTTTTGATTAAAACTCTTTGACAAAAACTATATTTACAACTTGTCGAAATTTTCAGTCATGTTCTGTTCGACGATTGATTTCCAACCAAAATAAATTTATCCATGTTCAAATCAAAAACAGTCCTTTTCCTTTTGTGCTTGGTGTGCATTCCGCTTTTTGTTTTTTTACTTGCTTGTTTCATTCCAGAAAAATTTATTGGCTCGCATTACGATGTATATCGCAATGCTTATACGAGTAATGAATCAGCATTCGGATTGTTGGCCTTGTTTATCTTATTTGGTGGAAATCTTTTCCTCTCGTTACAACGTGTGAAAATTGAACCGGAAAGAAGTTTACATTTTCTACTTTACTTTTTGGGTTACTCGATATTGAGTGGAATTGTTTCTGTCTGTTTTATTTTTCTCTGGTTCATTACGCATTTGGGGAAAATTGGGGGTTGATTGAATCTACTTGCAGAGATTTCAAATACCACACTATATTTGATCGGTGAAACGCATTCTGAAAAAAACATTTACGGTTACTGAAATTTTTCTTTTTCTGCTTGCTCCAATTGGATTGATTGGTGGTGCGGTTTCTTTTTGGGGAAACCCGTCAACACCTGCTCCTCCCAAACCGCTTGCTGCAACAATTAAACCCGATTCTGTTCCACTCATTGAAGTATCGGACACCAGTGCGTTTGGGCGATTGAGCGCGGCGGTGGATTCCATTTCTGCCGATGAAAAACTAATTGGTGGCTCTTGGAGTTTTTACCTCGTAACGGCAGATAGTCAGCGAACTATTCTTGCAGAAAATATTCAACAGGCTTTAGTTCCGGCATCGGTTACCAAAGTGCTGACAACGGCTACCGCGCTTCAAGTGCTTGGCGGTGGTTTTCGGTTTTCGACGTATTTGCAAGTGGATGGTGAGGTGGATGTGGCCACGCGCATTTTGCATGGCAATGTGTATATCCGTGGTACCGGCGATCCGAGTTTAGGATCAGAAACATTTGGCAGTAGCATTGGAAAAGTTGTTGGTTCTTGGACAAATGCCATTCGTCAACTCGGCGTCGATAGCATTGATGGGATGATTATTGGCGACGCAGAGGCATTTGAACGCGATCCGGTTCCAGGCGGTTGGGCGTGGGAAGATATGCAGGGCGATTATGGGGCTTTTGCTTCGGGATTGTCTATTCACGAAAATCAATTTACGTTGAATCTTACCGCGAGCGGGGGCGGCGTGAGTTTGCGTTCGGAGCCACGCATTCCGGGACTGAAATTGTACAACCAAGTGGTGAGCGCGGGTGTTGCCAAAAGTTATGCGTATGTAGCAGGTGCGCCGTATCAAATGGAACGTACCGTTATTGGTGAAGTAAACGGTGCGCTAGAAACAAAAACCACCATTCCTGATCCGGCTTTATTTTGTGCGCAGAAATTATACAGCGAACTGCGCGAAACTGGCATTGCGGTGCGCGACTCATTCAACACCATGCGCCTGATTCGGTTTAATGGAATTAAACTGGATAAAAAAGAGCGACGCACCATTCAATCGCTTTCGTCGCCAGCCTTATCCGATTTGGTTTACCATACCAATCAAGTGAGTCAGAATTTTTATGCGGAATCTATTTTAAAAGCATTGGCACATCGTCAGCTTGGCTATGGCAGTTCGTCGGGTGGCGCATCGGTTGTGCTCAAACATTGGAAAGAGCGCGGGGTTGATATGCGTGGATTTAGTATGGTTGATGGTTCGGGCATTTCGCGATTCAATACCATTTCTTCCAAACAATTGGTTCAGGTCTTGTGTGCGGTGGCAAAAGATTCGGTTATGTTTCCAACATTTTGGCGCTCGCTGCCCGTAGCTGGCGAATCGGGCACCATTCGCAAATTAGCCGATGGCACATTGGCGGAAGGAAACCTGCGCGCCAAAAGTGGCACCATGTCGCGTGTAAAAACGTATGCGGGATATGTGCGTACACGCAGTGGAAAATTGCTAGCCTTCTCGATGATGGCTAACAATACCGGATGGGAAACAACGGAGTTGCGTGATAAATTTGAGCGGTTGTTTGTGTTAATGGCCGAGTTGAATTGAAAGAGACCTAAGGCCACGCACGACCTGACGCGCAACAGGCGAATGAGAACACTAGCGCGTTGGTAAATTAGAACGTCATCTGTACAATACTTCACCCATTCTTTATCGGTGCGAACGCTTGCGTAAATTTTCATTCGCCAATTCAACAATTTGCCCATTGCGAGATGGCCCGTGCGCTGAAAATACTGCCTTGCTACATTAAAGTTCAATAATTCACCCATTCTTTATCGGTGCGAAATCTTGCGTGAATTTTCATTCACCAATTCAACAATTTGCCCATTGCGAGATGGCCCGTGCGCTGAAAATATTACCTTGCTACATTAAAATGATGTTTCCACGATTTTTAAAAAAATCTTCATGCGCCATTTCTTAAAATTCTATTTTCTACTTGTTCTCTTTGCAGTTCCTTCCTTGCGTAGTTCTGCTCAGGTTGATACGGTAATTTATACGAGTGGCCGATACATTTTAGGGCCTTGCCACGATACGTTGTTGTTGCGTGGTGTAAACTATGCGATTTACAATTGGGGCTATTCCATCAATCAAAATAAACTTGCAGAAATTGCGCAATCGGGAGCCAATGCGGTTCGCTTGGTTTGGTATGCTACTGGTGGAGGCCCGGAATACAGCAATTTTACCGCGCTAGACTCGGCGTTGAGCAAGTGTGTACAACATAAACTCATTGCTATTTTAGAATTGCACGATCAAACGTGTGCCAACTCAACAGCTAGTTTAACTGCTCTGACTACTTGGTGGACACAAACACCGGTATTGACCATTCTCAATAAATACAAACACAGTATCATTATCAATTATGCTAACGAAGCCTTGTATGTCAATTGGGACAATAATCCGAATGCGGCGTTGACAAGCTACAAGAATACATATCAAACAATTATTCAAACGTTGCGCAATGCGCCTGGCTTTCATTTTCCAATCATGATTGATGCGCCTGATTGTGGGCAACACTCGGATGCGTTTATCAATTCCAATACAGCAAACGATTTGATTGCCGCAGATCCCGATCACAATATTATTTTTAGTGCGCATGCTTATTGGTTTGGCTATGCTGCAAATGACTCGGCGCAAATGGCAGCAAAAATCAATGCGGTAATTGCTGCCAACATTCCATTCGTCATTGGTGAGCTTGCTAATTTTCAAGACGATCAAGTGGCGTGTCAATATACGCTCAACTACATTCCGCTACTCAACTACTGCCAAACGGTTGGCATGCATTGGCTCATCTGGAGTTGGGACAACGACAATTGCGCGGCACGACAAATTACAACAAACGGAAATTTCAATAGTTTGACGGGCTTTGGACAGGTGATTGTAAATGATCCAAATTTTGGTTTGGCCACACATGCGCCTGCAAAAAGTTTTTATTTGTTAAACAATGGATGCACTACGTTAGGCATAGAAGCTGATCAACAGCTTACCGATTTTGTTTTTCCAAATCCGAATACAGGAATGCTTTTCTTCAACAGTGCTTCTGAGCAAGTCGTTTTTTTGTGGGGTGTGGATGGGAAAGAGGTTGGTCGTTTTGTGGTAACTCGCGGAGCTTCGATGATTGATTTGCAGGAATTGCCTACGGGTGTTTATTTCTTGAAAACAGATTTGGCTTCGTTTAAAATTATTCGCCTTTAAGGGTGCGTGTGCGCAGTTGGTGAATTACGAAATTGATGAATTAGCAAATTGGTGAATGATAGATTTGTTAATTCAGTAATTCATCAATTGTGCTAGGAATGCGCGGTTATTTTTCTACTACTAAAATTCAAGCATTGACTTTCGCCTAAGTGGTGTTGTACTTTTACCTGCGTAATTTTATTACCCGTGAGCGAACACCGCAAAATTATTCATGTCGATATGGATGCGTTTTATGCATCGGTTGAGCAGCGCGATCATCCCGAATGGCGTGGGCTTCCGGTAATTGTGGGTTCTCCACAAGGGCGCGGTGTGGTGCTGACGGCGAGTTATGAGGCGCGCAAATTTGGTGTGCGCTCGGCCATGCCAGGGAAAGAAGCGTATCGGCGTTGTCCGCATGGAATTTTTGCACCGCCCCGTTTTTCGGCCTACAAAGAAGCATCGCAGAAAATTCGCGAAATCTTTTTTATGCATACAGATTTGGTTGAGCCGCTTTCGCTCGATGAGGCGTATCTCGATGTAACACAAGACAAACAAGGTATTGGTTCGGCCATCGAAATTGCCAAAGCCATCAAACAAGCCATTTTTGAAGCAACGGAGTTGACGGCTTCTGCGGGTGTTTCGATCAATAAGTTTGTGGCGAAAGTGGCTTCGGGCATGCAAAAACCAAATGGACTAACGTTTATCGGGCCGTCTAAAATTGAGGCGTTTATGGAACAGTTGCGGGTCGAAGATTTTCATGGAATCGGAAAAGTTACCGCCGAAAAAATGAATAAGCAGGGCTTGTTTACGGGTGCAGATATGAAACTGTTGAGTCAAGAAGAATTGACACGCCGTTTCGGAAAATCGGGTCGTTACTACTACAATTTAGTACGAGGTATCGACAACCGCGCCGTTCAGCCGCACCGCGAAACCAAATCGGTGAGTGTAGAAGATACGTTTCGCGAAGATGTACTTGACCTAATTGTACTCGATGCGGAGTTGGATGTGTTGACTGAAAAATTGTTCAAACGGTTGGAGCGTTACGAGTTGTTTGGGCGCACGATAACCTTGAAAGTAAAATATCACGATTTTACGCATGTTACGCGAAGTCGCTCGTTTGCTTTTCCGGTAACGGATGCCAATCAGGTACTGGAGACGGTTCGGGAATTGCTGCGCACAACAGATGCGGGAACAAAATTGGTTCGTTTGTTGGGCGTTGGTGTTGCTGGTTTCGGGGATCAGGAAAAACCTGTTGGATCGCAACTCAATTTGTTTGATGTATAACTTCACGGCTTTTTCGCTTTCACATAATTTGGCTGTTTGGAATAATACCAAAGGGAAGACTGATTTCGTTACCTTTGCATCACTAAAAATTAAACGCTACATGAAAAAGCTGCTCGGCATTTTAGCCATCGCGGGTCTGTTTACAGCCTGCTCAGGAACGGGAGAACCAGAACGTGATCCTGTTAAAGACAGTTTAACCCAACAGACTCAGGAACTTTCTGGTCAGGTTTCGGAAAAAGAAGCTGCGATCGATTCGTTCCTGCGTGCTTTCAACGACATTCAGGTAAATCTGGATGAAATCAAGAAGAAAGAAAAAATCATCAATGAGTCAACTGCCACTGGCGATGTAAAAAGCCGCGAAGAACAAATCAAGGCCGATATTCAGGCCATCTATGATTTGATGGCACAAAACAAAGCGCGTTTGGCTGCTGCAAAAAAGAAGCTGAACGACAAAGATGCTAAGATCGGCGAATTGCAACGCACCATCGACTTGCTCGAATCGCAACTGGCAACACGCGAACAAGAAATTGTTGCGCTCAAAGATCAGATCGAAAAACTCAATATCGAATTGGGCAACATGAGCATGGAAGTGGCCATGGTGAATGCCGAGTCGGATGCCAAAACGGCGAAATTGAATACGGCTTACTATGCTTACGGCACAAAGAAAGACTTGATTGCAAATGGCGTATTAACCAAAGAGGGTGGTGTTATTGGTCTTGGTAAAACAACCAAGTTGAGTTCTACCATGAATACCAAATACTTTGAGCAGGTTGACATTACCAAAACAACCGAAATTATGCTCAATGTGAAAAAAGCAAAAGTGGTTTCTACACACCCTTCCGATTCATACAGCCTTGTTGAATCTGATGGTAAAACAGAAAAATTGGTGATTTCTGATGCCGAAAAATTCTGGAGCGTTTCGAAATACCTTGTTATTGTTGTTGAATAATTCCCAACACGATGTTTTAAAAATCCGCTGCATGTCGTAGCGGATTTTTTTTTGTGCTTGTTTCAAATGCTAATCAACAGCGGTTTTGTGAATTACTTTCTCTTCTTGTTCAGAAAGGCGTGTACATTCTGAGCATTTTTGCTGCATGCGTGGTGTTTCTCTGTTTTATGTGTTGCTCGTTTCGCTTTGGGGATGTTCGGCTTCTGTTGTAGATAAGCCGATCGGTGATACAAAGCCCAAATTTGATAGTACGTCCATTATTTACAACCAAATTGATGGCGCAAAAAAAGCAGCAGCCCTTGATGCCATTTTCGCGACCAAGTATAAGGCTGATCTTTTTAACGGTTCTGTTTTAATTGCACAGCGCGGTGTGGTGATTTATCATAAAACATTTGGGTGGTTTGATTATGTGAAGAAAACACCGCTCACAGATTCGTCGTCGATTCAAATTGCGTCTGTCTCTAAACAATTTACGGCGGCGGCGATCATGCTGCTTCAACAACGTGGTCTTTTGCAGTACAATGATCCTGTAGAAAAGTATTTGCCTAATTTTCCATATTCTGGAATTACAATCCGGCATTTGCTGACGCACCGAAGTGGCCTATCGCGCTACACCGATATGTGCGATATTTATTACCGTGAGTTGGGGCAGGAGCCTGAAACGTATAACAACGATAGCGTGCTGGCTCTCATGAGTCGGCTGAAGCCTGCTCCTTTTGCAAAACCGGATGAAAAATTCAAATACAGCAATACTGGATATGTCTTGCTGGCATCTATCGTCGAAAAAATCGCGAAACAACATTTTGCTTCGTTCATGCAAACCAATTTTTTCGATCCGTTGCAGATGAAACATTCGTGGATCAATGACTCGCCAAAACCGAGTGCGAAAAAAGGGCTTTCGTATTACCGAAAATGGGACCGTTGGGATGAAAATTACCTCGATGCGGTAACTGGCGATAAAGGCGTTTACACCACCACAGCCGATTTATTTCTCTGGGATCGTGCGCTGAAAGACGGAACGCTATTAAATAAAACGACATTGAACGAGGCATTTACGCCAGCTAGTCCCGAACTAGAAGAAAAGAAAACGTGGAATTACGGTTTTGGTTGGCGCACAGTAACGTTTAAAGAAGATGGCGCAAGAGCCGTTTTTCACAATGGCTGGTGGCACGGTTTCACCAGTGTTTTTTATCGTGGGCTTACAGAAGATGTAACGATTATTATTCTTTGCAATAAGGTCAATCGTGGTATTTACAATGTGCAGCCCATTTTACAATTGCTAGGAGCGCATCATTTGCCATTTGAGGAAGAGGATGCTGCTTTATCGAGCAAAGATTCTGCTGGTTTAAACGATTCGTCAAAAAAGACAAAGCCTGAAAAGAAAGCCCATGCAAAAAAGAAATCTCGTCATTGAAAAGACTGCGCGGTTTTTCTGGCTCGGGCAGTTTGGTGCAAACGCTGAAGAGCTTTGGATTGTCTGTCATGGCTATGCGCAACTGGCCGATGAGTTTCTGGAATCGTTCCGGTGTATCGATTCGCCCAAGCGTATTGTTGTTGCACCAGAAGGCTTGCATCGGTTTTATCCCAAAGGTTCTTCTGGGCGTGTTGCGGCTTCGTGGATGACGCGCGAGGAAAGGCTTTCCGATATTTCAGATTATGTGCATTACTTAGATCAGGTTCATCGGCTTGTTTGTTCCGAAAATCCATCTCTAAAACGCATTGTTGTTTTGGGTTTTTCGCAAGGAGCAGCAACAGTAAGCCGTTGGGCCATGCAAGAAAATTCGTTGATCGATCAACTCATTTTGTGGTGTGGCTTTTTCCCGCCGGATATGCCTCTGGGCGAATTACCCAAAAATCAATCGTTGGTTGTTGTAACGGCAGCACACGATCGTTTTATTTCCACAGAGGAGGCCGAAAAACAGCTTGCGGCAATGCGTTCTCGGAGCAAAAACCTTCGGCATATTCACTTTGATGGAGAGCATGTTGTGGATGAACGAACGCTAGTTTCGCTTGCCGAAAGCAGAAATTTATACTTTTAACACATGAAAAATCTTGTTTTCTGTTTCGTTGTTTTGTTCGCGCTTGTTTCAAGCGCGATTCGTGCCCAAAATGGTATTGATATTGGTGTGGTAGCAGAGCATGTGCAATTGCCTTCGCGGTCGATGCAATCGTTTGGGATTATGGCTTATGGCAAGATTGATCGGTTTACGTTGAATTATCATTTTGGGATTGGGCCAAGTTCGTTGGGAGGCTTGTATGTGCATGCGCCGGCAGGTGCGGCGGCGGCGGCTTTTCTGCTTTCTAAGATTGACAGTACGCGCCTGGGTTCGCGCATTTTGGGTGTTGCTGGAATTTTGTGCTTGGTCATTCCTGAAGGGGTCGGATTTTATACAAGCCAAGGCGAACGTTTTAGTACGCATATCTCCGTCAATCCGCTTGGATATGAGTATTGGAAGCGGAATGAGCCTCATTTGGAAGAATGGCGGCTGAGTGGCTCGGTTGTTTTTCGCCTTAGGGCATTGGTTTTGCCCAAATACCGAATCTTTTTATCGCCTCACATTGGACCAATATTGACTTATAAAGACGGAAATCTAGGATTTAAAGGCGGACTTGTGATTGGCTACAGCGGTGAAAGTGATTGGTAATATCCACATAAAAAAGTAGCATTCTTCGTCTCCGTATGCTGTTTAGGTCGATTTTTTGTCGTTTTAGGTCATTTTCAACAAACGTTGTAACTTCTATGTGTATTCTGTCGTAAGAAATGCCATTGACCTCTACAACGTATTGAAAATAGTATGGCATCGAAGAAAAAAAGTACATCTACCCCACCCCTCGGATTTTTGCTTTGGCAAACGGCTAACGCATGGCAGCGTTACATGAAAACCGTTCTAGATCCTCTCGGCATTACGCATGTTCAGTTTTTACTACTCGAATCAATTGATAATTTGACTCAAAGTAATCAATCGACAACCCAAATTCGTGTTGCAAAAGATGCTGGAACAGATGTGATGATGACCTCTAAAGTCCTTCGCGCACTGGAAGAAAAGAAAATGATTGCGCGCAAAACAAGTAAAACCGATGCGCGGGCGATTCAATTGCTCCTGACAACATCCGGTCAAAAATGTCTTGAACGTGCTAGTGCGCTAGTTGGTGATGCCGACGAAAAGTTTTTCCGAAATCTAGAATCAAAACCGGAGAAATTTGAGCACAACCTCAAATCCTTGATCGGACAATAATTCGATTTTTATTCTGAATCCATTTCCACCCGTAAGTTGGGGCTTTATTGCGTTGTGGCTTGTTGATACAAATCCATCATTTGCATGAACGCATTGATTTTTTTGTTGTGAAAATTCAGCCGTATATCGTACATCTTTTTCGATCCGGCATACTGCGATGGCGTAAATGTTAAGTCGCCAATATGCTCCCCAAAAAGTAATCCGGGATTTGTTGTTGTTTCTTGATAGAGCCAACCCATTAAACCATCTTGCGCCGAACGCTTGAGCCACCAACCCAATGGAAGTTTGGCTTGCATCTTTTCTAAAAATTGTGGCGCTTTGCGAATACGAAAATCCTGTTCGCTCCAGTTTGTGAAAACCAAGGTGTTGTCGATGAGTTGCAAGCGATCGCCTTTCCAGTCATCCGATTTCCAGCCACTTTGTTGCGAAAAGGGTATTTCGTCGTCCTTCATCCATTGCGCAATCAATGCATTGGCTTGCTGCTTGTCTTTTAGTCCGAAACAACATGACGAGCCGTTCACGGTAATGGTGCGCAACTGTGTGTCTGGTGTCATTTCAAAATTTTCGTCGTAGGCAAAACCAATGGTTTGCATTTCAACCTGCACCGTATCGTGAAAAATGGCGCTTACATGGCCATCGAGAAGTGGCATGAGTTGTTTCAGTTGTGTTTGCGAAAAAGGGAGCGCAGAAAATGGATAAATATTTTCGAGTGCTTCGTATTCTTCGTTGCTCGTGGGTTGTGCAAACGAATAACTCAGATAACCCAATGCTTGTTTGAAATCGCAAGGAAGCAAGAGCTTGGGATCTGCTTTCGCCGTTTGCGGTGAATCGTATAGATGCTCGGCATGAATGGCCAAAACACCTTTCTGAAAACTTCCGGCAAAATGTAAAAATTGTTGGTGTTGAAACGCAAAACGTAAGGCTCGCGCATCGTTTGTAAAGGCATTCATTGCTGCAACATTCACCCATAAAGCCACATCAAATGATTCGTTTTGATAGGTTTTAAAATCGCTAACGGCTAAAACAGCTTGTTGTTCTTTGAGCGTCAAGAGGCGGGTACATTCTTCAGCCGTTTGTAATGCGGTATGATTTCCGATAGGATACAAAATAATTGCAGCATGCTCATTCCAACTCAATGCAAATGCTGCAGAATCGAATGTGATGGTGGGCAAGCTGCGCATGCTTGAAATTTGCGCGGGGATGTTTTTTGAAATTTGTTTGCGCCAAAGCGATCCAAATGTGGTGCTGTCATCCATTGCTAATGCAATTCCGATGTAGGCTTGATCGTTGTTTTTATAGGCGAAGGCTAAAACATCGGCGCGGGTTTTTAGGCCGCTTCCGTCATTGGCCTCAATTGCACGTTGAATGATTTCAAATTCTTTTTTCGGTAATTTTTTTTCTGGCTGTTCGGGGAAGAGATGCCCACCCGAAAATTGTTGATCGAGGAACAATTCCCTGACATTTATCGTCATTACCGCAAATGCGTCTTTGGGAATGTATGCAGCTTGTTCGGGGACACTTCGCCGCATGATGAAATACCATGCAGAAGTTCCGGCTACGGCAAGCAGGAGAATAAGAACAGCGGCAATGCGCAGAAAACGTTTCATGGTTAATAGCCGCGAGTATATGCGCTGTTGATGAGGTAAAGCGAATTGAGGAGTTTGAAAAAGCGAAGCATACTGGTTTCGTTGGCTTCGGCATTATCATTCATTTCAATGGTTGTTTCGATAATCTGAACGCCATTGCGCGGACGAACGCCGAGCATGGTTCCGCTCTTTACACTTTTTTGTAAAATGTCTATGGATTGTTTTTCGGCTTCGGAAATGTCGTTGCTTTGGTTTTTCTTGATGAGTTCAAATGTTTTTGTGCCGTTCCACCAAGCCACAATCGGACTTTTGCGCGCGATTCGGCGTTGCGCGCGGGCCATGCGTAGCTTGCGCGGGTAACCACGCTTGATATGATTTTGCATCAAATCTTCATTGTTTGATATAACAAGTACTTTTTTGCGCAGCGCCAGGTAAATTTTCATGTCGTAATTGCCGGGCATGTTGATGCTGTAATACAATTCGTTTTGTTTTTTGATCATACCGCCTCGTTCGAGTATTCCGATAATCTCTTTTGCTTTTTTCATTTCTCCGATACCAACCGTCATGACAAATTCGGGACGTACTTCTAAACGTTCTTTGCGTACTTCTACGCGGTTAAAGTTTTCGTCATAATCATACGTAACATACGATGAGAGGAAGGGGCGCAAATCGGTTACGGCAACAAGAATATCGCCATCGAGTAAATTATAGAGTGTTTTCTCGTCGATAAAAACGCGGGCCAAATCCATTACGGCAAGGAGCATCGGCGTTTCATTACTGAAATACATCATCTGTGTGATGTATTCGCGGTAAAGGTTTCCGCCAAACTTCATGAGTTTTTCCATATCGGCAGACATGGCGTAAAAGCCCATCAAGTTTTCACCTTTCACATAATTGAGCATACGGCGGTGAATGCGTCCGTGGTAAATTCCTTGCGTCATTTCGCGCAACTGCGGACTGAAATACGAGCGTTGTTCCATGCGGGCAGTATTGCCATCGAAGCGAAAAATTCCGGCGGTGTAAGCGTTTTCCCAAAGCGTAGCGATATCTGTTGTATCGGGTAAGGATTGGTCGTTGTAATAATTGTATCGGTTGAAGTTAGCGCGGTACTGATAATAACTCTGCTGCACAATAGCGCCGTAATTATACCAATAGGCCGCATCAAATTTTTCGGACTGGATATCGCGGAAATTTTTGTTGGTTTGAACCGATTCGTTTTCGTTGAGATTTAAAATCCGTTTCAGCGCGAGGAGGGCAAAGTTGTCGATACGTGCGGTGCGGCGGCGTTCGCGTTCTTCTTCTTGTTCGTTGTCAACAGTAGCATACACATCATTGTTGTGATCGTAGGCGTAATAGACCCAGACTTTTTCTTCAGGCGTAGTGTCTTTGGCAAGCGAATCGCGCATGGCGTTCATTTCTGCAAGCAGACTTTGTGTCTTTGCTTGGCGCAAACTGTCTGTTATTCCGTTGTCGAAAGCGGCAGCTTCACGCATTTCCGCTTGAACAGCCTCTACCGCATTGATACTGTCTTGTACCAAATTCTCTTTCAGTTCTGCAAAGCTGTTGAGCATATCGTAGTAACGGTAGCTTGCCAATAAAATAACCGCATAGCTATTGGTCCAGCCAATCGAAATTTTATCTGCGGTTACGGATTTGAATCCAGAACCGTTGTCAACAGTAGGTTTTTCGGAGAATAAATGTGTGGTCGTATAATCTTCAAATTGTTGGCTGTTTTGAAGGGGTAAAATGTAAGCCCAGTATTCGATCGAATCGCTGTAATTGCTAAAGATAAACATGCGGTCTTGCATGGAAATACCGGTTGGAGCGGTATTGGCAAACATGTCGGAAAATAGTTGCCGAAAAGCCAGTTGCGTTTTTTCGTCGAGAAACTGATCGCCGTATAAATAGTTGTAGCCGCTTCCGTACTCGTCTGTTCGGGTAAACATTTCGAGTTTGTTGATCGTTTTGATATCGCCATTGGCGGCATGCACTTCGGGCGCAATGGTAATGATGTAATGCGATAACAGCGGAACATGGTTGCTGAGGTTTTGCGCGTGAGCAAAACAGAGCACAAACAAAAGACTGAAACTAAAAAGCGTTTTTTTCATATCAAGTAGTATTCCGAATTACCGGAGTTTAATCGCATTGATCATTGATTTTTCGCCTTGCGCGAGTTGAAGCATATTCAAGCGCAGCATCACTGATTTTCCGTTTTTAGAAATTTGGGCATCGGCATTGGAGCACGACTGCACATCGGTATCGAAGCGGTAAATACAGGTGTAGGTGGCTTTTCGAAGAATGTCTTTGTCTTTTTGCCCGAGTTTTGGTGCCATGGTTTTGGCATCGTAATGGCTTTTTCGTTCAAAGCCTTTCCCTGTCCAGAAAAAATTGTTGGAGGCTTCGGGAATGCGTTTGTGATCGGAGGTGAATTGTTCGGAAAGTGCTTCGAGGCTGGTGTTGAGCGTTTGGACAGAATTGAAATTAAATTTGATGTTGAAGATATAATTCACCCAGTCTGCCGTTGACGAAACAGCGGAAATGCCGTTGAGGTTATTGAGGGTTTTTTTGGCGGTTTCGATGTCGGCCATAATGCTCGATTTTCTGGGTACGCGATAGCCTTCTGTACTATCGAGTTTCATGATGCCATCGAGTTGGGCTTTGCTTTGACTCATGTTTACGGTATAAGAAAATGTTCCCGTACCATCGGCATGTACTGTTATGTCTTCCACAATTTCAAAACAACCTGTTAGCGCAAAGCAGATCAGAGCAAGCGCAAAAACAGCGAGCGAAGAAAATTTACGAAACACCATAGGTTCAAAGGTAAGGAATATCGATACGTTTTTACGGCTTGAAATAAGTCTATGTGTGTTTAGAAGCTGTTTCAATTTCATCCTTCGTTCCGAAGTCTCGGAATTGTTATGATGGATTTTTGTCCCGAAAAAACATTTCAAAAGGAGGCTTACAGCGATGAAGATGAATTTGAACTATGTTTTAAATCAAATTGGTATTATCTTGTGCCGGATGTTTAAGCGCGACCCGTTTGGCTATAATTTGTTTTTGAAGCGGCTGTTGGTATTTACCGTGGGCTGGCTAACGTGGCGGCGTTATGCGAAACTAAATACACTAAAAATAGAAGGAACGGAACACCTCGAATTGCTTCCGCAAACGAAT
The DNA here is from genome assembly GCA_013298545.1 of Bacteroidota bacterium. Taxonomy (GTDB): domain Bacteria; phylum Bacteroidota; class Bacteroidia; order Palsa-965; family Palsa-965. Next base: position 73,592 of record JAAFIA010000004.1, on the reverse strand, counting down.
GTGTTGTTTGTATCGAATCATCAAACCTATTTTGCGGATGTGATTGCGATGTTGCATGTTTTTTGTGCCGTAAAAAATGGCGATCGTAATTCGATTGCGCGACCGCGTTATTTGTTTCGTCCAAAAATCGACACGTATTTTGTAGCGGCAGAGGAAACGATGAAAAAGGGTTGGTTGCCACGCGTGTTGGCGTATGCGGGATCGATTTCTATTCAACGTACTTGGCGCGAAGGTTCACAGGATGTCAAACGCAAGGTGCGCATGGATGATATTTCCAATATCGGAACGGCCTTGGAAAACGGTTGGGTGATTAATTTTCCGCAAGGAACAACGAAGGTTTATGCGCAGGGACGGCGTGGCGTGAGTATGCTGATTAAAAAATACAATCCTGTTGTTGTACCCGTGGTGATTGATGGTTTTCGGCGGGCATTTGATAAAAAAGGGATTCGTTTGAAAAAGAAAGGTGTAACGATGCGCGTACGTTTTAAAGCGCCATTAACCATTGATCCGAATTGGAATAGCGATGAGTTATTGCGGCAGCTCATGTCGGCCATTGAGCAGTCGCCCGAATTTCATTGGCCTAAAAAACATGCCGTTGAAGCAGAAATTGCAGAAGCGGTTTACGAACAACCCGATAAGCCATGAGAATATTGTTTGCTTTTTTACTTGCTAGTTGTGTATTGCTTTTTTCTTGCAACAAAGAAAAAGCGGGTCCGCGCATTGCATTCAATACAGCTAGCGGATTTGTAACGGGCAATATCGTAGTTGCTCCAGGATCTTCTTTTGCTGTTGGTTTAATCTGCGACAAAACGTCTGATGATTTGAGCATGCTTTATACGGAATATGCTTATGACAATGCAAATACCGGAACCTTGCACCGCCGTTATTATGCAGGGCCTGATGAGCGCGAGCATTTTGAACAAAACATTACCATTACAACACGGGCGCAGACAGGAAATGAGCGGTGGATTTTTAACATGACGGATAGCGATGGACGCATTTCAAAATTGGAAATTCGGGTAACGGTGCAATGATTTTTTTAGTCGTATCAAAATACGAAGCATAAAAAAACCAACTGTGTATAGGCAGTTGGTTTTTCTTTTTTTGAGCGGCAATTATTCTACCGTTACTGATTTGGCGAGGTTGCGGGGCTGATCGACATTGCATCCGCGCATGACGGCTATGTGATACGCGAGCAATTGCAGTGGAATAACGCTGAGTAGTGGCACGAGTTTTTCGTCGGTTTCTGGAATTTCGATCACGTGGTCGGCCATTTCTTTAACAACGGTATCGCCTTCGCTGACAACGGCAATAATTTTTCCGTTGCGTGCTTTGACTTCTTGAATATTGCTGACGACTTTTTCGTACGAAGCGCCTTTTGTTGCGATAACGATCACGGGCATTTCATCGTCGATGAGCGCAATGGGTCCGTGTTTCATTTCGGCGGCAGGATAGCCTTCGGCGTGTATGTAAGAAATTTCTTTGAGTTTGAGTGCGCCTTCGAGTGCTACGGGGAAGGTGTAGCTGCGTCCGAGGTAAAGGCAATTGCGCGCGTCTTTGTACAAGGACGCGATGTATTTAATTTGATCGTTGAGTTTGAGAACGCGTTCTACTTTTGCCGGAATGCCTTCGAGTTCGGTGAGCAATTCGCGGTAGTGGTGTTCCGAAATTGTTCCGCGGCGGTTGCCAAGCATAAGCGCCATCAAGGTGAGAACAGTTACTTGCGAAGTAAATGCTTTGGTTGATGCGACTCCAATTTCTGGACCGGCGTGTGTATATGAACCGGCGTGTGTGGCACGTGCGATGGAAGAACCAACGACGTTACAAACCCCAAAAATAGTTGCGCCTTTTGATTTAGCAAGTTCAATAGCGGCAAGGGTATCGGCGGTTTCGCCAGATTGCGAAATGGCAATGACAACATCGCTTTCGTTGATGACGGGGTTGCGGTAACGGAATTCGGATGCGTATTCTACTTCAACGGGAATGCGCGCCAAGTCTTCGAGTAAATACTCGCCCACCAATCCGGCATGCCACGATGTTCCGCAGCCGACAATAAGAATGCGGTTGGCATTGATAAATTTTTGCATGTAGTCATTGATACCACCCACCGCCACAATGCCTTGCGCAGCATTGACACGACCACGCATGCTATCTTTGATGGAACGCGGTTGCTCCCAAATTTCTTTGAGCATGAAATGATCGTAGCCGCCTTTTTCAATGGCTTCGAGTTGCAATTGCAATTCCTGAACGTAGGGTGTAATTTCTTGGTTGCGGATGGTGTGTATGCGCAATTTTTCGCCACGACGCATGATTGCAATTTCTTCGTCGTCGAGATAGACTACATTTTTAGTGTATTCGATAATGGGTGTTGCATCGGAGGCTACAAAAAATTCATCGTCAGCAATTCCGATTACTAAAGGTGAACTTTTTCTTGCGGCAATGAGTGTATCGGGGTCGTTTTTGTGCATGACCACAATGGCATAAGCGCCAACGACGTTATTGAGTGCTAAACGAACGGCTTCTTCGAGCGAAACATTTTCGCGTTGTTGAATATCTTCGATGAGGTGCACGAGCACTTCGGTATCGGTATCGCTTTCAAATTTATGGCCTCGATTTTTCATCTCGGCTTTGAGTGGCGCATAGTTTTCGATGATGCCGTTGTGAATAAGCACCATTTCTTTTGAACCGGAATAATGTGGGTGGGCGTTGATGTCATTTGGAACACCGTGTGTAGCCCAACGGGTGTGCCCCATTCCGATTGTTCCGTCAATGTCTTTTCCTGCGGCAAAATTTTCGAGATCCGAAACTTTGCCTTTGCATTTATAGACATTTAGTTCGTTGTGATGAAGGGCAATACCAGCGCTGTCATATCCGCGGTATTCGAGTCGGCGCAATCCTTTAATGAGAATTGGCCATGCTTGTTTTTTTCCGATGTAAGCAACAATTCCGCACATAATTTTTCGCTTTTAATCAGTTGATTCGGGTGTAAACGAGATGCAGGTACATTTTGTATGGGCTGCTTGGATCTCCGCCACCAATAACTGCGCGACGAGCGGTTTCGGTGGGAGAAATTTCTTTGAGGTAAAAACCGTAATTGCCTTCCTCGCCAGAAAGCATGTCCTGAAAATGACGAGCAAGATTGATTCGGTATTCGCTATTGGTTGTATTGACTGTTCCGCCATAATAAGAGAGCGTTTCCGTCATATCAATCAATAATTTAGATCGACCAAGCGAGTCGATCGCGACTAAAAATAAACGGGTATTGATTGGTCTATCGCTCGTAGCTTGGCTGGGATCTGCTTTGATCACAAGTTCGGCTTGATTGATGGCAATGTTGTAGCCCAAATTTTTCCAATTGTCGAGAAATGGAAATTCGATTTTGGTTTTTACACCGCCCATGCTTTGCAGATAGACTTCGGCTTGTTGTCCGGGTTGCGCATTGAGCTGTGTTTGAACAGGAGTTCCTGTATAATCGTGTGTGTAATAATCGTAATATGCGCCTTCGGCAGGAACAACCAATGAAAATTTTGTGGTGTCTGTTGCGGTGTGGTAGTACATGGTGAGCGCCGTTTGCGTTTCGCGCATGCCTATTTGAAAAACAGATCCTTGACCCGTTGCTTGCGATGGGTTGTTTGGTGTGATGTAAAGACCTTTAAAAAACTGAAGCAGGTTGGTGTTGTTTGCAAAGTTTGCTGTACCCGATTGGCTGAATAAAAGGTTCGCAAACGACGGATCGATTGGGATGCGAATGTGTGCGGGCAAGGTATCTGAACCAACAGCAACTTTGGTGCGCGGTTTAGGCGTAACGTTTACTTGACCAATTGGCGTTGGGTAATACTGCTGCAAATGGTTTGAGAAGTAATTGCTGTCTTTGACGAGTGCTTCGGTCATTTGATACACCACGATATTTTGTGTCGAAGTTGTATCGCCGTAATAATCGAATTTATAGGCGAGGGTGAGCACCATAGAATCCAAAACCGCGGTAGCACCGAAGTCGATGTTTTGCAGGTTGTTTGGAAGCATGAATTGTGTAAAAATTCCGGCAGATGATTTTCCAAAAATCGGATCGACATAACTTCCGAGCAGGCTTACTGTTGTTTCGTCGGTACGAACAGAATCTTCGCGCACGGTATAGGTAACGAGCGTTGTGGTGTCAGAAATCTGAAGGTCGAGGAGATCGCTTTCTGGTTGAATATCGATCCCGATGTCGCTTTCTTTTTTGCAAGAGGCGAGTAGCAGAGTAGCGGCTAAAAAAAACTTTGCGGGCGCGAGCACCCGCAAAGTTTGACTGGTAATTCGTGAAAAGAGAGTATTCATAGTTGTTTTAAACGAGGCTTGGCTCTTCGGCCAAAACTGCGTCGTAAAATTCGGAATAAGCGGCGACATATTCGTCACGATTTTTGTATTCCAGCACATTTTTGCCTGCTTTTTTGAGGTATTTCTCGACATCGGGATTGATTTTCGGTGCTGCTTTGATGACAGCGTCTGAATATTCAATGGCAAGACGTGTTACATTGGCAAAGGTTGCCGTTTTTGCAACTGCTTCAACATCGCTTTTATCAACGCCTTCGATTGGAATTTTCTTGTGAAAATCTTTGTCGAGTGGATTTGGAAAATCGTCGTCGTAAACAGAATACACCACGCGGGTGTCGGCAAAAAGCGGATTATCGCGGAATGCTTTTTTGAGATAGAGCGGCATGAGTGCAGTAAACCAGCCGTGGCAATGCACCACATCAGGAGCCCAGCCCAATTTTTTAACCGTTTCGATGACACCGCGCGCAAAGAAAATCATGCGTTCGTCGTTATCGGCAAAATATTCGCCTTTTTTGTCGGTTAAGGTAAATTTGCGTTGGAAGTACTCTTCGTTGTCGATGAAGTACACTTGCATGCGTGCTGCTTGAATAGAAGCAACTTTGATGATGAGCGGATGATCGGTATCATCAATAATCAGGTTCATACCAGAAAGGCGAATGACTTCGTGCAGTTGATTACGGCGTTCGTTGACACATCCGTAACGTGGCATAAATGTTCTGATTTCTTTGCCTTTTTCTTGAATCCCTTGTGGTAAATAACGGCTAGTATGCGCCATTGGGGATTCATCCAGGTAAGGCATGATTTCCTGTGATACGAAAAGAACTTTGGCTTTTTTCATTCAGGAGAATTAGTGGTTTTGTGTGTGGGATAGCAAAATTACGATTTTTTTTCGATTCCATCAAGGAAAGACTTAGTTTTGGCGGCTTCTATGCTATCGCTTTTTTAAAATCGTTTGTTTTGATTGTCGTTACAACAATTTCTGCTTTGCGAGCAAAGCTCGATGAGGCTCGTCAACAGGGCCTTCGCGTTGGATTTGCGCCAACAATGGGTGCATTGCATCGTGGTCATGCCTCGCTTGTGCATTATGCGCGGGAATCGGTTGATTTGGTGGTGGCAAGCATTTTTGTGAATCCGACACAGTTTAATGATGCGAGCGATCTAAAAAATTATCCGCGTACGTTTGATGCCGATCGGGCATTGTTGTTGGAGGCGGGTTGCGATATTTTGTTTTTTCCGGAGGTCAATGAGATGTACCCAGAAGGGACGGCTGAACAAACACCTGTTGTTGATTTAGGTGGCTTGGATTTGCCGATGGAAGGGGCTTCGCGTCCGGGCCATTTTGCGGGGGTTGTGCGTATTGTGCATAAACTTTTTGAGGCGGTTGGTCCTTGCCGTGCATTTTTTGGGCAGAAGGATTTTCAGCAACTAGCGATTGTGCGGCGCATGACGCGGGAGCTGGCGTTGCCCGTTGAGGTTGTGGGTTGCCCAATTGTGCGGGAGGCTGATGGCTTGGCCATGAGTTCGCGGAATGTGCGGTTGACGGCGGAGGAGCGCTTGATTGCGCCGTTGCTATATGCGAGTTTGTTGTTGGTGCAGGAGCTGTGGGCGGGGGAATGGAGTGCGGCGGAGGTGCGGGGGCGCGCGCTGGATTTTTTGGCCAAAGAGCCGCGTATAGAACCGATTTATTTAGAACTCGTTGATGCCGACACGTTGCTTCCGCTTCGTGAAGGACAAAAGAAAAACGCCGTGGCGTGCATTGCTGCTCGCCTCGGCGTTATCCGACTAATTGATAATGTTGTTCTGGGTTAGGAAGGAAGGAACCGGAAACGTTACCCGTAGAACACATTCCGCAGATCGAACGACAGACGCGGAAAGTTCAGAATGATCAAATTAGTCTGTTTTTGGGGTTTTGCTGTTTTTCTTTGTAGAGCCACCCTTTCCTGCTGTTTTGGATTGTGCTGTTTCCTGCTTTTTCTTCACCGAAGCAACAGACTGCAATTCATTATCGATTGCATAACAGGTAAAAACGACACAGAGAAAATGGGGGATCATGGGTTTATTTTATTTTGTTTGGGTAATGCTGTTTTGTGCTTTCGTTTTTCAACAGTACAAAGAATGTTGAATGTCGTTTAATACCCAAGCCAAGTTCATGACCACTTTTGCAAGTCTAATTTGCATTATTTCATGCAACTGTTTCTTTTTCAGCAATTTATTGATTTTACAGGGTGCGTTTCAACACCTTTGTTAGGCAATGTAAGGCCCCTTCTTTTCGGGTCATTTCGTAAAAATTCTGATCAATCCAAACGGGTTGAATGTCTATTTCTTGCAGCGCTGTGGTCATTATCTCCTGAATCGCTGTAATTTTTTTTAGTCGCTCAGGATTTACACCATTCCCGTTTGTGGGCTGCGGGCGGTAATCGGGTAAAAATATGCGACAAGCCTCTGTGGTGTTTTCAACCAAACAATTGGTATAGGACGCGATGTGTTCTTTGTCTTCAAAAGCCAGTAAGGGGAGGCGTTTCACGACAAAAAGATGCTTGGGGTGTTGCTTGTCGTTTGCAAACCAATTGGCTGTTTTATCGAGTGCTTGAGCCAATTCGGCGAGTTCATGGGTATAGCCTGCCATGGCATAGTCTGGTTTTACTTCTGCAACAAAAATGAGTATGCGCTCTTTGTTCAAAGCAGGGACGATGCCAACGGGCATGAGATATAGATCGAGATGAAAGAGTGGTTGGCCGCCATTTACTTGTCCTTGTGTCTTCTGTTTACCGAGCCAGTATATTTTTGCTCCACCAAAAACTGCTGCAAAATTTTTCTCCAGTTTTTGTTGTGCTTCTTGTTTTTGCTTGGCGGGCAAACCGCTTACATATTCTTGCAAAATGGATGCTCCGACAAGTAGAAAAGGTTCTTTTCCCGAAACAGGTAAAATATTCCCGCCTTGCCAGGTGGGTTGATGGTGTGCTTTAAACTGAAATTTTTCTGTTTTTGTATTTAAGCATTGTATAACCTGAGAATCTATTCGGCTATCATCAAAAAGTAAATGTGTGATTCCGTTGTCGTAAAATGGCAATACAACATCTTGCGTCCATTGGGTCAAAAAATTTTCGATTCGAACAACAGCGGGGTTAACGGCAATTAAATGCACATTGGGCTGGGAAGAGGGAATAGTAAACACCTCTGATCCGTTATTGAGTTGGATCAGAATAAAAAATTCTACTTGCGGTCCGAGTGCGTCTATCAGACTTTTAAATACGGCACCAACCTGCGATGGATCATCGCAGGTTGGACACCGATAAAGTAAAAGCACTTGTTTAATCTGACCGTAAGCCGTGCAGATGGGGGTTTGCATGCGGCTGCGGAAATTAGTGGTTAATTGTAGCTATTCGCATTAACAGCAGTATGCGATTTGCATTCTGTTTTTGGAAGGGAGCATGATGCATCTCCACAAGCGGTAGAAATAGATAATTGGTTAGCGGTATCACATTTGATAATTACGGTTGGGCAACTTGATGCGTTGGTCAGGGTGTAAGTATCTGTAAATGCTGTGCCACCACGTCCATCGCCAGTACCAACAATCAAACAACAATCTGACAAAGCAATGGAGGCATTGTCCATGCTATACATTGTTTTAAAAAATGTTCCTGTGGGTGCGGTGTCTAGGACCAATTCGTTTGTTGAGGTGTCAATCGAAATTTTTCGTCCGTTGGTTAATGAGTGGATGGCTGTAATGCTGTTCGTTTCAAAACTAAATATACCGAGCTGACGGTATTGCTTGAAAAACACAATGGTAAATTGCCCCATGGGGTAGCGTACGGGTAGGGTTGGCATAATTTGGGTCTTTTTTTAGGGTGAATAATTTATTGTTTGGGTCTTCTACGCAAGAAATCTGAAAAAGTCGCAGAAAAAAACGACAAGATTTTTTGTCATTCTTGGAAGTCAAATATTACAGTCTTAGCTCTAAATCTCTTGTCCGCAAATAATTACTATGTTTGAGTTCGATTTACAAAGTAGTTGTGCTATGAAAGCAACGGACGACCTTCATCGCCTGTTACACAGCCTCTCGCAAGCCGAGAAGCGGTATGTGAAAATTTTTGCCTCAAAACATTTGATTGGCGAACAGAACAAGTACATGCGTCTTTTTGATGCTGTTTTGGCTATGGCGGAACATAATGAAGAGAAACTTAAAAAGCAGATTCCTTCTCGCCATATTTCTTCCGAGAAAAACTACCTCTATAATTTTGTCCTCAAGAGCATGCGTACATTCCACTCCGAAAAATCGGTGGATAAGCAACTCAAAGAGGCCATGCTCGACATTCGTTTTCTGATTGAAAAACGCTTGTATGATCTCTGCGACAAAGAACTGCAGCGTGCAAAGAAATTGGCTTACGAATACGAAAAGTTTACCATGTTGTTGGAGATTCTCTTTTTGGAGCGGAATACTGTTCTTGAACGAACAACTAAAGATATTGTTATTGCAACGGACGAGATCAATGCGGAGATTGGTGTGGTGCAAGAAAAGTTTAATGAGTACACCACTCGTTCGCAAATGCGTTGCCAGAGTTTTATGCGCTTGCGGCATAAATCGTATTCAAAAGACGAAGCACATCAAGATTTTTTTCAACGTTTAGCAAAGCATGAATTATTTAATCGTGTTCCTGATCAAAATTCGTTTGAGTTGCAATACAATTACTTGATCACACAACAAAATTATTTTCAAGGTATTGGTTCTTTTGATGAAGCGTATTCGTGTCAAAAAGAGTTGCTTGCGCTTTGGGATCGGTTTGAGCACCGCAAGTTGGAAGATGGTATCATGTACCAAATCAGTTTATCCAATTACCTGAATGCGTGTTTCAACCGAGGCAATTTCGATAGTTTTGCGGAAACATTAGAAGCATATAAAAATCTGAATTGCAATTCGGAAGAGGAAGAGGCGGAGAAATTCCAAAACACGTACTACATGGAATTACTCTATTGTATGAATTGCGATAAAATGGATTACGCCATTAGCTTACTTCCCGAAATTGAAAAGGGAATGAAAATATACCGCACCAAAATTAATAAGGCGCGGGAATTGGCCTTTTATTACAATATTGGTTTGTTGCTCTTTTTGAAAGAGAATTTCAAAGCTTCGCTGGAGTGGATCAATAAAATTATTCAGGATGGAAAAACAGATGCGCGGATTGATTTACAACATTTGGCGCGTTTGATTCAGTTGGTTTTGTTTTTTGAAACAGGAAAGCATGATTTATTGGAATACAGTTACCGTTCGGTGAAACGTTTGTTTAATCAGCAAAATGCATCGTTCGGATTTGAGGCGTTTATTTTTAAATGTTTGCGCCAACTTACGGATAGTCGTCCGAGCGAATACCCAGAGATTTTCAAGGAGTTGTTGGATTCGTTGACCTCGTTACGGGAAGGTTCAGGATCACGGTTGGTGGGTATTGAAGAGTTTGAGATTTGGGCGCGCCATCGCCTCGAAAATCGTCCCATGCGTGATTTCATTCACGAAAACGCGAAAGCTAGTGCGTAATTGAGCAACGTTGTTGTTGTGCGAAATTTCCAGCAGTCAAGCGGAAGGGGATTTATTCGAGTGTTATTCCAAGAATCACATCAATAGAACCGCGGCGCGATCCGGGATTCCAGCGTGGCATGGCTTTAACAACGCGAATAAGTTCTGCGTCGATTTCGGGGGATATGGAGTAATTGAGTACGACGTCGGAAATTTCACCTGTTTTTGCGTTTACGACAAATGTAATTCCGGTTGCCAAGCGGGAGAGTTTTGCACGGTCTGTTCCGGGCATTTTGAAATTTGACAAAACATATTCGCGCAAAGCAGCATCGCCGCCAGGAAACTGGGGCATTTCATCGAGTTGAAAACCGCCGTTGCTTTTGGTGCTTTTGCCGAGTTGTCCGCTGCTTCCAGAACTGGCATCGCGGGCCGAGCGGGTGGTGTGTTCTACTTTATTGAGTACGATAACGCTTTTCATGCGTAGGGGCGCGGGGGCGGCTACGCGTGTGTTAGGTCCTTCTGTAGGGTTACTGTTTGCGGTATGCGATTCGGTAGGGGCTTGTGCTTTTAGCGGTTCGGGGTTGGTTTGTGTTTTATTTTCTTTGGTGTTTTGTTGGAGGGGTAGCGGATTCTTTTGTTTGTCTGGTGGGGCGATGTGTGCGGTTGGGGCAGTAAATTCGGATGTTGTAACGGTTGTTTGCGTTTGTGTAGAAGCAAAATCGACCGGAGCTTCCGGTCGATCATCCGTATTCGAAGAAGGATTTTGGGGCGGAGGGGTTTGTGCGGGGGGAGAAACCTGAGCCGTATCGATTCGGTCTGGCGTATTGGTTTTGGTTGATTGGTAAATCCAAACGCCTCCTCCGATGGCAAGAATAAGTGCGAGGGAGGCTAACGTAAATCCGTATCGTTGAAAAAAAGAAAGGCGCGGCGGCGTATTCATATAAATAGCAAGCCGACGTTGAATGTGTGTAGAAACTTTATCGATAGCCGCCTTGTTTTTGGGCGACAAACCTTCCAATGCCGACGCACAAAGGCCACACTCGAGCAAATGTTTCTCTACCTCGTGCATACTCTTTGAAGAGAGTTTGCTGCTTTGGTAAAGACGCATCGTTTCGAGCGAAAGGCATTCGCCGTTTTGAAAGATCCGTTTAAGTTCTGCAGGCGTCATACTTCCGCTTTCTCCAAATAACCTTTGAGGTTACGTTTCCCGTTTTGCAGGTAGCTTTTAACTTCGTTCACCGAATACCCGGTGAGGTCAGAAACTTCTTTGTAGCTCTTTTGCTTGAAGTAAAAGAGTTCAATACATTTCTTTTGTTCCAAAGAAAGTTTGGTAACGGCCTGTTCGAGTTGCTCGATCCGCTCTTCGAGTCGGACGGCTTCTGTCTTTGGTGTCTCGTCAACAGCAATATGCCGGAGTGCATTTTCCACGTCAACCACTTCCTTGCTGTCTTTGCGAAGTTTCTTCAGACAGTGGTGTTTGGTAACACTATACACCCACGTTTTAAAGTTGTTGACCTCATGGTGTTGCAGATCGCGGAGAATGATTTCAAAGACTTCCATAACGACGTCTTCTGTTTCTACCTCGTTCTGCATGTAGTTGTAAGCTACCGCAGTGATCAACTGGGTGTAACGGCGGAACAACTCGCCTGCATACCACGAATTCGTGGATTGCTTGTACTGCTCGATCAGCTCCTGATCGGTCAGGTCGGTCTCTTTTTTAGACCAGAAAAAACGAATCTTCACAGTAAACGGTTTTACACGTGAAACTAATTGTGTTTGAATTTGCCAAGCACAATATATAACGTATTTTCTAATCCACCAAATCTTTCTTAAACAAAAGGGTAGAAAGGGCCGATTTTCCATAATTTGAAGGGATAAAAAAAATATTTTCATTTTCTGTGTGGAATTTTGCTTTTCTCTTCCCTTATTATCAGAAAGCGCAATAAATCAGTTCAACCCAAAACGCTCTAGAAAATGAAAAAGACTGTCAATCAAATCATTACGAATAAAAAGGCTGGTATGGTACGTGTATTCGTTCTCGCAGGTCTCGTTATGTTTGGTTTGGCATCTTGCAAAGGCGGCGAAGATTGCGGAGCATATCAGGGTAGCCACAAGAGCACACGCTCGCACAAGGCTAAAAAGCGCTATTCGGAAGTTAAAACACTTCCGGTCCTCAGCAACAACGCCTGCTGAGTTTTAAATCGTACTCCTGAAGGGCGAGTTTTCTCCGAAAGCCGTTCTTCTCTTTACATGTGTTTCATGTGTTTGCCAACAAATCAGTCCCGAGAAATCGGGACTTTTTTGATTTTATGCCTAAGCCTTTGTGCAAAACAACGTTTTTACTCCGCAAATACCTAAAGTGTTTTTTGCATAATCACAATGCGCCTACCCCCCACTTCCAAACGCTCCAGTTCTCCCCAGCCCAGCCGCACATACAACGACTCGGCTGTGTGTGTAAACAAAACAAGCTTGTTCAATCCCTGCTTTTTTGCATGCTGCTCAATCTCCTTACACAACATTGCCCCCAATCCTTTTCCGCGATATGCCGGAACCGTATAAACCAATGCCAACCAATGCGGGTGAATGTTGAAACGCGGCTCCCGATCCAACAGACCAACGTGCGTATAAACACCTCCCGTTGCAACCGGAACGCCGTCAGCCAACAAGAGCAATTGAAACGGAACACCAATATTTTCATGCGCCTCCATTTTTTTTCGCGTCGTTTCAATTGCGATATTCCATTCTTCTAAATACCACGAAGCGATTGTTTCAACCCATTCGTGGTGTTCAGGCAAAACTAATTCAATCGAAAAGTTGGTCATCTGTTTTTGTTTTCGAGATCAAAGCCCCTTCCACTCCACATCCAAATCCCAACCCGAGCGCACTTTGATGGCTGCATTATAAAAACGAACACGTTCAGGCTGCAAACCCGCCAAATAATTGCCCGAATCCCAATCGCCATCGCCATTCGCATCGTTAATCAACCGCAAACTGTATTGGCCCGGAGCAAGTCGGTTGAATACCAGTTTTTCATCGGCACTTATTTTTCGCGTTGCAACCACTTTCCCATTTTCACCTATCAATTGAATAATGGCCGGATTTCCTGTTTTCAAGCCTTGTGTTTTTACCGTCAAGTTGCCATAAAATCCGGCACGTTGCACCACAAATTTTTTCTTTAATGTATCGTTCTTCTGCCCAAACCAGTCGGTCATCGCACCGGGAAGGATGTACAAGGTATATGCGCTGTCTTCTTCGAGATTGAACGGAATAAACACTCGGCGCAACGTTGTCGGGTCGATGCTTGTTTTTATAGCAAGCGTATCGGTTCGATGAATCAAGCGAATGCGGTTTGCGTCAAACGTTGCAATTGGATTATTTGTATAGAGTTGCAACGTGTCGCCCAAATCAAACGGTTTTGCGCCATTGCCATTGGTTGTGATTTGTAGCTTGCGCATTTCCAACAAACCAGCCCGCGCCTTGAATCGCTTGTCGCTCGCGTTGAACAATTGTACTTCCGTTGAATCGAGAATTTCTTTTTCGCGTACCAATTTTACACGAAGCGTATCGGTAAATACTTTATTGAGAAAAACAGAAATGCTATCTCCGCTCCTACTTTTTTCGACACGCATTTTCACATCATCTGGAATGGTCGTTGAAAATTGGATGTCTGTTTTTGCGTCGGGCTTGTTGAGTTCAAAAACAATGCGGTTTGGATAAGGTTGCGTTACTTTTTTGATCGATACTTTTTTGGTTTCGGGCAAGAACAAACGCAAGGCCAATGTGTCGATGTTTTCGGTAAGCGTGATGATGGAATCTCCAAATGCAATTTTTTCTTCTTCGTTATCGTACAGGTAATTGAAGTTTGCATCGACCAATCCAAACACACGGTATTTTCCGGCACGCAAGTTGGTCATGCGGAACGAGCCATCTTCGCGGGTTTTGGAAAAATAATAGGGTTTGTTTTTTAGCGGGGCCGAATCTTGCAAATCGGCATACAACATAACCAACACATTTTTTTCTGCACCAAGTGTGAAGGCATTGCGTACCTGACCCGCAACCCGCAACGTATCAATTGCTGGTCCTGTGGAAAAAACGTATGTGAAATTTTCGAGTTTGTTGTTTTCTGTAATGTCGCGGATTGCCGAACCAAAATTTATCGTGTATGTTGTGTTGGGCCGAAGCGTATCGAAAAATTCAACCACCACATCTTTTTTGCGAACGGATATTTCGGGCGCATTATTCATCGGTGGTGAAATAACAACTTGGTCAATCACATTTTGCAATTGAATGTATTCATCAAAACGAATAACAATTTTTTTGCCTGTGAAATTTGTTGCAGCACTATCGGGCAAATAAGCAACAGGGCGCGGGGGTGTTCGGTCTGCGCCACCGCCATCGGGCGCAATAACTTGTGCGCAGGATGCCAAGAAAAGTAAAAGCGGGATAAGTGTTTTTTTTAGCTTATCCATGTGTTTTACGGTATAACATTTCGAGCAAGCCAACAACTTCTTCCAGTCCACGTTGATCCGATTCGTCAAAATCATTTAACCGATCGCTATCGACATCGAGGACAAAAACGACTTGTCCATCGGTATTAAATCCGGGAATAACGATTTCCGATTTTGATTCTGAGCTACACGCAATGTGTCCGGGAAATTGCTCCACATCGGGAACACGTATTGTTTTTTTCTGTGCCCAAGCCGCCCCGCAAACACCGCGCCCCAGTGCGATTCGTGTGCAGGCAATCGGTCCTTGAAATGGCCCAAGCACAAGTTCTTGTCCTTCACCAACTGGTTTTACGCAATACAAACCGACCCAAAAAAATCCGAAGGTCTGCCGTAAAGCGGCAACCACATTGGACACATTGGCAATCCAGTCGGTTTCGGTTTCGGTAAGCGCGGCCAATTGGGGCATGAGCGCAGCATACCGTTCGGGTTTGGTTGTTCCTTGAACAAGAATTGTTTCTGCCATCGTTTGAGGCGGTAAAGGTAATAAACCCTGTTCACAGATTTGAGACATGAAACGCAATACTGTAAGAGAAACAGAGCGAAGTGCGGAGAGCGTGGGTTTGCCTTTAGTTTGGTGAATTGGTGAGTTGTTGAATTGGTGATTCACAAATTTGCCAATTCAACAACTCACCAATTCCAAATTCGCCAACTGCGCGAAGATTATGTGGCTTGAGAGCAATACTAAACTGCGGCGGCGAGGGCGGCAACACTTACCGAAACGCCTTCGTGACGAAGCAATGCGGCGGCGCAGGCTTCGAGGGTTGCGCCAGTAGTAATAACATCATCGACCAATAAAATATGGTGTTTGCGGAGGTCATGCGTTGGCGTGGCTTCAAAAACCTGTTCAATGTGTTCCCAACGCTCAATGCGTCCGAGGTGGGTAAGCGAGTTGCTGTCTGTGCGGCGGCGTAGCGCGTGGGCAAAAACAGGAACGCCTAAAACTGCTGCCATACCACGAGCAATAACTTCGGATTGGTTGTATCCGCGTCTTTTTTCTTTTGACGGATGCAATGGAACAGGCACAATAGCCGTTATACCTTCGAAATGTGAACATTGTTGAATACGCGCAGCAAGCATTCGGCCTACGAGCAAGCCCACATCTTCGCGGTGTTTGTACTTCAGGTTGTGAATCAATTGTTGAACTTCCCCTTCTTTCCGAAACACATACATGGCTGCGGCGGCTCGAAGTGGAACACGGCCCCAAAACTTTCGGGCAGTAGGATTGTCGGCATGCTGCCAGTCGGCAGTTTGCGGCAACGACATGCGGCAATTGCTACACAGTGTTTTTTCCTGCCGAAGCAATCCCAATCCGCAAGCTCCGCAGCATTCGGGCCAGATTAAGCCAATAAAATCTGACCAACTGGATTGTAGAAAATTTGATTTCGTTTCACTCGACATAAACCGCTAACTTTGTAACCGGAAAACTAGGAATAATCTTTGCATGAATAGCAAAACTAGTTTCTGTATCCGAAAAATCATGGACAACACACCTCAAACCGAACAACGCAGCAACAAAAAGCTGCATGCTATTTACCTAACCATTATTTTTATTCTGCTAGGACTTAGCGGCTTGCTTTTTTTCAAATTCCGCGAAGTACAGACACTTGCGCACAATCAGGACGTAACAATCAAACAGGTGGTTGTTGAGCGCAATGATGTCAAGAGCGATCTCGAAGATTTGCAAAAACAATATGCTGCGCTCGAAACTTCGGACGCCACACTTTCTAAAGAACTCGAAGAGAAAAAAGCATTGATTGCTCAGTTGCTTGTTGATGCCGAAAAGCATAAAAACGATGCGGGATATATTGCCAAACTCAAACGCGAAACACAAACGCTTCGCGAGATTATGAAAGGTTATATCCGCACCATTGACTCGCTCAATATCCTCAACGGAAAACTCATCGACGAGAAAAAAACCTTACAGACAACGTTGGATGACGAAAAAGTAAAAAGCGAAAAAATTGAAGGCGATAAAAATGCCCTCAAAAAGAGAATTGACCAAGCTTCGTTGTTGACCACGCTCAATGCCAAAGCCGTTGGGATTAGCACGCGCAATGGTGGCAAAAAAGAAAGCGAAACGAGCAAAGCCAAAAAAGTAGATAAAATTCGTGTAACCTTTGATGTGGCCGAAAACAAACTCACACAAGCTGGACCAAAAGTGTTTTTTATTCGTGTCATGACTCCTGACGGAAAAGAGTTGACCAAATCGGAAGATCAAGATCACCTCTTTTCATTCAATGGCTCGACTGGATTTTATGCCGCTAAAAAAACAATCGACTACAACAACCAGCCCATGAGTGTTTTGGTCTCTTGCCCAAAAGCACGTGAAGAAGATGAGTTTTTGCCCGGCAAATACATCATTGAGATCAACATGGAAGGCACGACCATTGGCTCAACAGTAATGACATTGGAATAAAAAAAATCATTCTACTCAAAAAAACGCGTCTCTTTCAAGGCGCGTTTTTTGTTTCTTCTTTATTCTGCTTAGTTTTGATTATGGCAAATAAAATTGGTCTTATTTTTCTTTTCCTCCTTCTGGCAAGTTGTGCCTTGATCCCTTGGTATTTGAAACGACAAGACGAGAGACGTATGGCGGATATAGTAGTGGATAGAAAAAAATGGGAGGTGGAGGATCAAAAGAATCGTTTAAATTATCCGAAAAACAAAAAAGTGCTGGATGATTTTTTTCTGCGTATTGGCCGAATATATCGGGATATTGAGCGGGTTGATACTGACTCGCTTTTTATAAAACGTGGCGAAATGGATGCTTATAAAACCTGGCTACAAGAAAAAACACGCGATGCACTATTCGATTTCAAGCTCTTTCCATACGAAGTGATGTACGCCGCTGCACATGATTTTCAGAAAGACACCATACGCTTGTGTGTCAGTTGGCCTTGGATAGAAGCAATACCGTACGAATGGTCCAGCTACCCCTATAACGATACTTCTTTTGTGAAAGAAACTCGGGATCGATTAGACATAATGAGTTCTATGGAATTCCAAGCGGAGGAGATTGCTTCGTTTGAACAGCAAAGATATTTGCATGTATTTTGTCGCATGAAGGACAATGAGCTCGATTTTCTTAAAAAGGATAAAGCAAATTTCAATTTTGATGACGAATCGAATAGCGGAATAGATGGCACCTACAAGGGTGAGGAAGTGATTGGTTGCCTCATCATATATGATCTAAAGAACAATGCCTTTGTTGCTGCTCTTCCATTGACATTTGGCAGTTCTGAAGAACTTCGATTCAAAGCAAGCAAAGGCGATTTTTTTGCTCAAGAGGCTTTTAAGGAGGCTTTTGTGAAAGATCTGAATGCGAATTTTAAAAGAGCCTTTACCCTATTGGTTGGTGATAGCTTAAACTTGCCGTACAACAAGTTTTCTATCTATTAGAGCCTGTTTAAATTTTATCCTTTGTTCCGAAGCCTCGGAATTGTTATGCGCCTTTTTGCTGAAATAGTGCACTTGTTTTTTCCCCATTTCAAAACGCGCCCTTGAAAACGCGCGTTTTTTTATTCCTGTCTGATTTACTCTCGAAAACGATTACCAAAACGACCATTTCGTTTTACTCGCTTGTATGTCAGGGCTTTTTCGGACAACGGGTATCGATTCAAATGCCTATTGAAACGCCTACCGATACCGTATTTTTGTAAGAATTGTCAGAATTGATTTGTTTTTTTCGACGAAACCCCATTATATTTGCGACAAATCAGTTCTGTTGTTGGCAAAACACAATCCTGATTCTGTTTTGTAAGGCTTTTGCTTTATAAACATAACAGATCAAAATATTGAGGCTTTCTCGCAAGAGAACCTCGAAACGAAACTTCAACATGACACGCATCATGACCGTCATTTCCTTTACAAACATGTGCCAAGGCATGTGTATGTGCTGCTGCGCTAACAGCAGTCGGGAGATGTATTCGTTATGGTGATGTTGATTGTTGGTGTGTTGAGCGAAGCCCTCCCGGATAACCGAGGAGGGCTTTTTTTATGCACTAACGTTTCCTGTTGCTGTCGCCAAGTGGTTAAGGCATCTGTCTGCAAAACAGAAACCGAAGGTTCGAATCCTTCCTGCAACTCTGAATTTTAAAAATCAAACAAACGCATGTCGTTGCATTTTTTGAAAATAACACACCGATGTCCTTTGCCTCAGCCAAGATGCGCTGAGGCCACTTTGTACATTTTTGTTTTCAAAAAACTTTTCAAAAACCAACACATGATACATCTTCCTATACCACGGTTAACACTCGTTTTCAACCGCTCTGCTTATTTTCTTTCGGCCACCGAAATGCAAACGCTACGCCATGCCAACGTTGTTTTTTATGATGACGGCGTTTCAAAAAGGCTCTTGAATTTGCTTCCATCGCATGTGAAAAAAATTGCGCAGAGCAGCATTCAACGGTACACCGAAAGGCAAATAAAAACGCTACTTGTTGATTATGCGTTTACGCATGGACACGTTGTTTTACTTAAAAATAATTTGCCAATAGAATCTGAACAAAATTTAGCCCCTTTGCATTACGCCGATTATTTCAATATCGAAACGGCTTTTGTGGTCAACGATACCCTTACTCGAAATGCATTGACGATTTTTCCTCCACACCAAAAATTTCACCTAAACTAAACAACACGTTATGAGCATCAGACTCGGCGATCTTGCGCCAAATTTCGACAGCCTTACCACAGAAGGCACTATTAATTTTCATGAATTTATCGGCAATAGTTGGGCTGTTTTATTCTCACATCCGGCCGATTATACACCCGTTTGTACTACAGAGCTGGGAAAATTAGCTAAACTCAAGCCCGAATTTGAAAAGCGAAATGTAAAAGTAATCGCGATTAGTGTTGATGGGATTGACGATCATCGAAACTGGATCGCCGATATCAACGAAACGCAAAAATGCACGGTCAATTTTCCAATCATTGCCGATCCTGAAAGAAAAGTGGCTTTGTTGTACGACATGATTCATCCGAATGCACATGAAAAATTTACCGTTCGCTCTGTTTTTGTAATTGGTCCTGACAAAAAAATCAAACTCATCATTACTTATCCCGCAAGTACGGGGCGGAATTTTGATGAGTTGTTGCGGGTCATTGATTCGTTGCAATTGACGGCCAACTACAGTGTGGCAACTCCTGCCGACTGGAAATTTGGAGAAGATGTCGTCATTGCTCCGGCGATCAAAGACGAAGAGATTGCGGCCAAATTTCCGAAAGGTCATGTTCGCATCAAATCTTATTTGCGTACAACGCCGCAACCAAACATCTGATTTTTTTTATACAGCCCTTCGTTGTTAGCGACGCGAAGGGCTTATCCAATCGCTTTTATTGGTTGCAAAATTCTGTTTTGCAGCCTTGTGTGCTCAACACACCTCGCGTGGGCAGCGCGATTCACCAAAACCAATACTGCCTGAAGTAATACAAATTTTATATGTCAGAAAAAAACATTCAACTTGCGCTGTTCGGTTTCGGATGCGTTGGACAAGGCTTGTACGATGTGCTTCATCATTCCGAAGTACTTCAAGCCGACATTGCAAAAATCTGTGTAAAGGATCCTTCGAAAAAACGATCTGTTGATGATGCCCTCATCACTTTCGACAAAAACACGATTCTTGATCGAAAAGATATTGATGTGGTCGTCGAAATGATCAACGACACGGATGAGGCATTTAATATTGTTAGTCGTGCCTTGAAAAACAAAACCAATGTTGTCAGCGCAAGTAAAAAAATGTTGGCAACGTATTTTGAACCCTTATTTCTATTGCAGGAAGAGCATGGTGTTGCATTGATCTACGAAGGTTCTGCAGGCGGGAGCATACCAATCATCCGAACATTAGAAGAGTATTATGACAATGAGCTGCTGAGTAGTTTGCGTGGTATTTTGAATGGAACCACCAACTACATTCTTTCGCGCATGGAGTTGGAGCATAAAGAGTATAACGAGGTATTGGCCGATGCACAGCGCGAAGGTTTTGCCGAAATCGATCCGTGGTTGGATGTTTCGGGTGCCGATACACTTTATAAAGTTTGCTTGCTTGCTGTTCATGCTTTTGGTGTCATCCTGAAACCAGAAGAGGTTCTACACTTAGGGATTCAACAAGTGAGTTTTAATGATATTCGATATGCGCGCGAAAAAAACCTACGCATTAAATTGATCGCCAGTGCGGCTAAAACAGAAAACGGCTACCGCGTTTTTGTCATGCCACGTTTTGTTCGTGCCGACGACGAATTGTATAAAGTGATGTACGAATACAATGGCATTGAAGTAGAAGGTGCTTTTTCGTGTAAGCAAACATTTACGGGCAAAGGAGCAGGAAGCCATCCCACGGGTAGTGCGGTTTTGTCTGATATATCGGCCTTGACTTATCAGTATCGTTATGGCTACAAAAAGCTGAAGAAACTGAAAAAACAACTGGGTGATGCCTATTCCACTACGCCTTTACTCGAAACGGATTTTGCCATTCGTGTGTATGTACGTTATGAAAATCAAGACCAGTTGTCGTTACTCGATATTCGTCATGTGGTGGAAGAATACCGATCGCCATCAATGAACTTCATCATTGCAGATGTTGGTTTTCAATCGTTGTATGTGCTAAAAGACAATGCACAAAACACACTTTTTGTCTGTGCAATTGACTAATGCTGGTTTTAAGTAGATTTTCGGTATGCTCACAAAAAAACATTAGGCGTATTTTGGCAAAGTGCGGAAAAATTCCCTTATTTGTCCTCAGGAACTAAAACGTGTTGCTACTGTCCCCAAAATGGTAGTTATACGATATTAATGAACGACAAAACCACAGCGACTGAACCCTGTGGCTTAAAAAAAACGAAAAACATGAGTACGCTATCACCTGAAGCGTTGGATCGGTTATTGGCCGAAACAAGCGAAGCACTAGTCCACCTGCGGGCTAATTCCGATTCGATCGCTCGCCTGACCCGCGGCGGCCAGTCCAAACAAACCATTGTAGAACGTGTGGTGGATTGTATTCCAGCCATTCTGCTTGTCGTAGATCCAACACGTAAGTCGTTAATTTGGGCAAATGATCGTTTGACAACTTTACTCGGTTACCGCATTTCTGAGGTAATCAAAGTCGGAAACCGTTCAATGAACACTTTGCTCTTAAAAGATGAGCGTCGCCACATGCAAGATGCGATCACTTGGTTTGGAGCGGGCAACAAAGATCCGTACCGCGCGCTTTGTCGCATGACAAGTGCGTATGACGATGATCACACGTTTTCGCTTCAAGTTACACCATTTAGCCGCGATGAGTCAAACATGATTGATCAATTGTTGTTTGTCGCACTTGACGTAACGCAACAAACACAAACGGAATACGAGTTGAAGCGTATGCTTCGCGACATCGTTAATCCGCGCGAAGACAAACGCATTCGTAGCATTACCCGCCGCGAATTACAGATTGTTCAACTCATTGCACGTGAGCAAAACACGAAGCAAATTGCGGCAGCACTCAACATCAGTATTCCAACGGTTGAAACACACCGTCGTAATTTGTTGCACAAACTCAACATCAAAAACACGGCTGGTCTCGTTCGTTTTGCCGTTGAGCAACAATTGGTTTAAGTTTCTTTTCTCTACGAAACAAAAAAACTGGACAAAATTTTGTCCGGTTTTTTTGTTTTTTATGTTGCCCAAATTGGTTCTTTTTCCCATCCCGACAAGAAGCCCATTTTTTGTATATCAACATTCGGGTATTCTATAAAAAGTTGGCGAATACGTTTAGCTAACTCTGTTTTCGGATTACTGTTTTTTCTTAAATATAGAAGACAGGATAAGCATGTATATAGCGATGTGTTGGGTGCTGACGTATTAACTAAAAAAGTGCTTGTTGTAGTTTTGGGTAATTGAGGTTTAATAGTCAGGTTCCGATTCCACAATCTGGCATGATGCGCACATACATTTCTAACATAAGTCAGACTTTCCATCCAACTTTCAAAAACATAAGGAGCTTTTATTCCAAATTGTAATGCTATCCTCTTTTTCGCAGGACTCATTTTCAAGTTTCGGTATGTTGTAGATAGCAAGCCCAATGAAGCTATTTCTAAGCTCATCCATGCAGGAGGTCTCTGCGGCGATTGGTAGAATGTTTTGTAATGCTTAATGAAATATTCTCCAGAGCGATCTATTTCTGAAACCAGCTTGATTAGATTTTTGCTGTATTGCAATGGATCTGTAAATAGGTTTTGTTCCTCATACCAATTTGTACCATGATCGACACAGAGGTTATTGACCAATGCTGTCCTGAAACTAACTTCAACACGTTCAACCATGATCGACACAGAGGTTATTGACCAATGCTGTCCTGAAACTAACTTCAACACGTTCAATTGCATCAAAAACAAGCAATCTCAATTTTCTATCAAATAAATAATACGCTAAAACATCATCAAAACTTGTCCCTACAATGAAGTTGTGGTTGGGATCATTTTGTACTTGAAAAAATTTCGCATATCCACTAAATCTGTAATAGCTAATGTTTGATAAATAACGTTCTGCACGAGCTACATCAGGAATAATTAGCCCTCTTGATTTTAAAAGCGCTATTTGATCAGGAATAGATATTGGCTGCTTAGAAAAATTTGTCATACCCTAAAAATAAAAAACTCGCCCGGGTGCGCTGTTCTGATGGGAAGCGTGGCGAGTATTGTTAGTACAAAAGTAATCTTTTTTATTATAAAAAGCCAACTTTTATAGTGTTTTTTTCAATCTTCCAACATCCAAATCGCTTCATTCAATTCGCCAAGCGTTTTTTTATTTCCTTGGTGTTGTGCAAGTGTGGCACCACGTTTAAAAACGTCAAGCGCTTTGTCGGGTTGATTGGTCTCTTCGTATAATTTCCCGAGTTTGTAATACGCGCCAAGGTAATCGGGCTGCTTGCTGATTAATTGCTCGATGCGTTGAATGGCTTCTTGCGTTTGATTTTGTGCGGCATATTCAACCGCAATGGCATACTGTACAAACGCATCGTTTGGCGATTCGCGAAGCATTTCTTCTAACGCGGCCAAACGGTTATTTACCATACCGGTTTGAATTGGTTGAGGAAACGCACATCGTTTTCGGAATACAAGCGCAAATCGTTTACACCATATTTCAGCATGGTAATGCGTTCGATGCCCATTCCAAATGCAAAGCCCGAATACTCATCAGGATCGATCCCGCAGTTTTTCAATACTTGCGGATCGACCATGCCGCAGCCGAGAATTTCGACCCAGCCAGAATGTTTACACACATTGCATCCGCTTCCACCGCAGATCGAACACGAAATATCCATTTCGGCACTTGGTTCTGTGAACGGAAAATAAGAAGGGCGCAAACGAATTTCTGTTTTTTCGCCAAACATTTCGCGCGAGAAATAAAGCAAGGTTTGCTTCATGTCGGCAAATGAAACGCCTTTGTCAACATACAATCCTTCTACCTGATGAAAGAAGCAATGTGCGCGGGCAGAAATGGCTTCGTTGCGGTAAACACGCCCGGGCATAATCATGCGAATCGGCGGCTTGGTTGTTTCCATGATGCGCACCTGAACGCTTGAGGTATGTGTACGCAACGCAATGTCTTTATCAATGAAAAACGTGTCCTGCATATCGCGGGCAGGATGTTCTTCTGGGAAATTTAACGCCGAAAAATTGTGCCAATCGTTTTCAATTTCAGGACCGTCAGCAACGGTAAAGCCTAAGCGACCAAAAATAGAAATGATGTCTTCGCGCACGAGCATGAGCGGGTGGCGCGACCCTTCAAACGATTCGGCAGGAAGCGAAAGATCAACGGTTTGTTCTGAGTCGGATGCGTCATGGTCGTGGCGCGAGCGAAACGCTTCAAATTTTTCTTTGGCTTTCGTTTGAAGTTCATTGAGTTTCTGCCCGATTTCGCGCTTCAATTCTGGTGCAACGGTTTTAAACTCGTCGAACAGTTCGGCAATGCGTCCTTTGCGGCTCAAATATTTTAAGCGAAAACTTTCCGCTTTTTCCTGGTTATCGGGAGTAAATTGTTCTACTTCTTCGAGCAGCGAATCGATGCGATCTTTCATTGTCAACGTTTGTTCTTTAACGGCGCAAAGGTAATACCGATGCCTGTTGTCTCGTTACTTTTTTACGGCCTTCATCATCATCCAAACATCTTCGTCAGGACGATCCATTTTATTGCGTGGCAAGGCACCAATTTGGTCAATGATTTCAAGCCCTTCTACGACTTCGCCGAAAACGGTATAACCACCATCTAAATGCGGTGTTCCACCAACGGTTTTATAGACTTCGCGTTGTTCGGGCGTAATGACACGGTGTGGTGTTTTTTCAAATTCGGTTTGAACGAGCGGTTCGATGATGGCCGAATAATACATGATGCTATCGCGGTTACGGATTTGTTGTGCACGCACAAAACTTGCTTTGAGCGCAGCATTTTCGGGGCGATTGATGATCGTGTTGAAGATTTTTTGCTTAACGGGTTGGTCGATGCGTTGGCGAATGGTTTCGTCGAGCAAGCTATCCGTAAAGGTTCTGCCCATAACAAGGTAAAACTGGCAGCCGGAAGATTCTTTGTTTGGATTGACATCGTCGCCAAGACGAGCAGCGGCCAATGCGCCACGTTTATGAAATAAATTGGGGTGGATTTCGGCAGGCAAGGTATAACCAACATTGCCGTTTCCGAGCGGTTGTCCAGCTTTGGCGCGCTTAGAGTCTGGGTCGCCGCCTTGAATCATAAATTGAGGAATGACGCGGTGAAAGATGGTGCTGTCGTAGGTTTTGTTTTGCACCAATTTCAAAAAATTGTCGCGGTGTTGCGGCGTTTCATCGTAGAGTAAAATTTTGATGTTTCCCAGTCGGGTGGTGATGAGAACGCGCTTACGCATATCGGCTTTTCCGAAGGAGGTAAACAAAATAATACCGCATAAAGCGATGAGGGCGAGCGAAATTCGCTTATTCATGTTGAAAACTTTTTTATATTTGTGTGAGGTAAAGATAGCTATTCCGCTACTTTGCACCAAAATCGGGCCAATCCGAAAATAATTCAAGCTCGGCAAAAGCATGAAAAAGACACCTATCAAACTCGCTATGTTGAGCAGCTTGCTGCTCTTGTTGGCTGTTGCTGTTTATACAACCGCCTGCAATAAGAATAAAGAATGTAAAGCGATCGTAACTGTCCTTTCTCAATCGACGGGGAATCCTATTCCTGGTGCGGAAGTTCGTCTAAAGCCCGGCACTGGCGATATCGAGGATATGGTAGAACGGACTGATGCTTCTGGTAAAGCGAGTTTCACCACCGATTTGCCAAAAATCATGGATATTTTTATCAATGGCAATAATTCTGGCTCTGTTGTTCGTTTTGAAGAAGGAAAAACAGACGAAGTAACTGTTAATCAATAAAAAATATTTTTGCATAGAAGCCGCGTCATTGCTGACGCGGCTTTTTTTATATCAATTCTTCTCGTTCAAAATAATCAATCACGGCTTCTTGCATGAGTCGGTGTTGCTGTGCTGGCTTCAAGTGTGGGAGTTTTGACGTTGGCAACCAATGTGGCCAATTTTCGGCATCGCGGCCTTCAAAGGTGTAATAGCCATACGGTTCAAGCAACGAACAAACCGCAACGTGCATAATATCGAGCTTTTGATCTTTTTTGTAGGCCTTATAGCCATGCCCCAATTCTTGTAAACCAATAATAAAAAGCACCGCCTGAATATCGAGGTCGCCGCCAAATTGTGGTTCGAGGCGTTTGAGAATGGTATTCCAACGTTCTTCACGTACTTCTGCTTCCATAAGTGGCAAAGGTAAGGTTCAAGTTTCCAAGTTCCAAGTTTCAAGTTTCCAAGTTCCAGTTTCCAGTTTCCAAGTTCCAGTTTCCAAGTTCCAGTTTCCAAGTTCCAGTTTCCAGTTTCCAAGTTCCAAGTTCCAGTTTCCAGTTTCCAAGTTCCAAGTTCCAGATTCCAAGTTCCAAATCTCAAGCTCCAAGTTCCAGGGGGCAATTGATTCGATTTATATTACACATACGTTTGGAACTTGGAACTTTAAAACCGAACTGTGTCCAAAAGCGCAACCTTTGGAACTTGGAATCTGGAACTTGAAACCTGTTCTCGCTATTCACAAAATAGCATGGAAAAACAACAGCTTGTTAACGTGAAAGGCTTGCAACAAAAACGAACTTTGTACCATGAATGCAATCGATTTGCTTGTCGCGATTCCAATCCTTTGGGGATTTTGGCGCGGGTTTATGAAGGGTGCTATTATGGAAGCGGCTTTGTTGGTGGCTTTTTTTCTGGGCTTGTGGGGCGGAACACACCTTTCTGATTGGATGGCGGGGATTCTGCGCGGGTGGATGGATTCGGAGTCTCCATACATTCCATTGATTTCGTTCGCGCTGGTGTTTGTTGGAATTTTGATTGGTGTTTATGCGGTTGCCAAGTTAGTGGAGCGTGTGGTTGAAAATGCGGCGTTGAGTATGGTAAATAAAATAGTGGGCGGGGCTTTGGGGGCGGGAAAATTTTTACTCGTCATTAGTGTGTTATTTTTTGTCCTCGATGCCGCAGAGGAAAAAATGTCCATCATTCCGCCAAAGATGAAAGACGAATCGCTTTTGTATCGACCTGTGGCCGCTTTTGCTCCGATGGTATTGCCCGGCCTACGCGAAACACAATTGGGTAAAATGATTCCGGGAAAAGAAGATTTAAATATTGATTTAAAAGTAAAAGTGAAAGATCAAGACTCGTTGACCGTTCCGGTGAAATAAAGCTGTGAATTCAAAAAAGTTAGACGTGTGATTTGAGACGAGAGACCGCACATGCTTTCGCGCAGTTTGTGAATTAGTGAGTTGGTAAATCGCCAATTCTCCAATTTACCAACTCATTAATTCTATAACGGCCCAGTCTCATGCCTCTCGTCACAAATCTCATATCTGCGCTGGCATAGCGCGTAGAAAGCACACTAGCATTTTACTTATAATATTCCCGAACCAGTTTCATCATGTCTTCGCGACTCATAAACCCTACACGTCGATACATTTCTGTTGATCCTTCGTAAATCATAACCATCGGCAATTCGCGAATATTCATTTCTTTCATCAAGCCCAAATGCTCGTCGCCATTGACTTTGACAACCGTAACGGAATCGCCCATTTGAGCAGCGAGGGAATCGAGGGCGGGAACCATAATTTTGCAAGGCGCACACCAAGGCGCATAAAAATCGACTAAAACCAATTTTTTTCCTGCTAGCGATTGCTTGAATTCTTCCTGACTCATGCCACGCTCTTCTACCGACCCAACAGGTTTGACATAAGACAAACCATCCATTTTCCAGTTCATAATTCCGCCACGTAAATCATACACCTCGTCAAATCCCGCTTTACGCAACATAAGCGCAGCATCGTGACTTCTTACGCCAATGGCGCAATACACAAAAACCGGACGCGTTGTGTCGAGTGTACGAAGTCGTGAAGCAAAAAGACTATCGTAAAAATCGAGGAAAACCGCACTGCTATCAATGTAGTATTTATTGATCTCTTTTTGAGTGCGCACATCGAGCAAAATAGCGTTCGGTGTTTGTTCTAGTTTTTTCTGAAAATCAACAGGAGCAAGGCGTTCCTGCGCGTTTGCGGAAAAGAGATGCGCCAAAAAGATTCCTAAAAAAGCAATTCGTTTCATGTGCTTGTTTTATCTTATTCAAATTTACGTGATTTCTTTATCGGCAGATGTTTAATTTCGTTGTATGAAACTAATCACCAACGACCTCCTTGTTTTTGAAACACTTGAACAGGCAGGCTGTGATGGTTTCAATCCGCAGAAGTGGACCGTTTTTTCTTTTTCACTCGAACAAAAATTTTTTCTTTTTCTGTTTTGCCCCGAAGGGAAACACAAAGGTTGTCGGCTCTATGCGTTTGAGGAGTTCCCGAAAGCGCACGAAATCCGTACCGATCTTATTCCAAATGTATTGGCCTTGCCGGAAGATATGGGTTATGCCGAAATTCGTGCAGCAGCGATACAAGAAGCCGAACGGCTTTTACACCAAACAAGCGTTGCCCAGTTTTTCGATGCGCATTGATTTGTCATGGATGTACAAATCGTGTTTTATCCATTATCGCCGATAGGTATAAAATCAAAGAACCGCCTTGCGGAGTGGGCGCTCATGGCTCGCGTTCCGTTTGGCGGTTCCTGACTCGGATCTAAATTTTTATGCTAATTAGTTGTTCTATCAACTAATTACAAATAACTGTTTGCTAAATTGGCCAACTCGCTTCGTTCTCCTTTTTCGAGCGTGATGTGTGCATACAATTCTTTCCCTTTGAGGCGGTCGATCATGTACGACAAGCCGTTCGATTGGGTATCGAGATAAGGTGTGTCGATTTGATAAATATCGCCCGTAAAAACAATTTTGGTGTTTTCTCCGGCGCGACTGATGATCGTTTTGACTTCGTGTGGCGTAAGGTTTTGCGCTTCATCGACAATAAAAAACACATTCGATAAACTACGTCCGCGAATGTATGCGAGTGGACAAACAACGAGTTTTTCGTTTTCAACCATTTCGTTGATTTGTTTAAACTCGCGGTCTTTTTCGCTGAAGGTGCTCTTGATAAATTTCAAATTATCCCAGAGCGGCTCCATGTAGGGATTGAGTTTTGATTTGATGTCGCCTGGCAAATAACCAATGTCTTTATTACTAAGTGGAACAACCGGGCGCGCGAGGTAAATCTGATGGTAGTTGCGGCGTTGTTCGAGCGCGCCAGCCAGCGAGAGCAATGTTTTCCCTGTTCCGGCTACGCCTTGAATGGTTACCAAACGAATATCGGGACGCAAAATCGCATCGAGCGCAAACGTTTGTTCGGCATTGCGTGGTGTAATATTGAATGCTGCATTTTTACGAATGCGTTCGAGGCGGTTGTTATTCGGGTTGTAATTGGCAAGAACAGATTTTTGCCCGTTTTTTAAAATGTAATAATGATTGGCAACGGGTTTTTCTTTTTTGAAAACCGCCTCGCTTGCACACGATTCTTGCTCATACAACTCGTTGATGGAAGCAACCGGAGCGCGCTCGATGGTTGTATTGCCGGAGTATAATTCGGTGAGGTCTTTTATTTTCCCTGTTTCGTAATCTTCGGCTTGCAGGTTGAGCGATTTTGCCTTGATACGCAGGTTGATGTCTTTGGTAATGAGAATAACTTTCCGGTTCGGATATTGTTCGGCAAGACACAAGGCCGAGTTGATGATGCGGTGATCGGCTTTGCGTTCGCCAAATACTTTTTCTGCATCAATTTTCGGCGATTGATTCATTTCGATTTTGAACAAGCCGTGCCCACGTCCATTAATATTGACCCAATCTTGCAAGGTATTGCGTCCCGAAATTTTATCGACATAGCGCGTAAATTCACGCGCAGCAAAATTCTTGGTATCGTTTCCTTTTTTGAAATTGTCAAGCTCCTCGAGCACAGCAATGGGAACAACAACATCGTGTTCTTTAAAATTTTTAATGGCTTGATGGTCGTATATAATGACTGAGGTGTCCAGTACAAATATTTTCTTTTCGACAGTTACTTTTTTGCTCTTTGCCATACCGTTGGAATTATTGGTAGCTAAACTAGAAAGAGGCTTTGGCAATTTTGGGGTAAGGCGAGGTATTTAATGAACATTTTAGTGTTTATCATTTTAAAAAACATTTTTTTAGCACTTGGCGAGTATTTTGGTGCTTTTGTCTAAAAAAAGAACCTTTTCTATGTTATAACGCGTAACTTGTTGCTGTGTAAATAGAACGAGTACAAATTTTAGAAGCGGCTTAGGACTTGTCGTATTTTGACATCTTCTTGATCTTTTTTGGCACTTCTTATGTAATTTTTTCTATTTCGCACCTATTCAATAAGAATTACCACACCAACCAAACACCACGTATTATGATTCGTAATTTTTTACGCTTTCGCTGGGTTCTTTTTGTTTTGCTTTCTGCCACATCGTCTTTGTATGCACAAGATTGGCGCGAGTTTATACAAAACGCTCCAGGAACGAACTTCTACGACATTCAGGCCAATTTTTATAGTATCTGGGGCGCACGCGAACAACAATTGATGCAGGCGCGTCAAGACAATGCGCAAGCGGGTTCTAAATTCTCAACCATAAACCCACAGAATATTACCCCCATGCCCAATATGCGTGGTGGCTACAAGGCTTTTAAACGCTGGGAATACCGCATGGAACCCCGTGTTTATCCTTCTGGCGATTTGAGCTTGCCTTCTACAACTACGGCCAAATTCAATAGCTATTTGCAAAGCAATCCTGCTGCGCTTCAACAATGGATGCAAGGCCAACAAAATCAACAAAACTATTTCCAGAACAATTCCAACTCGATTATGTCGAGCACATGGACGTTTGCTGGGCCAACTGGCGCTCCTTCTGGCGGCGGCGCGGGGCGTATCAATTTTGTGCGTTTTGACCCCACCAACAGCACTACCATGTGGGCTGGCGCTCCCGATGGCGGCCTCTGGAAATCAATTAACGGAGGTGTTAGTTGGACAACCAATACCGATTTTCTGACCGTCATCGGCTGTACCGATGTGGCTATTGATCCAACCAATACACAAATCATGTATTTGGCTACTGGCGATGGCGATGCGGGCGACTCTTACTCGATTGGCGTTTTAAAATCGACTGATGGTGGTACTACATGGAATACATCAGGCTTGACTTGGACAGTAAACCAAGGCCGCGTGATTAGCAAATTGCTCATCAACCCATCCAATCCACAAATCATCATGGCCTTCTCCAGTGCGGGTATCTGGCGTTCGACTGATGCTGGTGTAAATTGGGCTCAAGTAAGTACGGCCAACATTAAAGATGCAGAATTTAAACCTGGCGATCCGACAACCATTTATGCTGCTGGAACATTGTTCTATAAATCAACAAACAGCGGTGCAACATGGACAAACATTACCTCTGGCCTTCCAACAAGCGCACAAAACAACCGTTTAGCAATTGCTGTTACCGCAGCAAATCCTGCTTATGTGTATATTTTAGCTGGAAGCAATGCCAATAGTGGTTTTTATGGCCTTTATCGCTCTACCGATAGCGGAACAACATTTGCTTCACGCTCTACAACACCAAACGTGCTGGGTTGGTCAAGCACAGGTAGCGATACTGGTGGACAAAGTTGGTATGATTTAGCCATTGCCGCTTCTCCACTCAACCAAGACCAAATTATTGTAGGTGGTGTCAATATTTGGCGCTCCACAAACGGCGGTACAACATGGACAATCAATGGACACTGGACTGGCACCGGCGCACCTTATGTGCATGCAGACGTTCACGATCTCGTGTTCTTGCCCGGAAGTGGTACAACTTATTTTGCAGGTTGCGACGGTGGTGTGTTTAAAACAACCAACAGCGGCGGTGCTTGGGCCGATATTTCAGCAAATCTTTGCATCGCTCAAATCTATCGTATTGGTTTATCTGCCTCTAATCCTACATACTGGCTCACTGGCCACCAAGACAATGGAACGAACCTGCGCAACGGTGCGGGTTATTCCGAAACGATGGGCGGCGATGGTATGACTTGCTTTGTTGATCGCACAAACAACAATGTCATGTATGGCGAGCAATACAATGGTAACTTTAACCGAACAACCAATGGCGGTGCTACATGGACAGGAATTATTACTGGCCTTACAGGAAATGCAGCATGGGTTACGCCTTGGGTACAAGATCCGACAACAGCCAATACACTTTGGGCGGGTTATACACAAGTCTTTAAGTCAACCAACCAAGGAACGAATTGGACGCAACAAGGCACATTAACTGGATCAGGAACAATTGTCGATATTCAAGTTGCCCCATCAAACAATCAGGTGATTTATGTGTGCCGCTCTAACCAAGTCTGGAAATCAACCAATGGTGGTGGTGCTTGGACAAACGTAACGGGTACACTTCCTGTTGGTTCGGCGGCCATTACTCGATTGGCTATTAAACCAAATGATCCAAACACCGTTTTGGTAACATTCTCTGGCTATTCTTCTGGAAATAAAGTATATAAAACTACCAATGGTGGCGGAGCATGGACAAACCTTTCTACGGGCCTTCCAAATCTTCCTGCAAACTGTATTACTTATATGCCAGGTGCAACAAATGATGCGGCTTATGTAGGTATGGATGTTGGCGTGTATTACATCGATAATACATTCGCTTCTTGGCAGCCTTACCTCACTGGTATTCCGAATTGCGGTATCGAAGATCTTGAAGTTTATGCCCCAACAGGCAAGCTTCGCGCGGCAACGTATGGACGTGGTGTTTGGGAAGTTGATATTTACAATCCCGGAACATTGCCTCCGGTGGCGCAATTTACTCCAAGCACATTTACAACATGCACGGGAGTGGGCGTAAACTTTACCGACCAATCCTCTTTTGTTCCAACCTCTTGGGCTTGGACTTTCCCAAGTGGAACTCCATCAACATCAACGGCACAAAATCCAAGCGGTATTGTTTGGAATACACCCGGAACATATACGGTAACGCTTACTGCAACAAACGCAAACGGCAGCAATGCTACTACGCAAGTCATTACAGTTCTTGGTGTTCAAAATCCGCCTATATCGGAAGGATTTGAATCAACAACATTCCTCCCTGCGGGCTGGACGGCAAACAACATCAATAACGATGGTATTTATTGGAACCGTCAAACAGTTGGTTACAACTCAACCGCAAGTGCTCGATTTGATAACTATACAATGGACGTAGCAGGTGCACGAGACGAGATGATTATGCCTCGCCTTAATTTTTCTGCACTCACTACCTGCTCGTTAACATTTGATGTCGCTTATGCGCGCTACGACGCTACCTATTCCGATACACTTGAAGTCGTTGTTTCTACCAATTGTGGAGCAACATGGACTTCGGTTTATTTGAAAGGAGGCACAACACTTGCAACCGCTCCCGATCAAACAGCAACCATTTTTGTTCCAACAAACGCACAATGGCGCAACGAATCAGTTAACCTAAATGCCTATGTTGGTCAAGGTTCTGTGCTCGTCGCATTCCGCAACCGCGGACGCTACGGACAAGCGCTTTATGTTGATAACGTAAACCTTGCCGGAAACGCTGCTGCTGGCCCAGTTGCTGCATTTACCGCAAGCGCAACAACAGTATGTACAGGCGCAACCGTCAATTTTACCGATGCTTCAACAGGCGGCCCAACAAGTTGGGCTTGGACATTCCCGAGTGGAACTCCGGCATCGTCAACAGCACAAAATCCTTCTGGTATTGTTTGGAACACACCCGGAACATATACTGTTTCACTCACCGCTACCAATGGAAATGGCAACAGTAGTGCCACACAGGTTATTACTGTAAACGCTACTCCAACCGTTACAACTACGGCAACCAGTACAACCATTTGTTCGGGCAACAACACAACCATTACCGCTTCTGGTGCTACAACCTACAACTGGATGCCCGGTAGTTTGACTGGTGCTTCAAATACGGTGTCGCCAACAACAACAACAACATACACCATTACGGGAACATCGGCTGGTTGTACGGGAACATCAACGCGTACCATTACTGTAAATCCAACACCAACGGTAACCGCTACGGCATCAAATACAGCCATTTGTACTGGAAACAGTACAACACTCACGGCTACTGGTGCATCAACGTATAACTGGATGCCGGGCAATTTGAGTGGCGCTTCAGTAACGGTATCTCCTGTAACAACGACAACTTATACCTTAACGGGAACATCGGCAGGTTGTTCTGCGACTTCAACCGTTCAGATAACCGTTACGCCAAGTCCAACCGTTACAACTACGGCGACAAATACGACGATTTGTTCTGGCAATAGTACAACCATTACTGCCTCTGGAGCAACAACCTACAATTGGATGCCGGGTAATTTGAGTGGTGCTTCAGTAACAGTATCTCCTGCAACAACGACAACTTATACCATCACCGGAACTACAGGTGGCTGTACAGGAACAACAACACGAACCATTACGGTTAATACCTCACCAACCGTAACAGCATCAACTGCGCTCGCTACAATTTGTTCTGGAAACAGTACAACCATCACAGCCTCTGGTGCAAGCACGTACAACTGGCAACCGGGTAATTTAAGTGGTGCTTCAAACACGGTGTCGCCAACAACAACAACAACCTACACCATCGTAGGAACTGCGGCGAATGGTTGTACAAACACGGTGAATCAAACTATTACTGTCAATCCTTCGCCAACAGTAACCACAACAGCTACAAACACCACCATCTGTTCTGGAAATAGCACCACCATCACGGCTTCTGGAGCAACAACCTACAATTGGATGCCGGGCAATTTGAGTGGTGCGTCGGTAACTGTATCTCCTGCTGTAACAACAACCTATACCATCACAGGTACCTCTGCTGGCTGTACAGGAACAACAACACGAACCATTACGGTTAACACAACGCCAAACGTAACCGCGTCAACTGCACTCGCAACGATTTGTTCTGGAAACAGCACAACCATTACGGCTGCTGGTGGAAGCACCTATACTTGGCAACCGGGCAATTTGAGTGGTACTTCTGTAACGGTGTCGCCAACAACAACAACAACGTACACCGTAACCGGAACAGCAGCCAATGGTTGCACAGACACGTTTAACCAAACCATTACGGTTAACCCTTCTCCAACTGTTACGACTACCGCTTCGAGCACAAGTATCTGCACAGGCAATCCTGTTACCTTGTCGGCATCAGGCGCAACCACATACAACTGGCAACCAGGCAACTTGAGTGGTGCATCGATTACCGTTACTCCTGCCGTAACAACAACGTACACCGTAACAGGAACTACGAGTGGTTGCACAAACGTTCAAACCATTACAATTACAGTAGGAAGTTTGCCAACAGTAACTGCAGCAACTTCTAATGCGGCAATTTGTATTGGCAATTCTGCAACACTGACAGGCAATGGCGCGACAACGTACAACTGGATGCCGGGCAACTTGAGTGGCGCTTCTGTTACCGTTTCGCCAGCAACGACAACGACATACACCGTAACAGGTTCAAACGGCCCGGGCTGCGTAAATACAGCAACTGTTCTGGTAACGGTCAATCAATTGCCAACCATTTCTTCGACCGCAACAAGCAGTACAATTTGTTCTGGTGGAAACACAACGCTGAATGCCAGTGGCGCATCAACATACACTTGGAATCCGGGCAACCTCTCTGGTTCTTCGGTTAGTGTTGCTCCAACAGCAAACACAACCTATACTGTAACTGGAACATCGGCTGCAGGTTGTACAAACACCTCTACTGTTTCGATCACGGTCAATACGCCGCCAACCGTTACGGCAACATCTGGCAATGCCGCAATTTGCCAAGGATCTTCTGTTTCGTTGACCGCTAGTGGCGCATCTTCATACAACTGGATGCCGGGTAATTTGAGCGGTGCTTCTGTAACCGATGCACCAACTGCGACAACCACTTACACCGTAACAGGAACAGATGCAAACGGTTGTACAAATACATCGACCGTTGCTGTAACCGTCAATAGCTTACCGACTGTTGCTGCGTCTGCATCGAATACCACACTCTGTACTGGAAACAGCACCGTTCTTAGCGGATCAGGAGCAAATACCTACACTTGGAACCCTGGCAACCTCAGCGGATCTCCAGTAACTGTTTCTCCTGTGTCAAATACTACTTACACCGTTGTAGGAACAGATGCAAATGGCTGTACAAACGTTGGCACAGTTGCCATTAACGTAAACGACGCGCCTACTGTAACCGCTACCGGCAATCAACAAATTTGCCCTGGCGATGCCACAACACTTACCGCGCAAGGCGCTGATACTTACACGTGGAATCCGGGCAACCTTAGCGGCGTTTCTGTAACCGTTTCTCCAGCAACAACAACATCGTACACCGTAACAGGAACAGACATCAATGGTTGTACGGCAACGGTTGTTGTAACCGTAACTGTTGGTTCAACACCTGCAACACCAACCATTACCAATGTTGGCAACGTACTGACATCGTCTGTAACAGGAGCAAGTTATCAGTGGTTCCTCAATGGAAATCCGATCCCAGGCGCAACTGCACAAACTTATACCGCAACACAAACAGGCAACTATACTGTTGTTGTGTATGATGCTATTGGCTGTCCTTCTGTTGAATCGCAACCAATCATGATTACTGGAATCGAAGGTACATCTGCGGCAAACTTCTTCTCGTTATATCCAAATCCAAACGACGGTCGTTTTGAATTGCGATTCAATGTGGATAAGAAAGAAAACTACGTGCTCGAAATTTATGACGTGCTGGGTCAAGTTGTTTACCGCGAAGATCTGACGAGCTTCTCTGGAACATACAGCAAACAAATTGATCTATCAACAAAAGAGCGTGGTGTTTACACCATCCGTTTGAAGAGTGAAACAAACGAAATCATTACACGTACCATCACGTACTAAATTCATTCTTTGTTATGTAAAAACGGATAGCCCAACAGCTATCCGTTTTTATTTTATGCTTATTAATCGGTGTTTCCTACAGGCGTTAATCCATTTGAAATACCGATATTCGTGCTGCTCAATACAATCAATCATCTTCTCATGAAACGTACACTCATTATTCTCCTTTCAGCCTTTTTTGGCGCAATGGGATTTGCACAAAATCCATCGCAACCAAACTGGCTAACACTCTGGCAAACGCCTGGTGCAAACTTTTACGATATTCAGCGGGCATTCCAATCGGAATGGGGCGATAAAGAAGCCGAAATGTTGCGCGAGCGGCGCGAGGGTGTACAAGAAGAAAATGAACAACGCGAAGGCACCTATTTTTTATATAAACGCTGGGAAGATTTTATGGCGCCCCGCGTTTTTCCAAGTGGCGATCTTTCGTTAACCGCCAACACCTACCCTTACTTCATGGATTACCTCAATCAGAATCCGGCAGCAATGGCAGCGTGGCGCGCAAGCCAGAACCCCAATGCGCGAAGTAGTTCGGCTTGGAGTTTTGTTGGACCAACAGGTGCTCCTATCGACGGTGGTGCAGGTCGTATCAACTTTATTCGTTTTCTTCCCGGAAACAACAACATCCTTTTCGCTGGCGCGCCCGCAGGTGGCTTGTGGAAATCAACAGACGGTGGTGGCTCTTGGGTTTGTCTTACCGACAATTTGCCCGTTATCGGATGTTCCGATTTAGCCATCGATCCAAGCAATTCAAACATCATGTATCTCGCAACGGGCGATCATGACGGGGGCGATTCGCCTTCTATTGGTGTTTTAAAAACAACAGATGGCGGATTGACTTGGAATACAACTGGCCTTTCTTTTGCACAAAGTCAACAACGAAAAATTTCGAAAATTTTGATTCACCCAACAAGTCCCAATATCGTTTATGCTGGAACGAGCGCAGGGGTTTATAAAAGTACAGACGGCGGTGCAAACTGGTTTGTTTCTGTTGGCTATCAAGTAAAAGATATGGAGTTTAAGCCCGGCGATCCAAACACACTTTATGTTGTCAACACCAAATTTTATTACACCACAAACGGAGGGTATTCGTGGATTCAAACAACCACGGGTGTTCCGTCCTCAAATCAAGTAAGTCGTTTGGCCATTGCCGTAACACCAGCAAATCCAAATTATATTTATTTGCTTGCGGGAGAAACCGGAACACAAGGTTTTCAAGGCATGTACCGATCTGTCAATAGCGGCGTTTCGTTTACGAGTCAAGCAAGTTCTCCAAACCTTTTAGGATGGAGTCCAAGCGGTAACGATACCGATGGACAAGCATGGTATGATCTTGCAGTAGCGGCATCGCCAACAGATCCTGATGAAGTTTTTGTGGGTGGTGTCAATGTCTGGCGCTCTACCGATGGCGGTGTGAGCTGGGACTTAAACGCACATTGGTATGGCGGTGGCGGCGCGCCGTATGTGCATGCCGATATACATGGTATCGAATTTTTGCCAAACAATGGTTCTTCCATTTTTGTGGCCTGCGATGGTGGTGTATTTGAAACAACCAACAACGGAAATTCGTGGGCTGACATCAGTAGCAACATGTGTATTGCACAAATCTATCGCTTGGGGCTTTCTGCAAGCAACTCAACCATACTCATCACGGGGCATCAAGACAACGGAACAAATCTCAAAAGTGGAAATTCGTACGCCGAAGTTTTAGGTGGCGATGGCATGGATTGTTTCATCGACCGCACAAACAACAATGTGATGTACGGCGAATTGTATTATGGCGATTTCAACCGTTCTACAAATGGCGGAAATAACTGGACCGGAATTACCAGTGGCCTGTCTGGCAATGCGGGTTGGGTTACGCCTTGGTGTCAAGATCCACTCGTGGCCAATACGCTTTATGCAGGCTATACTCAGGTTTTTAAATCAACCAATCAAGGCAACTCGTGGACACAATTAGGTACACTGCAAAACGGCGCAACACTCGTCGATATTGAAGTTGCTCCGTCAAACACACAATACATTTACGCCTGTTCCAGTTCTGCGATTTTTAGATCGAGCAATGGTGGTGCTACATGGACAACAATCACAGGTACGATTTCAACATCGGGTTCTTCTATTTCGCGCATCGGTGTGAGTCCGCAAGATGAGAAAACGCTTTGGGTTACGCTGTCTGGATATAACAACAACTACCATGTTTTTGTAACGCACGATGCTGGTATTTCTTGGACCAACATTTCCAACGGATTGCCAAACCTTCCTGCAAATTGTGTTGCAGCGATTCCAGGTGCAGGAAATAACGCCGTGTATGTTGGATGCGATGTGGGTGTTTATTACCGCGACGATAATATGTCTTCTTGGCAACCCTTTTTTACAGGTCTTCCGAATACACCCGTTTCTGATTTGAAAATTTTTCTGCCAACCATGACCTTGCGCGCATCGACTTATGGGCGTGGCGTGTGGGAAGCACCGATTGATCTTTCGCTGTTAACTGCCGATGCCAATTTCGCGGCAAATAACACGTTGGTTTGCCCCGGACAAACCGTACAGTTTACCGATCTTTCTACACTCGCTCCAACGGCATGGTCTTGGAATTTTCCTGGCGGAACACCAAGCACATCATCGCTCCAAAATCCTACTGTTGTTTACAACACGCCCGGCGTTTATCCTGTAACACTTACAGCGACCAATATCGCTGGTGCTGCTGTTGAATCGAAACTTACCTACATCACGGTTACGGGTGCGTTGACACCTCCTGTTGTTGAAGGCTTTGTTTCCACAACATTTGTCCCAGCAGGATGGAGTATGCTCAACGCCGGAAATCAGAATTTTGTTTGGGAACGCAGCAGCACGGTTGGGCACAACAGCAATGAGTGTGCTTATTTCAACAACTTCAACAACATTGTCAACAACGACCGCGACGAATTGCGTTCTCCCGGAATTAATTTTACGGGATACACAACACTTCAACTCGATTTCGATGTGGCTTATGCGCGTTACAATGCTACACGCAGCGACTCCATCGAAGTATTGATCTCTTCCGATTGCGGCGCAACATTTACTTCCGTGTTTTTGAAAGGCGGAACACAACTTGCTACCACACCCGATCAAACATCGCTCTTTACGCCAACCAACAACCAATGGCGTACCGAAACCATCAACCTCAATGCTTATGCCGGACAAACAAGCGTGATGGTTGTTTTTAGAAATCGCGGACATCACGGCCAATTCATTTATCTCGATAACATCAACATCAGCGGATCAACATCATTGCCGCCAACCGCAGCATTTGCGGCACCTGCAACTGTTTGTCAAAATGGTAACGCGTCGTTTACGGATCTATCTGCTCCTGCTGCAACAGCATGGGCTTGGGATTTTCCTGGCGCAACACCGAATACATCAACTTCGCAAAATCCGGTTGTAAATTATACCGCTGCTGGAACGTACACCGTTACGCTCATTGTCTCGAATGCAAACGGCAACGATACGCTTGCGCAAACCATCACCGTTGCTGCTGCACCCAATGTAAATGCTGGAGCAGATACCAGTTTATGCAACAGCGGTTTTATAACACTTAGCGGCACTGGTGCAGCAACTTATTCTTGGTCGCCAACAACAGGGTTAGACCATGCCACCATTCAAAATCCAACACTTATTGCACAACAAGCCGGAACACAAATATTTGTCTTAACCACAACCGATGTATTCGGATGTTCTTCCTCCGATTCTGTTGAAATTCGTGTAAATCCCCTACCGGGATTTTCGGTTACTAGTGCTACCTCTATTTGTTTTGGCGACACAACATGGGTTACTTGTAGCAATCAAAATTTGCAATACACCTGGAATCCATCCATCTACACCAACACCGCAGCCAATGACTCTGCGCTCGTTTGGCCTTACGGAACAACAACCTATTCGGTAACGGGAACCGATACCAATGGATGTACCGCGTCTAGTGCCCGCATGTTGATTGTGTTACCACCGATGCAAATGCCAACCGTTTTGGTTAATGGATTTATGCTCACCTGTTCGCCCGCCGCACCGCAATACCAATGGTATTTCAACGGCACACCCATTGCCGGAGCAACATCGCAAAACTATACTGCATTAAACGTTGGGATGTACAGCGTTGCTACATTTACCTCTTCTGGATGTACGGGTGGCGAATCGCAAGCCACGCTCGTCAATGGCGTTCCACCAAACGAAGCCGCCGGATTTTTTGTCATTGCACCAAATCCAAGCAACGGCCAATTCCAACTTGCGTTCGAAGTACAAACCAATGACGATTATGTGTTAAGTATTTGCGACGCACTCGGTCGTGAAATTTATGCCGAAACACTCACACAATTTAACGGACGCTACAACCAACAACTTGACCTCACTCCTTTCGGATCAGGAACATTTTTGATTCGCTTAACCAATTCCAAACAGGAAACGGTTCGTCGCGTTTTAATCTACTAATATGCACCTCAACTCAGCCACTACACTATTTCTCGACCGCGACGGAGTTATCAATGTCCGGCTCATGAATGATTACGTTAAGCGGCTTGAAGAGTTTAAATTTCTTCCCGGAGTTTTAGATGCGTTGAATATGTTGTCGAAACATATTCAACGCATTGTTGTTGTTACCAACCAACAAGGCATTTCGAAAGGCTTGTACAACGCATCCGATCTCGAAAAAATTCATGCGTACATGTGCGCTGAAATTAAAAAGCGTGGCGGAAAAATTAATGCCGTTTACTTTTCGCCCAATGCCGCTTCTGAAAATTCGCCCTTGCGAAAACCCGGAATTGGAATGGCCTTGCTTGCCAAAAAAGATTTTCCTGAAATTGATTTTGCAAACGCCATCATGGTTGGCGATTCGCACAGCGATATGGGCTTTGCCCGCAATGCGGGTATGCAAGCGGTTTTTGTTGGCGATGCCCCCTCGCTTCCTGAAGCCGATATGTACGTCAATTCCCTCTTCGATTTTGCGCAAATTGTGGTGAAAAGCTATAACCGGTAAAAATATTTTTTGCTTTGGGGTTACCTTTTGGCACATTCCGGTATTATGCCATAAACGCTGATCACATGCAAACGCAAAAAAACCTCGTCCTTGGCCTCGCACTACTTGCGGCCCTTTCTTTTTCGCTCAATTCCTGCGCCCCTTCAAAAGAAGGCAAACTCCGCGAACATGCGGTTGCTCCACCACTCAAAGACGTTGATGTTCCCGATCAAGAATACACCGTCAACGCGAGCGAAAACGATACACTCCTAACCAGCTCCGGCACAACCATCACCATTCCAAAAGGAACACTTGTTGACGAAACGGGAAAAACCGTTGAAGGAAACGTTTTGTTTTCCTACCGCGAATTTCATACCGCCGCCGAAATCATTGCCTCTGGAATTACTATGCAATACGATTCTGCCGGACAAATTTATCCGTTCGAGTCGGCGGGTATGTTTGAACTGACCGCTTCGCAAAACGGAAAACCTGTTTATGTTCGCGAAGGTGGAAATATCGCCCTCTCCTTTATTTCCTTCAAATCTGGCGATTTCAACTTTTACGAACTCGATACAGTTGCCAGTAATTGGGTTTATAAATCTTCTGGTGGTGCTGATACCAATTCCACATTCAGACAACTTGCAAAGGCACTCGCTGCAATGAATGTTCGACCAGCAGAACCGCAAGCTGTTGATCCCAACTTGCCCATGATTAATTTTGATATTGACCCAACGCTTCGCCCCGAGTTAGCAAGCTACAACAACGTCCTTTGGCAATACGCCGGAACAGGAAACGATCCCGAAAAAGATAAACGCGTTTATACAACGTCGTGGACACGCATGAGTATTGAGCCAAATGCCGACGAACAAACCTATACACTCAATCTCGCTGCGGCAGACGAATCGTTTACAACACAAGTGCGTCCGGTTCTTACCGAAGAAAATCTCGAAAAAGCGCGGCAAACATTTCGTGAAAAATTAAAAACATGGGAAGCCGCCCGCCAACAACGCGAAGATCAATTGGCCGCTACACCGCCTTTCACACGCCAAGTCAGCATTACACGTTTTGGCTTTGCCAATTGCGATCGCATCTTTGGTCGGCCCGATGCAATTGTTGTAGCAGCCGATTTCGATTTCGGAAGCCAAGCGTTCAACGATCACCGCGAAGATGTTACGCTTTATCTCATTGCCGATGGAAACGCCATTGCTGTTTCGGCACAATCTGGAATAAGTTTTCGTTTTTCGCCATCCATGAAAAGTGGGCTTATTGCCATTCGC
Organism: Bacteroidota bacterium; assembly: GCA_013298545.1. GTDB lineage: Bacteria > Bacteroidota > Bacteroidia > Palsa-965 > Palsa-965. The sequence continues at coordinate 30,573 of JAAFIA010000004.1, read as the reverse complement.
AACAAAACCAATGACGTGTGTGTCATGACACGCGACGCCTTTGCAAAAGTCAAAGCAAAAAATAACGAGTCGGTGCGCTTTTCATTTACGCCAAGCACGATGCAAGCAAAAACAGTGGGCGATTTAAATACGATTATCAATTCCCTCTAATCGTCTTTTTCTTTTTTCGTTACGCCTGTTTTTTTCACTTTCAACTTTTATGTCATGACCTCTCGGCATTTTCTTTTCAGCATTCTGGCCATGCTCTTATCGCATGTGGCAAGTGCGCAAGTAAATCCAAATAACCGGCTTGCAACAACGCTTGCTGTCAACGCAAATTGGATCATTCAACCAAACATCGTCTTGCCTACGATTAACCGTTTTCCGGTGCGTGTGGGCGGGCGTTGGGGCTACTGCGATTCGTTGGGAAAAATTGCCATTGCGCCTGCGTACGATGCTGCTGCCGATTTCGAAAATGGAATTGGTGTGGTGCAACAAGGAAACAAAGCGTATGCTGTTGACTCTTCAGGGCGTATCATCACGCCCGAAGGGTTCGATATGTTGCGTGTGATTTATGGCAACATGCTTGCGTATTATGAGTTTTTCGGGGAGCAGGGCGATGCTGGCGGCTGGGGATTGATTACGGCTAGCGGTAAAAAAATTCTTCCTGCAAAATACAGCGACATCGGCGGTTTTTTTGGTGGTGTGATTGGCTACAAAGCCGATTCGCTCTGGGGCTTCATCAATTCCGATGGCCTTGTGATCACCGAACCCATCTACGATACAGCACTCGTGATGCGTAACCGCACACTCATGCTTGTGAAAGGAAAAAAACTCGGCGCCATTACGTTTGAAGGCGTTCGGCTCGTTGGCGACACCTGCGATTATTTGAAATGGGTTCATGCCGATATTCTAGGCATGCGCATCAAAAATTTATGGGGCGCGATTTACCGCGACGGAAATAAAATCATGCCTTGCATTTGGGATACTTTGTTGCAACCTTCGCATTATTTCATTGTCGGTGCGCGCGGCGATTCGGCGGTTTTGTATTCCAGCAAATATCAAAAACGACTTTCCGTTGAAAAATACATTGGCTTTCTTCCCGCCAATGGCAAATACATGAAAGGCTACAACGAGAAAAAATTATGTGGCTTGTTTGATACGCTTGGGCAATTGGTTTTGCAACCCATTTACACCGATATTCTCGATGGCAATGAAGGCATGTGGTTGTTGTATCAACAAAAAAAATGGGGGGCTGCTTCCGCCGACGGAAAAATTATTTTACCCACGAGCTATGATTTGGTGCGGCCATTCGGGCATGGCGTTGCTTTGGCCCACATCAAAAACGTATCCTTGCTGGTCAACAAAAAAGGAGAACACATTGTTAAACTGGCCGAGCAAGAAATTTTGTTTCGCGAAAATTTGGTGAAGGCAAGGCGCAAAGATGGCGGCGCAGCATTTCTTAAAATTGATGCTGATGGCAATGTACTCGAACGAACAGATTATGCCCAATTACGCACCATTAAAATTGGTGGCGATACGCGTCTTCCAACCGATCTGACCAACGATGATGGTTGGGCCGATCAGCCGTTGTCCTTAAAATCAATAGCAGGAGTTCGCGCTGCAACAACCGATTGGTTTTTTGTTTGTGAAAAAGGTTGGGGCTTGCTCAACATCGCCACGCGCGATACCATCATTCAACCTATGTTTGATTTCATTCGACGCGTCAATACCTCTTCTTTTTTGGGCGGGCAATTTGTCCCTGGTTTTTATACGGTTGTTGGAAAAAGTGGAGACGGAAACGGTCCGACACTCAATGGTAAACAAACATTTTCTTTAATGCTTTACGGTGTTGTCAACGATACGTCAGGCGCTTTTGTGTTGCCGTTAAACTACACACACATCGAAGATGTTGATTTGAATTTATGTGCCACGAACCGTGCTTTTAAATTGATTCGTTGCACACGCGCCGACGGACAAGCAGGACTCGTAAGCATCGACGGTACGGCAGGTTTTATTCCGCTTACACATGCGTTCAAGCCCACACCTGAAGGCATGATAAAAGTATGTATCGAAGGAAAATTGCTTGCTAGTGTAGAAACACAAGAAGGAACATTTTTAATGTCCATGTCATCGTTTATTCATACAAACGAAATTGACGAAAAGCGTTCTTTCTCAGGCCCTGCTGGTGTTTCGAAAGAAGAACTGAAACGCATGCATGTTTTTCTTTCTGGCGGAAAATGGGGCTACATCAGCATGACGGGGAAGGTGATGATTCCAACAATTTATACTGCCGTTAGTGCGTACCGAAAAGGTTTGTGCATTGTTTCGGTAGAAAAAAAATGGGGCTTGGTCGATACGCTTGGTAAGATGCGTATTGCGCCTGAGTATTGGCATCTGCGTTTTTCAAAAACAAACGACACGTTAGTCATTGCCGAAAAATACATGCCACGTTATGGCTACATCGACACGTTAGGAAAACTGGTCATTCCACCGGGATTGAAAAACGCGAAACTGATGGGCGGCGGTTACATCGCATTCAACAACACGGGAAAATGGGGCGTATGCAAAACATCGGGCGGCGTGCTTGTGGAAGAACAGTTTACCGATATTCATGCGTTTGCAGAAGGGTTGGCGGCTGTGCGCGTAGGCACAAAATGGGGGTTTCTGGATACGTCGGGAACGCTTGTGATTGCGGCAACGCATGATGCCGTGGGCGATTTTCAGTGTGGCTTGGCACGTGTGCGGATGAAAAACAAATGGGGCTTTATTGACAAAAGTGGTGCGCTGGTGATAGAATCGAAATACGATATGGCAAAAGATTTTTCAGGTGCATTTGCTCCCGTAAAATTAAAAACCCTTTGGGTCTTGGTTGATGCTGCGGGACGCGAACAAGGAAAATTGCGTTACCGCGAAATCAATCCCGTGCCGGGTTCTACGCTTTGGGCCGTGCGCGGCGAAGGCGGACAATACGCCCTTGCCAACAATGCCGGAAAAGAACTGACGCGCCAACTTTACGATGTGATTCAAGCATGTTCGCAAGGACGTGTCATGGTGCGCAAAAATTTGTACTGGAGTTTTATCGATACGCTTGGTGTTTCAAAAACAGGTTTTGTTTTTGCGCGTGTAACACATTTTGAAAATGGGTTGATGGCGGTGTGTTGGGAACAAGGCTGGGGATTTGTCGATCGCGAAGGGCATCGCTTAAATACGCCGTATTACAAACTCACCAAACCGTTTTCGGAAGGCTTGGCGATGGCCATGACGCAGAATTACAAAACGGTTTATGTGGACACAACCGGAAAAGAGGTGATTCGTTTGGAGCGCGGCGCTCAGGCCAATTCGTTTTCGGGAAATATCGTTTTAGTGCATGCAAGTATGAGCCACACGTTTGATACGTGGTATGTAACACGTGGTGGGCATCAGTTAGGCCGTTTGTATTTCGACGAGGGCTATGCGTTTTCGCATGGTGTTGCGCCGGTAAAAGTTGGACAAAAATGGGGCGTGATTAGTTTTACGGGACGTTATTTAGTTCCACCGTATTTCGATGGTATTGAGGCTTACAGCGAGGGCTTGGCGCGTTGTCGGTTGTTTGGCATGACCGGAATTTTTACTTCTTCCGGAAAAACTTTTGTGCCCGTGGAGTACGATTACATCACCGAAGTTTCGCCGCGCATTCAACGGGTGCATCAAGGCAATGGCGTTGGGTACATGCGTCCAGATGGTTCGTGGATGTGGCCGGTGCAGGAGTGATTTTTTTGTACTTTGGTGATCGCTTTTATGAAATCCTTTTTCGTTGGTATTCTTTTGTTTTTCCTGTTTTCTACCTGCCAAACAAAACGCGGAATGCAGGCCTATACGATCAACGAAATGGGTCCGCCGCCTGGCACGGTACAATTTGCAGACAATGCGTATGTCGATTATACCGAATTAACCAACCTCAATTATCGGGAATTTTTGCTTTGGACCAAACGCATTTATGGAAAAGAGGCGGATGAATACATACAATTGCTTCCCGATACAACGGTTTGGTTAACGAAATTGTCTTTCTCTTTAACTCTAGGGTCTTACTACTTCTCACATCCTGCTTATAACAGTTATCCGATAGTTGGTGTTTCTTACAAACAAGCTAATGCATTCTCAAAGTGGCGATCAGATCGTGCGTTGGAAACATTTTTGGTTAACAAAAAGATTATTCCTTTTCGTCCTTATCCGCCAAAAGATTCGGTGTTTACAATTGAAAAGTATTTTACTGGAAAATATTACAACATAAAACCCAATCCAGCTTTTTCAATTTATGCCGAATACCGTTTGCCTGACTCGTCAAGCTACTTTCGCATTGCTCCTTTTGCTGATTCGTTTAACAAAGAGAATTATCCTTCCTGCCATGGTGATTTTTACAAAAAGTTTTCCCTTATCGATTGCTTTTGTTTAGAAATTTCCGCTAAAAGTGAGGACATAATTGCTCCCTGTAGTTCTAATTTCTGCAAAGGGGAACTAATCACTCACCTGAAAGGCAATGTCCGCGAAATGACCGATACGGAAGGTGTTTTTTATGGCAGTTCGTTTCATGAGCCTTGCAGCAAATCATACACAACATGCTCGCACGATACGAATTTGGTCAATTCTTATACAGGATTTAGAAATAGCTGTTCGTATAAAGTATGGGATTTGAAAGCTGCGCAGTAATCGCGCGATGATAAACGCATTTGCTGAGACAACAACGTGATTAAAAAACTCCTTGCAAAAAAATTGTTCCATTCCCTCAAGCGAGGAACAGGAGAAGCAATTTTAATTTTATTGGCAAATCCTGACCTCGATTTTTCGAAACAAATTATTCGTGCCTGTTTGAAAAATTACGTTTACGATTCGCAAGCAGAAGGTAGTCGAGCGAATTACCTTTACGAAGCAATTTCGCTTTCAAAAAGAAAATCATTCATTAAAAAAACCATTCTTACTGCATTTGCCACAGCGAGTTATGAAAATTGGGATTCTTCTCAACTTTTTGATCTCGCTAAACATTTCGCGATGGCCGGAGATCCAGAAGCAAAAAAACAGTGCTACTTCGTTTATCGGAAGCGGGCCTTAGCGCACAACGAATGGGACGGCGAAGATGCTATAATCGAACTGGATGGCTTAGCTGGTTTGCTTTTTGTTGCCGCGACAAAAGGAGAAAAAATGGTTAGTGATCCCGATTGGATTGAAGATGGCATGGTGCTCGATGATTTTCAAGATAAAAATCCGAGTATAAACATATACGAGGAAATCGAAAAGCGAGCGGCTGAAAATGTTTTTTTGAAAACATACATTACTGGCGTAAAAGCAGATAACGCACGAATTAGAATTTTTCCAAAAAAACCAGTTAGTTACGAAAGTGTTTTAGAAAAAATAAACTCAAATGCGATTGTTCCACTTACACCAAAAGGAGCAAAAGAACTCTCCGAAACGGATGTCCATAATTTGGCAACCGCTTTTTTAAAAGAAACAGATCGCATCCGCCTTGAAAAATTCATGCGCGTCTTTTCTATTGTAAAATACCCTTTCGATTATCACGCTATTTTAACACTTGCAAAAAGTAAAAACATGCAGTCGGATCGTCTTGTTGAATATGCTGTTCGTGCGCTGTCCTTTTTCTCGGGAAATGATATTCGCGAATTTGCGCTTGAAAAATTAACTCCTGCAAAAACGGTTTCTCCCTATTTGGATTTACTCGTCTCAAATTATGCCGATGGTGATGAGAAAATACTTGAATCAATTGCCACAAATTGTCGAAACGGAAATCAAGCACACGAATTGGTTTGGTCGTTTATTCGGATTTACGAAGCAAACAAAACTCCACGATGTAAAACTCCTTTAGAATTACTTTATGATAAACTCACTTGTGGGCTACATCGAGAAGACATTGTATTACTCCTTCTTGAAAACAATGTGCTATCAGAAAAAATTCGGAGAGAAATAAAATACGACAGCTATTTGCCCATACGGTCTATCTTAGCTTAATTCTCTTTGCCCCTTTTCTTTTTTTTATCTCCAAACATCATCGCCCTCATCATTATTTCCCTACATTCACATTTCAAACTCAAGTCAATCATGACGCATCTAGAACCCGCGCTTAAACAAGAGATCAACACGCTGATCAATGAATCAATGGCTGTGTTTTCGTTAGAGAACCCAACACCGGGTTTGTCTATTTTGCTGCGCGCTTGGGAGCTTTTGCCTGATGACAAGCAAGACTCGGACGAAGGGTATATGCTTTCTAAATACATCATTCATGTTTATTTCCGCACCGGAGATTTTGTGAATGCGGCCCTTTGGCAAGACACCTTCACGCGCTGCGATCAGGCTACGCGCAATACGGGCGAAAGTGAATTTATGGCCGGAAAAATTGCCTTTGCTCAAGGAAACATGGAGGCTGCAAAATCCTTCTTTTCGATTGCCAATAGAAAATCGGAAGGACGTTGTTTTACCAAAGACGATAAACAATACAAAGCCTTGTTGGATAAAAAAGAAATTCGTCCAACCGAATTTAAAGCCCTGCTCGATTTATCGTTCAAAGAGTTTGATGCCAAAAATTACAGCTACGCGCTTTCGCTGTTGTACGATTGCCTCAATTTGCAACTGATGAGTCCGGTGGTTTATCTCCAAAAAGGGAAATGTCATTTTGAATTAAACGAACTCGATCATGCTGCCGATGCGCTGACGCGTGCGTTCATGCTCGAAGGTCTTGATGTTTTTAAACATGAAGACCCGAAATACATCGCTTTTTTAAAAACACGCATCGACATTTCTTAAATCTAAATCAATAATCCAATTTTTAATCTACATCGTTATGAGTTACGACATCTCGGTTTATCCCATCGCTTTTCTCGAAAAAACAAAAGCACTTAACCTCGATTTTGATCAGGTTTTTGATTTTATGGACGTGAAAGAAAATCTTGTTCCGTTTACTCCTGAACAAATCGAAAGCATCAAAGAGCACCTCGATTATCGGAAGTATGTGATTGATAACGCATCTGAAACCCGCACCAATTTTAGCCACAAAAAATGCCCTAGCGTTTCGGTGATGCTTACACCAACAGGCTTGTTTTTCAATGCGCGTGGCGAAGATGTGATGGAAATTAGCATGACCTCTGCGGATTTTAAATCCTCTTATGGATTGCGTGGACATTTCGCAGTTTGGGATGCGCATAACAACGGTTGGCAGGAATAAATTATAATCAACTATGTGTGCTATGTAACCGCTCCGATCGTTCGCTTTCGGGGCTGTTCTTTTTTTTGTACCTTTCGCTATCCTCAACGGCAAACTGGGGAAATATTTTTACTTTAATTCCGAAACACATGAAAACGCAAAAACAATTTCTTTGTTTAGTTGCTGTGCTATGCCTTTCCTTGGCATCGTCAGCACAAATTATTTTTCAAAAAGTATTTTCGTTGTTGAACGAAAATACGGGAACATTTTCCCTCAAAACAGCTGATGGTGGTTTATTATTGGCCGGAACAGCGGGTGGGTCGAATAGCTTCGGGCAAGGACGCATTACACTCACCAAAACCGATGCAAACGGAAATGTTGTTTGGGATAAAAATTATGGCGGAAACGTAGCCGAATATGTTTCTGCTGTGCTTGAAAATCCAGATGGTTCGTTTACGCTTGTGGGAACAACATTTAGCGGCAACTCGCAACCGTATGGCGATGCGCTCATGATGAAAGTCAGTAGCACCGGAACCATTTTATGGTCAAAAGTGTATTTTGGTGCACAAGCAGAATACGCAAGCAACATTCTTCGTTTAGCCAATGGCGATTATGTTTTCTGTGGCATCACGCGTTCATACACAGGCACAGGAGACGATGCCTACATTGTACGAACCGACTCCCTTGGCAATCCGCTTTGGGGTTCTGTCATCAGCGATATCGGGAATAACGATGCGTTGAGTATGACACTCGCCGATGATGGAAGTCTGATGGTTTTTGGAAGTGCCGATGATGGTATTCCTTTGATGTGTCTATGTAAAATCGAACTTACTGGAGGCACTACGTTATGGGCAAAAAAATACTCCAACAGTATTGGCGGTTCTCTCGGGCGAAGCATACACAAAACGGCAGATGGCGGATTTTTTTTAGCGGGCTGGTGCAATGGTTCGAATAATTCGTTTCAAAATTTTTATTTGATCAAAACAGATAGCGCTGGAAATCCTAGTTGGTCGCATATCTATGGTGGTGCGGGCGAAGACATTGCCTATTCGGCGTGTGCTACAAGCGATGGCGGTTTTGCTATTTGTGGTTACACAAAAAGTTATGGCGCGGGCGGGCAAGACATGTACCTCATGCGGGTCAATGCGCTTGGTAGTTTGCAATGGTCGGGAACTTATGGAACTGCTGGAAACGAAATTGCCTACCACGTTACAGAAACAACCGATGGCGGATTTTTACTTTCGGGATCAACAGCAACGGGGTTCTTCTCGGGCTTTTCAGAAATGCTGGTGATAAAAACAGATGCCTTGGGCTATGTTCCTTGCGATTACATGCCCGCAACATCTGTGAAGTATGCAGATACTGCCATTCTTGTTGCACCTGTTTTAACGTTTCAAGGTGCTGTTGGTGCGTTTAATTATTCCTTTACCACACAATCTGGAATTATGGATAGTACGCTTTGTACAGCCGTTGCTGTTGTTGAGCAACCCAAACAAACATTTTCTTTTGCGCTTTTCCCAAATCCAACAGCGCAAGCAACAACCTTGTCTTTTGAAACGAGTTCGCCAAAATCAATTCGTGTGTTGAGCCTTTTTGGACAGGAGGTTTTTCTGTTACAAAATTGCACAACACAACAACTCGAGTTGAATACCGAAAATTGGGCTTCGGGGATGTATGTTGTTGAAGTATTATCAGACAAAGGGGCGGCTATTCAAAAACTAATTATTCAATAATCTTTGTTCTACTTTTTAGCAGCATCAAAATCAAGTTTTGATGCTGCTTTTGTTTTGTTCATCTTTGCGCTTGTTCTATCACCTTTTTTTGTACACATGAATTGCCTTCGTCCCTATCTTTTTTTTATACTCCTGCTTTTCTCTTGTCAGGACGAAAAAAAGCCCGTTTCTAAAAAAAACAAACCTGTCGATTCGCTCGTCTCAACAACATCGTCCGCTGCAATAAGTTCCGATACAACTTACACACTTTCCATCGACGGAAAATCATACGCGCTTGTGTTTACGCACAACGAAATTATGTCCGACAATCGTGAGCAAGACGAAACCATTACCGTGCGCATTGTTGCAACAGAAACACACGATACGTTATTTACGCAAGCATACGATTTCAATACGGTTGGCCGTCTCGATCATCCTGCTCCAAATGTGTATTGGCTCGATTTGCTGAATAGCGGCGGTGGCTCGGGTTTTTCGGGGGCTATTTTCAATGTCTGTGTTTCGCCCAAACCGCGCTTACAGCAAATCGAAACGATGAACGAACTTTCGTTTTGGAAGGCAAATCGCAATGCAACCAAATTAATTTTCGTTCAAGCACATTGGGACATGGGTGGCGACGACGATGATTTTGAAGCACATTTTTCTGAACACAAGCAATCCATTTCGTTGTACACCATTACACCAAATGCGATTTTTTATGAAGAGCTTGGAACAACGGTTTTTAAATATGATTTTTCGGGAGAAAAACCTCCTTTCGATGCGTTGCGTGAAAAGGAGCCGGAGCTTGCCGCAAAAATAGATTGGGAAGATTTTGAATGATTGTTTAAAGAAATTAATCCCTTAACCGTTTCACATCAACCCACATGTCGAAGAAAAAAGAAGGAAAATTTCAGGTTTTAAAAACTGTGGTGGTTGGTGAAAAAAACGAACTGCATCTTTTGGGGAAATTGCGCGAAGGAAATCTTGCTGCGGATTGGTACATTAATATTCCGCTCAATGCGGCTATTTCTGTAACCATTCGGATAACAAGTTGCGAAGAAGTTGAAACGCCTGAAGACGGCAAAAAATACACGTTGCTAACGATTGCAACCGAGGCTGACATGTTGGCGATTTTCGGGCAAGTAAATTTGGAGAAGGTCTATTGTTTGGTTTCTGCTGACGGTGAAAATTAGAATGATTCCAGATTAACGGCCAAAACCTTGTTTTTGTAGTGGTTGAAAACGATGTTAAATGCCTTTATCGCCCCTAAACCCCCTTCTGCCGATTTCGGGACTGATTCAGGGTGTTGGTTTGGGATATTTCCTTATTTTTACGCGCCCGTAACAGGCTTAGGCCACTTATGTTGCCTATCATTGAAACAACTTGTTCTCAGACTTGTTGTACTTTAAACACAGGAACGGAAACCTTATGAACGGAACTGCACAAGACTACATCCCGATTATCTTCACATTCGTTGTGGCTGCGGGATTTGTTGTAACCACGCTCGTGGCCACGCACAAGCTCGGCCCGATTCGCAAAACCAAGAAAAAACTCGAAACGTTTGAATGCGGCATCGAATCGGAAGGAAACGCCCGTGTTCCGTTTTCGGTGAAATACTTCCTCGTGGCCATTCTTTTTGTGTTGTTCGACGTGGAGGTTATTTTCATGTACCCTTGGGCGGTAAATTTCCGCGACCCTGACGGCGCTGGCCCACTTCATGGCCTTGGCGCACTTGGTTTGTTCGAGATGCTTACATTCATTGCCTTTCTACTCATCGGCTTTTATTATATCCTGCGCAAAGGTGCGCTCAAGTGGGAAGATTAATCCCGATTAGATTTCACAAAATATCAAGCAATCATGAGTACCATAGAAACCAAACGGACAAAATTAGAGCTTGCAAAATCTCCTGACGGGCTTGAAGGTCCTGGCTTTTTTGCTGGAAAACTAGAAGACTTAGTCGGACTTGCACGTAAAAATTCCATCTGGCCATTGCCTTTTGCGACCTCGTGTTGCGGAATTGAATTTATGGCGACCATGGCATCGCATTACGATTTGGGACGCTTTGGTTCTGAGCGATTGAGTTTCTCGCCGCGTCAAGCCGATTTGTTGATGGTGATGGGAACCATTGCAAAAAAAATGGCGCCTGTTTTACGCCAAGTATATGAGCAAATGGCCGAGCCGCGCTGGGTTATTGCCGTTGGTGCTTGCGCTTCGAGTGGTGGTATTTTTGATACTTACAGCGTGTTGCAAGGCATCGACCGTGTTATTCCGGTTGATGTGTATGTTCCCGGTTGCCCACCGCGCCCAGAGCAAATCCTCGATGGTGTGCTCAAAATTCAAGATCTTGTTCAAAACGAATCGTTCCGCCGCCGCGACTCTGCCGAGTATAAAGCACTCATGACGAAATACGGAATCGAATAAAACTAGCAACGCCAACCATGGCCACAGCAACTAACGAACAAACACAAGCCCTGCTCGATCAGGTGCGCGAAGCCCTCGCTCAAGCGATTGGTGCAGATGCCATCGTGAGCGCAGAGGCGTCTTACGATTTTCCGGTGCTCGTGCTCAAACGCGAAAATATTATTGCGGCCCTTCGTTTTTTCAAAGAACAACTGGGCTACAATTTTCTGACCACGCTTTGCGGATTGCATTATCCCGATCAGAAAGGAAAAGAAATGGGTGTGATGTACCAATTACACAACATGCCCGAAAACAAACGCATTCGCTTAAAAATTTTCTTCCCCGAAAGTGATGCCGAAGTACCAACGGCAACCGTTGTTTGGCCTACGGCCAATTGGATGGAACGTCAGGAGTTCGATTTTTTTGGCATCCGTTTCAAAGGTCATCCAAACCTGAAACGCATTCTGAATATGGACGACATTACGTTCTTCCCCATGCGCAAAGAGTTTCCGCTCGAAGACCAAACGCGCGACGACAAAGACGATTCGATGTTTGGCCGTTAATATTAACCGTGATTACAAAACCGCATGAGCGACACCATCATCAATAGCGATATTGCACAACCCGAAGAAAAAGTGTACTCTACACTTAATCTCGGACCAACGCATCCGGCTACGCACGGCATTTTTCAAAACATCCTGAAAATGGATGGCGAAATTATTATGGAAGCCGTACCAACCATTGGCTACATTCACCGCGCATTTGAAAAACTTGCCGAACGCCGTCCTTTCAACCAAATTACACCAATTACCGACCGCCTCAACTATTGCTCCTCGCCCATTAACAATATGGGTTGGCACATGACGGTTGAAAAACTAATTGGTGCCGAATTGCCCAAGCGCGTAGAATACCTGCGCGTCATTGTGATGGAGTTGGCACGCATTGCCGATCACATCATCTGCAATTCGGTTATTGGTGTCGATACGGGTGCGCTTTCTGGCTTCTTATATGTATTCCAATGGCGCGAATACATTTACGAGATCTACGAAGAAATTTGCGGCGCTCGTTTAACAACAAACATCGGACGCATTGGTGGATTTGAGCGTCAATGGTCAGATAAAGTGTGGCAGAAAATTGAGCATTTCCTCAAAGAATTTCCGAAGGTTAATAAAGAGTTTGAGAAATTGTTGGTGCGCAACCGCATCTTCATGGATCGGACCATCAATTGTGGGCCGCTCAAACCGGAGATGGCCTTGGAATATGGTTTTACTGGACCAAACTTACGCGCAGCGGGTGTAGATTACGATGTACGCGTGATGAATCCGTATTCATCTTACCAAGATTTCGATTTTGTTGTTCCGATTGGAACACAGGGCGATGTGTATGATCGTTTCATGGTGCGCCAGCAAGAGATGTGGGAAAGCATGAGTATCATTCAACAAGCGATGAAAAATATTGACCGCAGTCAGAAAGGCGAATTTCACGGCGAAGTGCCGGAGTTTTATTTGCCTGAGAAAGCGGAGGTTTATAACAACATGGAAGCGCTCATTTACCATTTCAAAATTGTGATGGGCGAAACAGATGTTCCTGTTGGCGAAGTCTATCATTCGGTAGAGGGCGGCAATGGCGAACTTGGTTTTTATTTGGTGAGCGATGGTGGACGTACGCCATATCGTTTGCATTTCCGCCGTCCATGTTTCATTTATTACCAAGCTTATCCCGAAATGATCAAAGGCGGCATGCTGTCAGATGCGATTCTGACCATGTCGAGTATGAATGTGATTGCGGGCGAGTTGGACGCATAAAACGAATTAAAGAAAATGACTGCAGAAATTGGTGTATTGAATAAACACGCTGTCGCACTTGCGGCTGATAGTGCTGTGACTATTCGTACCCAAAATGGGCGGAAAATTTACAATTCGGTCAATAAACTTTTTACGCTTTCAAAATATCATCCTGTTGGTATTATGATTTATGGAAGTGCTGATTTGTGCGACGTTCCGTGGGAAACAATTATTAAGGAATACCGAAGAAAGCTTGGTAAAAAGAAGTTCAGCACTATAGCATTATATGCCGAAGACTTTATTCGTTTTATAAATTCAAAACCAAAGTTTTTTTCTTTGCAAGATGTCTTTTTTGAACATTCCCTTGAATCTGTTTATCGACGTATTGTTGCGGTTGTTAATAAAAACATTAATAATCGTATAGATAATGGTTTAGCTGTTTTGACCAAAGATGTTGCTATCATCGTTAAAGAAACCGTTTTGCGTTTTCATGTGGAGCTTCTTCGTGAAAAGGACCTTACGTGCTTTAGTTCTACGTTCTCTCAAAAGCTATCGTCAACGTATAAATCTACTATCAATAGTATTTGGGCGGCCTTATTTGAACAACTTCCATTAGATACACCAACCAAGAGAAAACTCGTTGAGATTGGAAAGTGTGTTGTTTTAAAAGATGTTTTCTATAATTATTCTGGTGTTGTAATCGCTGGTTTTGGAGAAGCTGAAATTTTTCCGGCGTTAATTTCTTTTAAAACCGACGGCGTTATTTGCGATGAGCTTCGTTATAAAGAAGAGCGAAGCAGTAAAATCGGTAATGATCATGCCGCTTCTATTTTACCGTTTGCTCAAAGTGATATGGTTCGTGCATTTATGGAGGGTATTGATCCTTCTCTAGGTAATGTTATTAATGGTTTTCTCGAAGAAGTGTTTGAAAAATACCCATCTCAAATACTTGAGCATATAGAAAAACATATCCCTAAAGATCAACTCAAAAAGATTGGGGCATTAGATACAATATCTTCTTCCATCTTGAATGAATTTCGTACTCGGTTGAGGGAATATCAGCAAAGTCGATTTATTATTCCCATCGTCCAGTCTGTTGCGCTTCTTCCAAAAGAGGAACTTGCCATAATGGCCGAAAACCTCGTAAACCTGACATCGTTCAAACAAAAAATATCTGTAAATGATGCCGAAACCGTCGGAGGCGCAATTGATGTAGCTATTATCTCTAAAGGGGACGGATTTATTTGGATCAAAAGAAAGCACTATTTTAACCCTGAAATAAATTCTCGTTTTTTTAAAAACTACCACCATGAAAACAACGAAGAATAAAAAAGCAAAAAAAGAAACATCTTTTTCTTCTTATGAAGAATATATGAAAGCTTTTTTTCCAAATGCTTACAAAGAAGAAAAAGAAAAAATGCCAGAAGATCCTTATGCAGTTGGAGTAATGATTGCAGAAAAAATTCTCGCTAAAACGTTTAATCGCACGAAGTAAAACGATGTCGAAAGAGATAAAATTTTCAGACGAAACAATGAAACTGGTGCAAACCATCATTGCTCGTTATCCCGAAGGCCGCCAGAAATCGGCTTTACTTCCCATTCTTCATCTGGCACAGATGGAGTTTGACGGTTGGTTGAGTGCGCCTACAATGGATTATGTGGCGTCTATTTTAAAAATTCAGCCGATCGAGGTGTATGAAGTTGCGTCGTTTTATTCGATGTTCAACCTCAAACCTGTTGGTAAATGTTTGATCGAGGTTTGTCGTACAGGCCCTTGCTGGTTGCTTGGTGCCGAAGACATTGTGCGTCATATCGAAAAGAAATTGCACATCAAAGACGGCGAAACAACGGCAGATGGTATGTTTACCCTCAAAACCGTGGAATGCCTCGCTGCCTGCGGCTCTGCGCCGATGATGCAAATTGGCGAAACCTATCACGAGCATTTGACTTGCGACAAAGTTGATACGATTTTGAACGACTACAAAAGCAAGGGCGAACGCACTACGCATTGGGATAAAAAACACATTAAAGCACAATAAGGCTCGCTATGGGAAAACAACTCCTACTTGAACACATAAACACGCCGGGCATCGATACCCTGAATGTTTACCGAGCTAACGGCGGTTATGCAGCGCTTGAAAAAGCATTGAAGATGAAGCCGGAAGAATTGGTAGAAGAAGTCAAAAAATCGGGCCTTCGCGGGCGCGGTGGCGCGGGCTTCCCGACCGGAATGAAATGGAGCTTTTTGGCAAAACCAGAAGGTGTGCCCCGTCACTTAGTTTGCAATGCGGATGAATCAGAGCCAGGAACATTTAAAGATCGTTTCCTGATGCAAAACAAACCGCATTTGCTGATTGAGGGCATGATTGTTTCGAGTTTTGCACTGGGTGCAGAAGTTTCGTACATCTACATCCGTGGCGAATTGTTATATGTGTTTCATATCCTACAACGCGCTATTGACGAGGCTTACGCAGCGGGCTTGCTCGGAAAAAATATTTTAGGTTCGGGCTATTCGCTCGATTTGCATGTGCATTGTGGTGCTGGTGCGTATATCTGCGGTGAAGAAACGGCACTCATCGAATCGTTGGAAGGAAAGCGTGGCAATCCGCGCATTAAACCGCCATTCCCTGCTATTTCTGGGGTTTGGAATCGGCCTACCGTGGTCAATAACGTAGAAACCATTGCGGCTGTTGTTCCGATTGTGAACATGGGCGGCGATGAATATGCTAAAATTGGTATCGGCAAATCGACAGGAACAAAACTGATTTCGGCTTGCGGACACATCAACAAACCGGGCGTTTACGAAATCGATTTAGGTATTCCTGTCGAAGAGTTTATTTACTCGGAACAATATTGCGGCGGTATCAAAAACGGAAAAAAACTAAAAGCTGTTGTTGCTGGCGGTTCTTCTGTTCCGATTCTTCCTGCTGATTTAATCCTGACAACCGCCAAAGGCGAACCGCGTTTAATGACGTATGAGTCAATGGCCGATGGTGGTTTTGCTACCGGAACCATGCTTGGCTCTGGCGGATTTATTGTGATGGACGAAACAGCTAGCATTGTCAAAAACCTTTGGAATTTCACCCGTTTTTATCATCACGAAAGTTGCGGACAGTGTTCGCCATGCCGCGAAGGAACAGGTTGGATGGAAAAAGTATTGCACCGCGTTTTGAGTGGACACGGAAAACCGGACGATGTGGATTTGCTCTGGGATATTCAAAGCAAGATTGACGGAAAAACAATTTGTCCGCTTGGCGATGCGGCTTCGTGGCCAGTTGCTAGTGCGATTCGTCATTTCCGCAGCGAGTTTGAAGAGTACATTAAAAATCCCGCATCGATAAAAGATGTGAAGCATTACTACACCACAAACAATTTACAGCCAACAGCCTAATGCGTTTACACATTAAACTCGTTGTTTTTTGCCTGCTTGCGCTCTCTGTAAAAGGAGTTGCGCAAACGAGCGATTCCGTTTCTGGTAAAGGAAATTGGACGTGGCAAAAAGGCGGCAACTGGTATGTATCGTGGGGTTACAGCAAATGGTGGTATCCGAATACGGATATTCGGTTTGACATGAAATCAACCGATGGTTCTGCGAAGCAAACGCATGATGAATTTGTTGTAAAAGACGCACAAGCGCACGATGCGCCATGGCTCGATATTCTTTTTACGGCTCCACTGACGGTTCCGCAATACTGTGTCCGGGTTGGTTATTTTTTCAATAAATCCCAGACGCTTGGGTTTGAGCTTACCTACGATCACGCTAAGTTTATTGTGAACACCGAGCAAGATGTGCGCGTGGTAGGAACATCGAACGGTATTCCATTTGATTCCATCGCGCACCTTTCTCCTGAAGGGCCTAATGCGTTTATTTTCAAGTTGAATAATGGGGCTAATTTTTTCGCATTCACACTGGTTCGAAAATTCAACCTGTTTAATCTTGCAAATGGTAGAATACGCGGGTCGTATTTGTTGAAAGCGGGTGCGGGATGGAATGTGCCACACGTTGAAAACACCATTTTTGGTGCTTCCAACAAACCGTATTTTCAACCCATTGGCGGATGGAATGTTGGTGTTGAGGGCGCTTTGCGGGTTTTGTTTTTCAACCGTGTTTATTGGGAGTTTGGTCAAAAAGGCGTTTACGCCGCTTATTATAAATTACGCACTGCAGGAGGAACAGCTCGTGTGAGCTTTCCAACGTATGGCGTAATCATGTCGCTTGGACTAAATTTTCCAGGCAAAAAGCATAACGAAGTTTCAACCAACGTAGAATAAGATCATGCCAAAAGTAACCATCGACGGACATGAAATTGAGGTTCCAAAAGGAACTACGATTCTTCAGGCAGCACGGATGATCGGGCAGCATGTAGCGCCACCCGCTATGTGTTATTACTCGAAATTAAAAACGAGCGGCGGCTACTGCCGGACGTGTATTGTGAAAGTAACAAAAGGTTCGGCACAAAATCCGAATCCTATGCCTAAGCCCGTGGCATCTTGCCGTACGGAAGTGATGGACGGCATGGAAGTGGTCAACTTTACTTCACCCGATGTGCTCGAAGCACGTAAAGGTGTGGTGGAGTTTTTGCTCATCAATCACCCACTCGATTGCCCCGTTTGCGATCAGGCGGGCGAGTGTCATTTGCAAGATTTAGGCTACGAGCATGGCGCATCCAAAACGCGTTACGATTTTGAGCGTCGTGAGTTTGAGAAAATCGATATTGGCGATAAAATTCAATTGCACATGACGCGTTGCATTTTGTGCTACCGTTGTGTAAAAACAGCCGATCAAGTTACAGATGGCCGCGTGCATGGTGTTCTCAACCGCGGCGATGTAGCTGAAATCAGTACCTACATTCAAAATTCGATCGACAACGATTTTTCTGGAAACGTGATTGATGTGTGCCCCGTTGGTGCGCTCACCGATAAAACGTTCCGCTTTAAAAGTCGTGTTTGGTTTACCAAACCGGTTGATGCGCACCGCAATTGTACCAACGAAAAATGCTCCGGCAACGTTCGTTTGTGGTACAAAGGCGAAGATGTGCTTCGTGTAACCGCGCGCAAAGATCAATGGGGCGAAGTGGAAGAATGGATTTGTAATTCATGCCGCTTCGATCACAAGAAAACAAGTGATTGGGTGATTGATGGACCAACACAAGTGGATCGTCATTCGGTTATCGGACAGAATCATTATGAGTTGCAAAAACTGAAACTCGACACGGGTAAACAGTTGAAACAGCTTCAAGAAAAAAAATAAGTTTTACTCTTACGCAAAACGTATGTTGCTTGCAGTATTGATACCGATGTTGGCTTACAAGGGAATCCTTGTGGTCATTGTTTTTGCCATCTCGCTCGGTGTGGCAGCCTATTCGACTTATGCTGAACGTAAAGTTTCGGCATTGATGCAGGATCGTGTTGGTCCTGATCGTGCGGGTCCGTTTGGTTTGTTGCAGCCCTTGGCCGATGGGGTGAAAATGTTTATGAAGGAAGAAATTATTCCAAATGTTTCGAATAAATTTCTTTTCATCTTAGGCCCAGCAATCTCTATGATGACGGCTCTTTTGACGGGTGCAGTCATTCCGTGGGGGCCAGACATTACCATTGGTGGAAATGTTTATCCGCTTCAAGTAACGGATGTCAATATCGGTGTCTTGTATTTGTTGGGTGTTGTTTCGATTGGGGTGTATGGTGTGATGATTGGTGGTTGGGCATCGAACAATAAATTTGCGTTGCTGGGTGCATTGCGCGCTTCTTCGCAAATGATCAGCTATGAAGTAGCGATGGGTATTTCAGTCATTACGTTAATTCTTTTAACGGGTACCATGAGTACGGCTGAGATTGCGGAGCAGCAACAAGGGTTTGTGCAGGATAGTTGGTTGGGTTGGAATTTTTTCAAAAATCCGGTAACGTTTTTAATCTTCTTTATTTGTGCCTTGGCCGAAACGAATCGTACGCCGTTTGACTTGCCAGAGTGCGAAACGGAACTTGTGGGCGGCTATCACACGGAATATAGTTCGATGAAATTGGGCTTGTTTTTGTTTGCCGAATACATCAACATGTTTATTTCGTCGGCGGTGATGGTAACGTTCTTCTTTGGCGGTTATAGTGCGCCGTTCTTGAATCGTTTTGTTACCGATCCGTTTTGGTTCCCGATGTTGAGTACCTTGGTCTTCTTAGGCAAAACGATTTTCTTCATTTTCGTATTCATGTGGATTCGTTGGACCGTTCCGCGTTTCCGTTACGATCAGCTCATGAATTTGGGTTGGAAAATTTTAATTCCATTATCAATTATTAATCTGGTTGCTACTGCTGTTGGCATGTGGCTGACCGGAAAAATATAATTGATCTATCAACTAATTAACCAAACGATAAGCATCAACTCATGCAATCGCTGACCAATCGTTCCAAAGTCGTTGTGAAGAAGGAAATGACCTTCACGGAGAAAATGTATCTTCCGGCCATTCTCAACGGCATGCGCATTACGTTTTCGCACATGTTTAAAAAGAGTGCGACCATTAAATATCCCGAGCATGTTCGTCCGCGCAGCAGTGTGTATCGCGGGCAGCATGTGCTCAAGCGCGATGAGGCGGGTGCAGAGCGTTGTACAGCGTGTGGGCTTTGTGCGGTGGCTTGTCCGGCAGAAGCCATTACGATGGTTGCGGCGGAGCGGAAAAAAGGCGAAGAAAATTTGTACCGCGAAGAAAAATATGCAGCGGTGTACGAAATCAATATGCTCCGTTGCATTTTCTGTGGCTTGTGCGAAGAGGCTTGTCCAAAAGAAGCCATTTTCCTCACCGATCGGATTGTGGATACGGAGTATGAGCGCAACGATTTTGTTTACGGAAAAGACAAATTGGTTGAACCCGTAGAAAAAGACAAGCGTATTGATGTGTCTGTTCGTCAGAATGAAAAGACGCTTGAATTTAAAACACATAGCGAATATGGTCACAACCAAGTTTGGGATCCGAACAAATCGCTCAAAAAGAAATCAGGACATTAAAGCCGTATGACTGTTACACAAATATTATTCGTCGTTTTATCGTTGATGGCCGTGTTGAGTGGCCTGTTTACGATTTTCAGCAAGAATCCGGTGTTTAGTGCACTGTGGTTGATTGTTGCGTTTTTTGCGATTGCTGGGCATTACATTTTGTTGAATGCGCAGTTTTTGGCTGTTGTGCACATCATTGTGTATGCGGGTGCGATCATGGTGTTGTTTCTCTATGTGGTCTTTATGATTAACCTCAACAAAGAAACGGAGCCGAACAAACCGGCATGGGTACGCATTGCGGCTGTGATCTCGGGTGGCATGATGATGCTCACGCTTGTTGCTGCGCTCAAAGGTGCTTCCCTTGTTCCGCAAAACAAATCGGCAGAGGCCTTAAACATTGGCCTTGCATCCAATCTGGGTAAAGTTTTATTCAACGATTTTTTAGTTCCTTTTGAATTATCCTCAGTATTGCTTCTCGCCGCTATGGTGGGCGCGGTGATGCTGGGTAAACGTCAAATTCATTAATCCGCTATGAATTCATTACAGGTTATTCCAATCGACTGGTACATCATCTTGAGCGCGGTGCTTTTTGGCATGGGTGTTTTAGGTGTTTTGTTTCGTCGCAATGCGCTCATCATTCTGATGTGTGTTGAGTTGATGCTCAATGCGGTGAATTTGTTGCTTGCAGCATTTTCGACGTATTTGGGCGACGCCAAAGGTCAGGTTTTTGTGTTTTTCATCATGGCGGTGGCAGCGGCGGAAGTCGCGGTGGGCCTTGCTATTTTGGTAACCATTTACCGAAACACGCGCACCACAGATATTGATTTTCTTAACAAACTCAAAGGCTAATTACGGCCTACAAACGATACACGAATTATGATTCAACTCGCCTGGTTAGTTCCGCTTCTTCCATTGCTCGGCTTCACGATCATTGGTCTTGCTGGACGCAAACTCTCGAAAGGTCTGATTGGCCTGATTGGCTCGGGAACGGTTCTCGGAGCATTTTTGATTTCGCTCTGCATCTTTTTTAGTTTGCACGAACAAACGCATACCGTTCAAGTATTTGATTGGTTTGCTGCGGGCAAGCTGCATGTGAATTTCTCGTTCACGATTGATCCGCTTTCGAGTTTGTTTTTGCTGATCATTACGGGAATCGGGTTTTTGATTCATGTGTATTCAACAGGTTATATGCACGATGATGACGGGTTTCACCGCTTTTTTGCGTACCTGAATCTATTCGTGTTCTTCATGTTGTTGTTGGTGATGGGCAGCAGTTACTTGTTGATGTTTGTGGGTTGGGAAGGTGTTGGTTTGTGTTCGTATTTGCTCATCGGTTTCTGGTTTAAAAACACGAGCTACAACAATGCGGCAAAGAAAGCATTCATCATGAATCGCGTGGGCGACTTGGGTTTCTTGTTGGGCATGTTGCTGATTTTTGTAACGTTTGGAAGTTTAGATTACAGCACGGTTTTTTCTGCGGCGCACGATTCTGCGGGAAGCAATAAAGGTGTTTTTGAAATCATTGCGTTGTTGCTCTTTATTGGTGCAATGGGAAAAAGCGCGCAGCTTCCGTTATACACGTGGTTGCCCGATGCGATGGCGGGTCCAACGCCAGTATCTGCACTCATTCACGCGGCGACAATGGTTACGGCGGGTATTTATATGATTGCGCGTTCGAGCGTGATTTATGTGAATGCAGAAATTGCGTCTGAAGTTGTTGCGGTGGTGGGTATTGCAACGGCCTTGTTTGCAGCAACGATTGGTTTGTTTCAAAACGATATTAAAAAGGTCTTGGCGTATTCTACGGTATCGCAATTGGGTTTGATGTTTTTAGGTTTGGGCGTTGGAAGTTATACGGGTGCGGTGTTTCACGTTACAACGCATGCTTTCTTCAAAGCCTTGTTGTTCTTGTGCGCGGGCAGTGTCATTCATGCGATGAGTGGCGAACAGGATATTCGTAAAATGGGTGGTTTGAAAAAATTCTTACCGATTACGCATTTAACGTTTTTGCTCGGAACGCTTGCGATTAGTGGCTTACCGCCGTTCTCTGGTTTTTTCTCGAAAGACGAAATTTTAGCACATGCTTACGAACACAATAAGGTGTTGTGGATGTTAGGCATTTTGGTGTCGATGATGACGGCGTTTTATATGTTCCGGTTGTATTTCTTGACGTTCTGGGGCGGTTTTCGTGGAACGCAGGAGCAACACCATCATTTGCATGAGTCGCCTAAGAGCATGACGATTCCGTTGCTGATTTTGGCGGCCTTGTCGGTTGTGGGTGGCGGCTTGGGTATTCCGGGCGAGCATCATTGGTTGGAGCATTTCTTGCATCCGGCATTTGCTTACACGCAGACATTTGTTCACCACATTACTCCAGACTTTACACATGAGTTGATTTTGATGGCCATTGCGGTGGCAGGTGCGTTGGCGGCAATTTATGTGGCTTGGTCTATTTATGTGAAAAACAAAATGATTCCTGTAGATCGTGAAGAGGATATGTTGAAAGGACAGCGCGTGGTTTACAACAAATATTATGTGGATGAATTGTACGATGCGGTCATTCGTAAGCCGCTCGACGTTTTGTCTGATCTCGGCTACCGCTTTTTTGAATTGCGTGGTGTCGATGCGATTGTGAATGGATTTGGAACGGGAGTGAAATGGATGGGCAGCGGCCTTCGTTTGTTGCAAAACGGAAATGTCGGGTTCTACATTTTTGCGATGGTCATCAGCATCATTCTCATTCTGCTCGTCAATTTTATATAAACGAATCAACGCTACAGGCTACACGATATGATTACCGCTTCACTCATTGGATTGCCACTTGTTTTCGGGCTTCTGCTGCTTTTCGTCAAAGGCGAAGGCGCAAAACGCATTGCGCTCGTGGCTTCTCTACTCGAACTAGCTTTGGCTGGTTTTGCATATTTCACGTTGTACAACGATCCGTCGTCAGACTTACTGGCAACATCGGTTCCGTGGATTACTTCAATCGGCGCCGATTTCCATGTTTCGATTGATGGTATTAGCATTTTGTTGGTTCTGCTGACATCGTTTCTCGTTCCGATTATTATTCTGAGCGGATTTGAAAAGAAGACCGAAAATCCTGCGCTGTTTCATGCCTTGATTTTGTTTATGCAGATGGCGCTCATTGGTGTATTCACCTCGCGCGATGCGTTTTTGTTTTACATTTTCTGGGAATTGGCGTTGATTCCAATTTGGTTTATCTGTCTCATTTGGGGAACAGGCGAAAACCGCGGAACAATTACATTTAAATTCTTTGTCTATACCTTATTTGGTTCGCTGCTCATGCTTGCGGCCTTGATTTTTGTGTACTTGCATACCGATGTTGGCAACGGATTACATTCGTTCGATATTTTGGCGATGTATAAAGCGGGACAAAGCCTTGACCTCACACAACAATCGTTTGTGTTCTGGGGCTTGTTTTTGGCTTTTGCCATTAAAATGCCGGTATTTCCTTTTCATACATGGCAGCCTGATACATACGTTTCTGCACCGACCCAGGGAACGATGTTGCTTTCAGGCATCATGCTCAAAATGGGAACGTATGGCTTGTTGATTTGGTTGTTGCCAATGACACCGCTTGCGCTCGATCGTTGGGGTATGACAGTGGTTGTGCTTTCGGTCATCAGCATCATTTATGCTTCGTGCATGGCTTTGGTGCAAAAAGATTACAAGCGTTTGATTGCGTATTCGTCTATTGCACACGTGGGTTTGATTGCGGCGGGCATTTTGGCAAATACAACTTCGCACATCAGCGTTGAAGGCATTTCGGGTGCGTTGTTGCAAATGTTGAGTCATGGTATCAATGTGGTGGGTTTATTCTTCATTGCAGATATTTTAATGAATCGTACAGGCACACGCGATTTGGATAAGCTGGGTGGCATTCGCAATGTATCGCCACAGTTTGCGGTGTTGTTTTTAATTGTGTTGTTGGGTTCGGTTGCGCTTCCGCTTACCAACGGTTTTGTAGGCGAGTTTTTGTTGCTCAATGGTGTTTATCAATACAACACAACGCTTGCTGTTTTTGCGGGTCTTACGGTGATTTTGGGCGCGGTGTATATGTTGCGTAGTTACCAAAGCATCATGCTTGGCGAAAGCAATGCTGTAACGTCTTCTTTTGGTGCTTTGACGAGCAACGAAAAAACAATTCTCGTGCTCATTTGTGCGGCTGTTTTAATCTTCGGTGTGTTTCCAAAACCGTTGTTGAGCATTGCACAACAAGACATCGAAATTCTTGTCAAAACCATTGTTCCGATCAATCCATAATTTGAACCATTTCCAACAGCGCAAGCTGTTTTGAAAAAACGATATGAAACCTGTTTTAATTCTTTCCGGACTCGGCCTACTGGCACTCTTTGCAGAAATGTTCCGCTTCCGTCGTGCGCTTTATCCTTTATTGCTGATTGGCGTTGCGGGGGCTGTGGCTTCTGCTGTTTCGTACATTGGTTTTGACGATGGCGAAATGAGCGAATACATCAAGACGATGATTTCGTTTGATGCGTTTGCTATTGTGGCAAGCACCATCATGCTCGTTACGTTGTTGCTGTGGTTTGTTCTGGCGCGCGATTTTTTCAGCGATGAAAACAATGTGGCCGATCACAGTGCCTTGGTGTTGTTTGCCGTAGTTGGTGCAATTTTGTTGACGTGCTACAAAAACATGACGATGTTGTTTTTGGGCATCGAGATTTTATCCATTCCGTTGTATGTGTTGGCGGGAAGCAAGAAAACAAGTTTGTCTTCAAACGAATCGGCGTTTAAGTATTTCCTGATGGGTTCGTTTGCAAGCGGCTTTTTGTTGTTTGGTATTACGTTGATTTACGGTGCAACTGGCTCATTTGATTTGGGCGAGATTGGTGCGGCGGTTTCAAACAAAACCGTACTTCCGGGTTATTTCTTTGCAGGCATTGTGATGTTGCTCGTTGGCTTGTTGTTTAAAGTTTCTATTGCTCCATTTCATTTCTGGGCTCCTGATGTGTATGACGGTGCGCCAACTCCAGTTACAGCCTTAATGTCAACCGTTGTAAAAACGGCTGCTTTTGCGGCGATTGTGCGTCTTTTTGTTTCGCCTGTATTTGGTGGTGTTTCTGATTTCTGGTTGCCGATTCTGGGCGTATGCACTGCGCTTACGTTAGTCATCGGAAATGTAACCGCAGTTGTACAAACGAGTGTGAAGCGTATGCTCGCGTATTCGAGTGTGGCGCATGCTGGTTTTTTGTTGATGGCGGTAGCGTCTGGAAGTGTGATGGCCATCGTGAATCCGTTTGCAGTTAAAGGCGTTTTGTTTTATGCTGCTGCTTATTCTGCTGCTTCAATTGCGGCGTTCACGGTATTGCTGATCGTGGGTGGAAAATCGGGCGATGTTTCGATTGATCGGTTTAATGGCTTGGGAAAAAAGAATCCGCTTGTTGCCGTTGTTATGACGATTGCATTGCTTTCGCTTGCGGGCATTCCACCAACATCTGGATTTTTTGGTAAGTACTATATCCTCACAGCGGCATTTCAGGGTGGGCATGTGTGGTTGGCTATCATTGGTATTCTGGGTTCTTTGGTAGGCGTGTATTATTATTTCCGTGTCATCATCGCCATGTTTTTCCGCGATGCGAATGAGGAAACCGTTACAGCAACCAGCGAGCATCAAGGTTTGTTGTTTGTTACAGCAGTCATCATCATTGTACTTGGTTTACTACCCGATTTACTGTTCAATTTCTGCGACATGGCCATGGTTGCCATGCAACCCGTTCAATAATTTTCGATCATGAAATTTAAAGTACCCGGCCTTTCGTTTTGGATTTTTGTCTGCATGGTGGTCGGGGTGATCGTCGGTTATTTTGCGCACACCGAATTGTATAGTCAGGTCGATTTGCATAGCATTGCGCCGAAGAGTCAGAAGTATTTCAAAGATCTTGCGGGGAAAGAATTGTCGGAGTTTAAATTGTTGAGCGATATTTTTCTGAGCTTAGTCAAAGTCATTGTTGCTCCTTTAGTTTTTTCGTTGTTGTTGGTTGGTTTGTCGAAAACGGGCGGCTTTGGTGCGATGGGACGTTTGGGCGGAAAAACACTTTTGTATTTTACGGGTGCTACATTGATTGCTTTGGTAATGGGTTTGGTGATTGTGAATTTGTTTGAGCCTGGTAAAGCGTTGAATGTTGCGGAAGCTGCCGGAAAAATTGTTGAGCCAAAACCGTTTAATCTGAATGATTTTGTGCTGCATGTATTTCCAAAGAACATCATCAAATCGCTTTCGGAAAACGATATTCTGCCCATCATTGTCTTTGTCTTGTTTTTCGCGGGTGCTGTTGCGGCCATTGGTGAGCGTGGAAAAATTATCGTTGAGTTTTTTGATGCGGTAGCACATGCCATGTTGAAAATGACGGGCTACATCATGTACTTTGCGCCGTTAGCGGTGTTTGGTGCTGTTGTGTTGGTGATTGGTGTGCATGGCCTCGGCGTTTTGGGTGGCTACATCAAATTGATTGTTTGCTTTTTTGGCGGACTTGCGGCATTTGTTTTTTTGGTGCTGCCGCTTATTTGCACAATCTTTCGCGTCAAATACTGGAAATTACTTTCACTCATTCGCGAGCCGATGTTGATTGCTTTTGGAACGGCAAGTTCTGAGGCGGCTATGCCCAAAACGATCAATGCCTTGGAGCGTTTTGGGTGTCAAGATCGCATTATTGGTTTTGTATTGCCGCTTGGGTATTCGTTCAACTTAGATGGTTCAATTATGTACATGACGTTTGCAACGGTTTCGTTGGCGCAAGCGTATGGCATTGATCTTTCGTTGGGGCAGCAATTAACCATGTTGCTCATGCTGTTGGTTACGAGTAAAGGCATGGCTGGTGTTCCGCGCGCATCACTGGTTGTAATTGCGGGGATGCTTGCGGCGTTTGAAATTCCAACCGAAGGATTGTCGTTGTTGATTGCGGTGGATTGGCTCTTAGATATGGGCCGTTCGGCAACAAACGTGGCAGGAAATGCGGTAGCAACTGCGGTGGTGAGTCGTTGGGAAAAAGCGTTGGAGGATAAAGGGTTGGAGCATAAGGAAAGTACAAATTAGGAATTGTGGAGTTGGTAAATTGGCGAGTTGGTGAATTGTGGAATTGTGGAATTGGTGAGTTGGTGAAATTTGTTCTGTTTTTTTCGTAGTGGAACAAGTCAGAGACTTACACCGATGAAAAAGATTTGATGGCTTTGGAGGGTTTCTTTTCCTAAGCATAAATAAAAACAACCGCCCACACATCTATCAAAAAGACGCTAGGCGGTTGTTTAAAAAACGGGTTTATGTTGTTCTTTTTTTATTACCATTGAATATTAACGACAGTCCATTCTTCGGCATCATACGTTCGCCAATAAACAACATTATTTAAAATGTCTTTTACAATTTGTACTTGTGTATAAATCGGCAATCCGGTTGCAGATCCGCCCATGTCTATCCCTTTTATCAGGCTTACATTATCGAGAATTCTTTTGCTCAAATAAATGGCATCGTTATTACTTGTTACTTGACTAAGCGCGTATTTAAGCATCGTACTCGCTCTTGTGTATCGTGATGGAGACATCCAATCTCCAGGCAAACCAAGCATACCTTGTCCGTGAAATTGATCGCCACTATCGGGAAGAATAGCATTTGGCGACCAGTTTTGAATATGTGCATAGTTGTTTTGGTTTTCTAACTGGTAATTTAAATTGGGGTTGTTTGTCAAAACAAGGCTTTCGTTGACATAGGCAACAGCGAGTTGATTTTCATATTCAACAACAAGGCTATCTCCGATAGAATCAAATACGATATAATGATACTTCCACGGGCTTTGAATGTTGATGGTTGTAAGCAAAGCCGCCGCTTCAACAATACTTTGCGCCTGTGATAAAACATAATTTACAATATCATCGGATGATATGGTTGGCCCCTGATTATTTTGCGGATAATCTGCATTCGCTAAATTTCCACTAATAGAAAGTCCCATCGAGTTCATGCCTTCAAATGGAACATTATAACTCTCTACAGAGTCAATTGTAAATATCGCATACTTTGATACCCAACTAACGCCATTGTTTAAGACCGAATTAAATGTTGTCCCTGCAGGAGTTTGTGTGGTTACAAACGTTGTGGGCTGGTCGTAATCTAGCGATCTGCCAGTAATTCCAAATACGCCCGTTTGATAGGCAAGAAAAGCGGTGCACATAGTGTTCTTGTTTTATTGGTTGTTGTTTTCTTTTTGATATTTCAAATAAATAGGATGTTGTTTATTCCTGGTGGGCAGGTTCCAAAATTTCAACCGTTCCTACGATTACGATTACTCCATTCTCTCCAGATGCCGTTGTTGGGTAAGTTTGCTGGTCTTCTATTTCTTTATTTGCTCCAACCACTTGACATAGCCATTCGTTGTCATTCTCCGTAATCTGCCAGTTGTTGCTAGACGGTGTAATATCTATACTCGTGTCGGAAATTTGTGTGAGCGTAACAGTAAGCGGAATGCTTGGGTTATTTGATTCGGTTACCATAAAGACAGTGCTACCAGAAAAGCAGACCTGAATACTACCTGTCTCGCCCGGCTCTATGCTAACAGACATTAGAACGTTTTTGCAGGTTACGGTGTTGCTTCCATTGTTTATCAACGTGTAGTTGACTGTAATTTCTTTAAGTGCCATGTTGTTTTGTTTTTAGAGGTTTACTGTTTTTGACAGTACAAGGGTAGAACGATTATGGCCTCTAGACAAACCAAGATCCTGTTCAAAATATACAATCCCTTTTTGCGTAGAATTACCTAGTATTTGATAAAATAGCCTAATTTGTGTAATGGTTTAGCGCATATAGATTAT
This sequence comes from Bacteroidota bacterium, assembly GCA_013298545.1. Taxonomy (GTDB): domain Bacteria; phylum Bacteroidota; class Bacteroidia; order Palsa-965; family Palsa-965. Next base: position 1,692 of record JAAFIA010000004.1, on the reverse strand, counting down.
ACAATCCAACGTAATTATGGAAGCCTTAGAAGAGTTAAAAAAATGGGTTGATTCCCTGACAACAGCCGAAAAGCGGTACATCAAAGTGGTGGGCAAGGCGCGCGCGGGGGCGGCTAGCCAACAGTTGGAACTCTTTGATCTATTGAATAAACTGGATTTCAAAAACGAACTTCCGCCAAAATCAAAACTCCGCGCCAATCTGCCCACCATTGCCAATCGGCTTAAAGAACTTATCCTCGATTGCCTGCGCATCTTACACAAAGAAGCTGGTATTGATGCTATACTCGGTGCATGGATGGATGAATTGGCCATTCTTTACGAGAAAAAACTTTTTCGCCCAGCAACGCGTTACCTTAAACGATCAAAAAAATTAGCCATTGAAACCTGCCGCTACGCGATCGTGTTGCAATGCATCCATTGGGAACGCAAGCTCATACAAGCCGTTCCTACTAGTGATATCATCGCTTCACTTCAGGGCTTGCGCGAGGACGAACTTGCTGTTTTAAAACAACAGGCCGAATTGCTCGATCTTCAATTTCGGCACGATTGCATGGTTTCGTGGATGCGTCAATTTTCGTTCCGTCAAGAAACACGTGTTTCAAAAGAAATGATCCAACTTTCTTCGGGAGAAATGATTCAACGTCTTTTTGAATCGGGCGGATATTTGGAGCAGATTTATGCGGCGAATATTATTGGCCTTCGTTTGTTGTACGAACGCAAAGCTCATGACGCTCTTATGCATTACGCTGCTTTTTTAAAACATTGGCAAAATCATCCCGACTGGCAAATCGATCAAACGCATTTGCTTTTCGTTACGTCGAAGTTTTATCAAACGGCTTGTTTCTATGCGCCAATTTCATGGGAAGAAACACACACCTATTTGCAAGTTTTAAATCAGTTTAGTGCACTTCCGAAAGATGCGCAACGCGATTTTCAACGGTTGCTCTACCACAACCAATTTACGCTTGCACTCAACAAAGGCGATTTTGATTCGGTGCAAAAACTTATTCTAGAAATTGATCTTTGGATTTATCGCGAACGAAAATTTCTCTCCGAAGCGTTTGTGCTTCCTTTCCTCTGCAATTTTGCCATTGCCGAATTTATCGGCGGAAATCATGAAGCGGCCAATCGGTTTGTGATTCGAATGCTCAACACGCCCAATCGGAAGATCCGCATCGACATCCGCGAATTTGCACTCGTGCTTCAGGCCATTTTGCAATACGAGCTGGGCAATGAACAATTAAACGAATACTTAGTCCGTTCGGGCAAAAGGCATTTTAGCAAAAACACCTACGAATTGGATTTTGAACGTGCGGTCTTTCATTACCTCGATCTTACGTTACATGAACATGCCCCCAAAGCACTAAATATGGCGCAAACAAAATTGCTCGCCGAATTGGATCAACTTTCGTTGCAGTCCAAAGATGCTGTTTCTTTTCTGGGACTAAACGAAGTGCGGCTCTGGGCGCAAGCAAAGAGACGTGGCGTTATGCTGCGCGATGTTTTTTTGGAAGAAGTTCATAAAAAATAAAAAAATCAAGTTCCAAGTTCCAGATTTCAAGTTCCAGTTTCCAAGTTCCAAGTTCCAAGTTCCAAATGCCCAAGTTCCAGATTCCAAGTTCCAAATGCTCAAGTTCCAAGTTCCAAGTTCCAAATACTCAAGTTCCAGATTCCAAGTTCCAAATGCTCAAG